>NZ_CP090983.1:1225000-1556250 GCF_021513155.1 Jeotgalibaca sp. MA1X17-3
CTTACAAGTAGTCAGAGCCCGTTAATGGGTGATGGCGTACCTTTTGTAGAATGGACCGGCGAGTTACGATTCCATGCGAGGTTAAGCTGAAAAGGCGGAGCCGCAGCGAAAGCGAGTCTGAATAGGGCGAATAAGTATGGGGTCGTAGACCCGAAACCAGGTGACCTACCCATGTCCAGGTTGAAGGTGCGGTAATACGCACTGGAGGACCGAACCCACGTACGTTGAAAAGTGCGGGGATGAGGTGTGGGTAGCGGAGAAATTCCAATCGAACCTGGAGATAGCTGGTTCTCTCCGAAATAGCTTTAGGGCTAGCCTCGGACACGAGGAATCATGGAGGTAGAGCACTGTTTGGACGAGGGGCCCTTCTCGGGTTACCGAATTCAGATAAACTCCGAATGCCATTGATTCACGTCCGGGAGTCAGACTACGAGTGATAAGATCCGTAGTCGAGAGGGAAACAGCCCAGACCACCAGCTAAGGTCCCCAAGTATCTGTTAAGTGGAAAAGGATGTGGGGTTGCTCAGACAACTAGGATGTTGGCTCAGAAGCAGCCATCATTTAAAGAGTGCGTAATAGCTCACTAGTCGAGTGACCCTGCGCCGAAAATTTACCGGGGCTAAACAGATCACCGAAGCTGTGGACAGAACCATTGATTCTGTGGTAGGAGAGCGTTCTAAGGGCGTTGAAGCGAGACCGTGAGGACTGGTGGAGCGCTTAGAAGTGAGAATGCCGGTATGAGTAACGAAAGACGGGTGAGAATCCCGTCCACCGAATGACTAAGGTTTCCTGGGGAAGGCTCGTCCTCCCAGGGTTAGTCGGGACCTAAGCCGAGGCCGATAGGCGTAGGCGATGGACAACAGGTTGAGATTCCTGTACCAGTTGATTTTGTTTGAACAATGGAGGGACGCAGGAGGCAACGGAATGCGCGCTGATGGATATGCGCGCCCAAGCAACAAGTCTGGGAAGGAGTCAAATGCTTCTACCCGCGAAGGATGAGTTGTGATGGGGAGGGAAATTAAGTACCGAAGTTCCCGCAGTCACACTGCCAAGAAAAGCTTCTCGTTAGAAATCAACTGCCCGTACCGCAAACCGACACAGGTAGTCGAGGAGAGAATCCTAAGGTGAGCGAGCGAACTCTCGTTAAGGAACTCGGCAAAATGACCCCGTAACTTCGGGAGAAGGGGTGCTGACCGAAAGGTCAGCCGCAGTGAATAGGCCCAAGCGACTGTTTATCAAAAACACAGGTCTCTGCAAAATCGAAAGATGACGTATAGGGGCTGACGCCTGCCCGGTGCTGGAAGGTTAAGAGGAGAGGTTAGCTTTCGGGCGAAGCTTCGAATTGAAGCCCCAGTAAACGGCGGCCGTAACTATAACGGTCCTAAGGTAGCGAAATTCCTTGTCGGGTAAGTTCCGACCCGCACGAAAGGCGTAACGATTTGGGCACTGTCTCAACGAGAGACTCGGTGAAATTATAGTACCAGTGAAGATGCTGGTTACCCGCGACAGGACGGAAAGACCCCATGGAGCTTTACTGCAGTTTGATATTGCGTGTTTGTGCCGTATGTACAGGATAGGTAGGAGCCAATGAAGCCGGGACGCTAGTCTCGGTCGAGGCGACGGTGGGATACTACCCTTGCGGCAGGAACACTCTAACCCGCGGCCCTTATCGGGCCGGGAGACAGTGTCAGACGGGCAGTTTGACTGGGGCGGTCGCCTCCTAAAGTGTAACGGAGGCGCCCAAAGGTTCCCTCAGAATGGTTGGAAATCATTCGTAGAGTGCAAAGGCAGAAGGGAGCTTGACTGCGAGACAGACAAGTCGAGCAGGGACGAAAGTCGGGCTTAGTGATCCGGTGGTTCCGTATGGAAGGGCCATCGCTCAACGGATAAAAGCTACCCTGGGGATAACAGGCTTATCTCCCCCAAGAGTTCACATCGACGGGGAGGTTTGGCACCTCGATGTCGGCTCATCGCATCCTGGGGCTGTAGTCGGTCCCAAGGGTTGGGCTGTTCGCCCATTAAAGCGGTACGCGAGCTGGGTTCAGAACGTCGTGAGACAGTTCGGTCCCTATCCGTCGCGGGCGTTGGAAATTTGAGAGGAGCTGTCCTTAGTACGAGAGGACCGGGATGGACACACCGCTGGTGTACCAGTTGTTCCGCCAGGAGCATCGCTGGGTAGCTATGTGTGGACGGGATAAACGCTGAAAGCATCTAAGCGTGAAGCCCCCCTCAAGATGAGATTTCCCATCACTTGAAGTGAGTAAGACCCCTGAGAGACGATCAGGTGGATAGGCGGGAAGTGGAAGTGCAGCGATGCATGGAGCGGACCCGTACTAATCGGTCGAGGACTTAACCAAAAACAGGCAGCGACGTAATGCGGTGCCTGGTCCGACTTTGTTTATCATGTTGTGTATTCAGTTTTGAGGGAACAATGTTTCCTTAACCCCATAAAAATGTGCGGTGGCGATGGCTGGAAGGCCACACCTGTTCCCATCTCGAACACAGAAGTTAAGCTTCCAAGCGCCGATTGTAGTGAAGGGTTTCCCTTTGTGAGAGTAGGACGCTGCCGCGCATTTTTATATTTTATGGAGGTTTAGCTCAGTTGGGAGAGCGTCTGCCTTACAAGCAGAATGTCAGCGGTTCGAGCCCGTTAACCTCCATTTGTTTTATGAGTTATTAGCTCAGTTGGTAGAGCATCTGACTTTTAATCAGAGGGTCGCAGGTTCGAGCCCTGCATAACTCATTTTTAGAATAACTATCTAACTAATAATCAGCGGGTGTGGCGGAATTGGCAGACGCACTAGATTTAGGATCTAGCGCCGCAAGGCGTGGGGGTTCAAGTCCCTTCACCCGCATTCTGAGCCGGCTTAGCTCAGTTGGTAGAGCATCTGATTTGTAATCAGAGGGTCGAGGGTTCAAATCCTTTAGCCGGCATCTCTGCGGAAGTAGTTCAGTGGTAGAACATCACCTTGCCAAGGTGGGGGTCGCGGGTTCGAACCCCGTCTTCCGCTTTTGATTTGAACTTCACAAAATATTAGGCACCCATAGCTCAATTGGATAGAGTACTTGACTACGAATCAAGCGGTTGCAGGTTCGACTCCTGCTGGGTGCATTCTTTAACGGGAAATAGCTCAGCTTGGTAGAGCACTTGGTTTGGGACCAAGGGGTCGCAGGTTCGAATCCTGTTTTCCCGATTGCAACAAAATATTATGTCATAAAATATAAAATACTATTATCGCGGGGTAGAGCAGTTGGCAGCTCGTCGGGCTCATAACCCGGAGGTCACAGGTTCGAGTCCTGTCCCCGCAATTTTTCATTTTTTACGGCTTGATAGCTCAGTTGGTAGAGCACTTGATTGAAGCTCAAGGTGTCGGCAGTTCGATTCTGTCTCAAGCCATTTGTATGGTATTTATTGCGGGTGTAGTTTAGTGGTAAAACTACAGCCTTCCAAGCTGTTATCGCGAGTTCGATTCTCGTCACCCGCTTTTTTAGGGGCCTATAGCTCAGCTGGTTAGAGCGCACGCCTGATAAGCGTGAGGTCGATGGTTCGAGTCCATTTAGGCCCATTTGAATAGTTTTTATTGGCCCGTTGGTCAAGCGGTTAAGACACCGCCCTTTCACGGCGGTATCACGGGTTCGATTCCCGTACGGGTCATTATTATATTATGGAGGATTACCCAAGTCCGGCTGAAGGGAACGGTCTTGAAAACCGTCAGGTGTGTAAAAACACGCAAGGGTTCGAATCCCTTATCCTCCTTACTTTTTAGTCTAAATAGACTGAAAAAATCATTACTATTATCGCGGGGTAGAGCAGTTGGCAGCTCGTCGGGCTCATAATCCGGAGGTCACAGGTTCGAGTCCTGTCCCCGCAATTTTTATTTTACATATATACAGGTTCCGTGGTGTAGGGGTTAACATGCCTGCCTGTCACGCAGGAGATCGCGGGTTCAAATCCCGTCGGAACCGCCATGCGGGTGTAGTTTAGTGGTAAAACTACAGCCTTCCAAGCTGTTATCGCGAGTTCGATTCTCGTCACCCGCTTCTAAAGATAAAAAAAGCTAAGACTTCAATGTCTTGGCTTTTTTTGTTTTAAATTACAGATGAAGATAGGATAATCCTTAAGAACAAAACCTATAGATTGTCCTTTTTTAAATGGAGATATTTAAAAGAACGCTATATAAAACGGTTATTAAACAAACAAAATTAGCTACATAAAGATCTGGTCTAAGCTTATTTCTCAGCTGCTTTACTGTTAAAGGAAATGAATAGATTAATAGAACACTAAAAAAAAGAATTTGCTTCCAAATAAGAACGTTTTGAATATTGAAGAGTATAAAAATGATTACAATCCCGATAATAAAGCTAATCATACTCAAAATGTTATTCTTTTCAATTAATAAATCTTGATAAGGTGAGTAGCTTTTCTTTATCTCTCGAGCAGCAAGAAGTTTTTCTTGTTGATTCAATGTAATGGGAATCATTAGGAAGAGAGTAGGGAGAAAGTAGGGAAGAATTTGAATGGAAATAAACTTTGTTTGAAGATAATAAGAAATTAGGCCAATTATAAATGTCTGAAAGAAAATTTGGAGCAACAAATAATATTCTGTATCTTCCATTTTGACTCCTTTATAAAAGGCTAAAATAATAAAGAAGCAGTAAAGAACAAGTAAAGCTGATATGATCCAGTTTGTGGCAACTAATAACAAAGTCAATAAAATAATTAAAATTGAATAAAAAATATAAGGAATAGATTTTGGTATGGATAAGTCACCACTTGAATTCTTAAAAAATGCAATTTCCATTGCTTTTATTAAGAGTAAAAAAAGATAAAGTAATAAAAAAGGATAAAATTGAAATGAAGCTTTTTTAGCACCGAGAAAAGTACCTACGAATAGAATAGCTAGTGGTGATAAAAGCCAAGAAACGAAAGGAATATTTGTGTACTTAAAGATTTTTTTACTGAGTTCTTCCATGTTAGACATCCTCTACAATCGTATTTAGCCTATCTTCCTTCATAATAGAAGACCCCCTAATCCTTGTCAAGTGAACTTCCTCTCTTAAAAGCTTATTAAAGTATAAATGAACGATTCGATTGAAAAAATATATTCTTACCTGATAAGAGTTGATTTTTCTTCATAAGAAGCGTATAGTAGGCATGTTATTGTTAAAAAGGCTGAAGTAATATCCCGATAGGATCCGCTATAGTGGAGACGCCTTGTAACCGAAAAATGGGGGAATAAAAATGGTAGAGAAAAGATTATTTACATCTGAGTCCGTTACAGAAGGACACCCAGATAAGATTGCTGATCAAATAAGTGATGCAATACTAGATAAGCTATTGAGTATGGATAAAACAGCTCGTGTGGCTTGTGAAACAATTGTTACGACCGGTTTAGTTATGGTATTTGGAGAAGTAACAACTTCTGCATATGTAAATATTCAAGAAGTGGTTCGTGATACTGTAAGTGAAATAGGATATACACGTGGGAAATTTGGATTCGATGCAGAGAATTTGGCTGTAATGGTTTCTTTAGATGAACAGTCTGCAGATATTGCTCAGGGAGTAAATCAATCATTTGAAAATCGTGAGCAAGATGAATCTTCTGAAGATGATACGAATTTGATTGGTGCAGGAGACCAAGGTTTAATGTTTGGCTTTGCTATCAATGAAACCGAAGAATTAATGCCCTTGCCGATTAGTTTGAGTCATAAGTTGACGAAACGTTTAACAGAGCTAAGAAAAGATGGTACCTTGCCATATTTGCGTCCAGATGGAAAAACTCAAGTAACCGTTGAATATGATGAAGAGGGAAAACCGCTGCGAGTTGACTCAGTTGTACTAAGTACACAACATGATGAATTCGTAACTCAAGAAATGTTAAAAGAAGATATTTTAGAGTATGTAATAAAAACTGTTATTGATTCATCATTATTAGATGAAAATACGAAATATTACATAAATCCAACTGGTAGATTTGTTGTTGGAGGACCAAAGGGAGATTCTGGTTTAACTGGTCGTAAAATTATTGTCGACACTTATGGAGGGTACGCACGTCATGGGGGGGAGCATTTTCAGGAAAAGATCCAACAAAAGTTGATCGTTCTGCAAGTTATGCTGCTCGCTATATTGCAAAAAATATTGTCGCTGCTGGTTTTGCTGAGAAATGTGAAATTCAACTAGCATATGCAATTGGTGTCGCTGAGCCTGTATCGATTTCAGTAGATACTTTTGGAACGGGAACAGTTTCTGAGGAAAAATTAATTGCCGCTATTCGTCAATTTTTTTCATTAACACCTTCCGGAATTATTCATATGTTAGATTTACAACGTCCAATTTATAAAAAAACAGCTGCTTATGGACATTTTGGTAGAGAAGATGTAGATTTTACGTGGGAGAATACCGATAAAGTAGAACAGTTAAAAAATCTATTAAAATAAAAGAAATAAAAAACTATTTTGCAGTTGCAAAATAGTTTTTTATTTCTTTAGAATGATAATTACTGTCTTTTTTCAATTGCAATCAGGAATGGTGGAGTGTTTTTCTGATTTATAAATTGATAGAGTAGAACCGTGTATTTTGATTGATCTAGTTCTTTTACATAATCTAATAGAGCTTCTTTTTCAAGTTTACCATTCAGGGGCCACTATAGACAACTAGTAAAAGCAAACCACCTATTTTTAAAGAAGGTAAAATCGCAGAAACACTTTTTAATGTTGTTTCTTTTTCTGTTGTAATTTCCTTATTACCTCCTGGAAGGTATCCTAGATTAAAAATCGCTGCTGAAATTGGTTTTTCAGTAGATAAAAAGAGTTCTACTTGTTCATGACCAACTTGATGCAGCTCGACTCGACTTTGAAGTCCGACTTCCTGTAATTCTTTATAAGTATGATGAATAGCTTTTTCTTGCACATCAAAACCAATAACTGTGCCAGTTTCTCCTACTAATGTAGCTAAAAAAAGGGTATCCTTTCCTTTTCCAACTGTTGCATCAATAACTGTGTCTGGTTCTTGAACAATGTTCTTTAATAACTGATGACTGTATTCAATCGCTTTTTCTAACATTTACTGACCTCTTTTTAATTTTATTGTATCATGAACGTGATGAAGCAAGGGGAAAATTATTATTTTTTCATCTTTATTTGATTTAGATATTAAAAATAATCATTTTGAGAAGGCTAAATACATTTCTTCAAATATTACAAGAGTATTACTTTTTTTACAATTTGAATATATAAAGACTTATGAAGCCCATTCACACTATAATAAGAATAGTTTAACAAAACTTAAGAATTTATTAATTAAAAAATGAGATTTATAAAGTTTACGATAGGAGTGGTATGGTTGAGTATTTCTAGAAAAGAGTGGCTAGCGGGTAAACAGGAAAAGGAATGGAATGAAAAAATTCGTCATTCTGCTAAAAAAATGAGAATGAATTTTGCAGTTATCAGTGCGTCTGTTCTTCTTGCTAACTTAGTAGAACCAGTGAAGCATGTGATGGCAGCAGAAAAAACAACAGAAACACAGAATGAAGTAAAAACTTATTCTGAAAATCCTTTTCTTAACTCTCTCGTTCCTTCTGCATCGAGTATTGCACAGAAAAATGATTTATATGCTTCCGTTATGTTAGCACAAGCAATTCTAGAGAGCGGATGGGGTAAAAGTACGTTAGCTTCAGAACCCAATCATAATTTATTTGGAATTAAAGGAAATTATGAAGGCGAATCGGTTAATATGGGCACTTTGGAAGATAGTGGAAACCAAAATTACTATCCAATTCAAGCAGATTTCCGTAAATATCCTTCGTATCATGAATCTTTAGAAGATTACGCTTCACTTTTAAGAAATGGAACAGGATGGGATCCACTTTTCTACGATGGAGTTTGGAAAAGTAATGCGTCATCCTATCAAGAAGCTACTTCTTATTTAACAGGAAGATATGCAACCGATAGTGCTTATAATTCAAAACTAAATAAAATTATTGAATCAAATGAATTAACTAAATATGACACACCTTCTACCACTGTTCCTTCAGTTGGAACAGAAGAAGTAGTGGACCAAAATATTTCTGCAGCAACGAACACGAGTTATACAGTAAAAAGTGGTGATACCTTATATGCGATTGCTGGTAAATACGGTATTTCCTTAAATGATTTGATGAAATGGAATCAACTAACTAGTAGTTTTTTACAAATAGGCGATATTTTACTGGTTTCCAACAAGAAAGTTGAGACGCCTGTAAATACTCCTGTATCATTTGAAAAAGTAGATACAGAAGAAAGCGCAGTAGAACAAAGTAAACCAACGAGTCTTTCTGTCTATAAAGTTAAATCGGGTGATTCTTTATGGAAAATTGGCCAATTAAATAATGTCACTGTAGCACAATTAAAAGAGTGGAATAACTTGAAAACAGATATCATCCAACCAGGACAAAGTTTACGTTTGATGAATCAGGTTGCACAGGAAGAAAATACGGTAACCGTTCCTGAAAAACCAACAACGGAAAGTAAACCTGTTCAGAATCAGCCCGTACAAACAATAACATCAAAAACAGTAACGGTTGCTTCAGGTGACACTTTATACAAAATTGCTAACCAAGCAAATGTTAGTGTGGCACAATTGACTGAATGGAATCAATTGAAATCTACCATAATTTATCCAGGTCAGAAGTTAATCCTACAAGTCAACAAAGCGAATACAGGAACCACTCCTAGCAAAGAAGAGAGTATTCCAGTGAAAGACCAAGTAGTAGAAAATGTAAAACCAGCTACTTCTTCTAAAGCTTATTCCGTAAAATCAGGAGATACTCTTTATCGAATTGCTAATCAAGCGGGAGTTTCTGTTAAAGAGTTGAAAGAATGGAATCAATTGAATTCTAATATTATTTTAATTGGTCAAAAACTACAAATAGCAAAGGCAACAACTCCTATTCAAGTTGAAGAGTCAACAAGTCAGACAACTGAAAAAGTGTCTCAAACACATTCCGTTAAAAGTGGTGACACACTTTATGCTATTTCAAAACAATATGGTGTATCTATTACTCAACTAATCGAGTGGAATCACGTTACGAGTAATATGATTTACGTTGGACAACAATTACAAGTTAAATAAACAGCTAACAAAAATATTGAATTATCAAGGATACTCTGATACAATTGTGAGTACATAAATGAAATACGATGAGAAGGATCAGTAAAAGATAATGTTCTATAGAGAGTGCATGGTTGGTGTGAATGCATGAACAGAATCTTTGAACTCACCTTTCAGTTGCAATGCTGAATAGTATAGTAAGTATTGACGGATCGCCACGTTATCGGCATGAGAAGATGAATTTTTTTTCATTTCAATATAGGTGGTACCACGATTCTGTCGTCCTATAGTCCTTTCCATAGATGGAAGGACTATAGGACTTTTTTTATGTATAAAAATAAAAAAATCAACAAAAAGAATAGGAGAAATACGCATGGCTTATAATCACCGCACAGTCGAGAAAAAGTGGCAAAAATATTGGTTAGAAAATGAAACCTTTAAAACAGAGGATTCAACTGAGAGACCTAAATATTATATTTTAGACATGTTTCCATACCCATCTGGCCAAGGATTACACGTAGGACATCCTGAAGGGTATACAGCCACAGATATTCTTGCACGTACAAAAAGATCACAAGGATACAATGTTCTTCATCCAATGGGGTGGGATGCTTTCGGATTGCCTGCAGAACAATATGCATTAGATACCGGGAATGATCCAGCAGAATTTACAGAACTCAATATAAAAACGTTCGAACGACAAATTAAGTCATTAGGATTTAGTTATGATTGGTCAAGAGAAATCAATACAACGGATCCTAATTACTACAAATGGACGCAATGGATTTTTACAAAGTTATATGAAAAAGGATTAGCCTATGAAGCAGAAGTATCCGTTAACTGGTGTCCAGCATTAGGCACTGTATTGGCGAACGAAGAGGTGATTGATGGTTTAAGCGAGCGTGGTGACCACCCTGTTTACCGAAAACCAATGCGTCAGTGGATGTTGAAAATTACTGCTTATGCAGAAAGATTACTCGATGATCTTGATTTAGTTGATTGGCCAGAAAGCATTAAAGATATGCAACGGAACTGGATTGGTCGTTCAGAAGGATCAAACGTTGATTTCAAAATAAAAGACACTGATCAAACATTTACCGTGTTTACTACTCGTCCAGATACACTATTTGGTGCTACCTATGCAGTATTAGCTCCAGAATTACCGTTAGTTCAAGAAATTATATCTAGCAATCAAAAAAATGAAGTAGATGCTTACATTGAAAAGGTTTCAAAAAAGAGTGATTTAGAGCGTACAGAACTGTCTAAAGAAAAAACAGGGGTATTTACTGGAGCGTATGCAATAAACCCTGTAAACGGACAAGAAATTCCTATTTGGATTGCTGACTACGTATTGTCTACCTATGGAACAGGAGCAATCATGAGTGTACCTGCGCATGATACAAGAGACTATGAGTTCGCCAAAAAATTCGACCTAAAGATTATTCCAGTTCTAGAAGGTGGAGATGTTGAAAAAGAAGCTTATACGGAAGATGGATTACATATAAATTCTGAATTCTTAGATGGAATGGATAAAGAAACAGCTATTGACACAATCAATGATTGGTTAGTAGAAAAAGGACTTGGAAAGAAAGTTGTCACTTATCGTTTGCGTGATTGGTTATTTTCTCGTCAACGTTATTGGGGAGAGCCTATTCCAGTTATTCATTGGGAAGACGGAACTACCACTACGATTCCTGAATCAGAACTACCATTGCTATTACCAAAAACAGATAAGATTCAACCAAGTGGTACGGGTGAATCCCCACTAGCAGTTATTGAAGAGTGGGTAAATGTAGTTGATTCTGAAACAGGGATGAAAGGTAGACGTGAAACCAATACCATGCCACAGTGGGCTGGTAGCTCTTGGTACTTCTTACGTTTTATGGATCCACATAATCCAGATGCTCTTGTAAGTGAAGAAGCACTTGATTACTGGCAAAACGTTGATCTTTATATTGGTGGTGCGGAACATGCGGTCCTTCACTTATTGTACGCTCGTTTCTGGCATAAATTCCTTTATGACTTAGGCATTGTTCCTACGAAGGAACCTTTCCAAAAATTATTCAATCAAGGGATGATTTTGGGAGAAAATAATGAGAAGATGTCAAAATCAAAAGGAAATGTAATCAATCCAGATGACATCGTAGAAGAATTTGGAGCAGATACTCTTCGTCTTTATGAGATGTTTATGGGGCCTTTGGATGCCTCTACTGCTTGGAGTGAAAAAGGGATCGAAGCGAGCAGACGTTTCTTGGACAGAGTATGGCGATTAATTATGGATGATGAAGGAAAAGTACGAGATCGTGTTACCAAAGTCAATACAGGTGTATTGGATAAGGTTTATCATCAAACTGTGAAAAAAGTTACCGAAGATTATGATTTATTACATTTTAATACTGCTATTTCACAGATGATGATTTTTGTAAATGAAGCTAATAAAGCTGATTCTTTATCAATTGAGTACATGAATGGTTTTGTTCAACTAATTGCTCCGGTTGCTCCACATTTAGCTGAAGAGCTTTGGGAAAAACTAGGTAATTCAGACGGAATTAGTTATGTTGTTTAGCTAACCTATGATGAAAAATATTTAGTGGAAGATGAAGTAGAAGTTATTTTCCAAATCAATGGTAAATTAAGAAGTAAAGCGACAGTCCCTGCGACTTTATCTAAAGAAGAGCTTACTGAAGTTGCGATGCAAGATGAAAAAATAAAACAAATAATCGAAGGAAAAACAATTCGCAAAGTAATTGCTGTACCAGGAAAACTAGTAAATATTGTAGCAAATTAATTTTTTTATATTGAAAAAAGGTAACGGAACTGCATAAATTTATGCAGGTTCTGTTACCTTTTTGTTTACTTTATTATTAAGTTTTGACCTACTCGAATTAGATTGGTGTTAGAAATATTGTTATCTTTTGCTATTTTAGCAATGGTAGTTTTGTATTTTAAGGCAATAGAGTAAAGAGTGTCTCCAGCTTTTACAGTATAAGTAGTACTTGCAGCAGGTGGAGGAGTAGTCGTTCCACCACTTGTTCCCGAAATTTTGAGTACTTGTCCAATACTAATCAAATTCGCATTTTTTATATTATTTGCATTTACAATACTTTGTACCGTAACACCATACCGAGAGGCAATCACAGATAAAGTGTCTCCAGCTTTTACGGTATAGGTGGTACTGCTAGCCGGTGGAGGCGTAGTGGTTCCACCGCCACTTGTTCCAGGAATTTTGAGTGTTTGCCCAATACTAATCAAATTCGCATTTTTTATATTATTTGCACTTACAATACTTTGTACCGTAACACCATACCGAGAGGCAATCACAGATAAAGTGTCTCCAGCTTTTACGGTATAGGTGGTACTGCTAGCCGGTGGAGGCGTAGTGGTTCCACCACCACTTGTTCCAGGGATCCTGAGTGTTTGCCCAATACTAATCAAATTTGCATTTTTAATACTATTTGCACTTACAATACTTTGTACCGTTACTCCATACTTCATCGCAATTGAATAGAGAGTATCGCCAGATTTAACACTGTAGCTAGAGGATCCTGCAGGTGGAGTGGAAGGATTCCCTCCAATATTTAGTAACTGGGAAATGGTAACAAAAGAATATCCCATGTTTTTCAAACGAGGAATAATCGTTTCTAGAGCAGCTAGCGTACCCGTTGCTCCTTGACCAGTATGCATCAAAATAATCGCACCAGGTTCTATGTTATTCATCACAATATTTACGATATCAGTGGAGGAATTTCCCATCCAGTCTTTGGAGTCAATGGTCCAATGAAGAGTATATTGATACCCTGCATTCCCAACAGTATCCAAAACAGTCGCATTAGTTGATCCATAAGGAGCACGGAAAAATGGTTTTGTACTTTTTCCAGATATATTTGAAATTATTTTTTCTGTATTGGAGAGTTGGTTTATCATTTCTGCAGAAGTTATACCAGTGAAATCAGGATGGTTGTAGGAGTGGTTTCCAATATCATGTCCAGCATTGACAACATCTTTTACAGGTTGAGGATGACTTTGGGCACCAGCACCCGTCAGAAAAAAGGTTGCTTTTATACTATGTTTTTTCAGTGTGTTCACGATAGCATTAAAATTCGTGCCATCAGAACCATCATCAAAAGTAAATGCGACAACTTTTTGGCTTGTATTTCCTCTCATTATAAATTCTGAACGTGCAGCTTGGACGGTAGGAGTAATAATTAAAAGAAATAAAATTAAAGCAGAAATGATACTAACGACACGGAAAAAAAGCTTAGAAGGAGAATGCGTTTTCATTTTAATACCTCTTTTCTGTATTCCAAAGGCAAAAAATTAATTATCCAACAGTAGGATGAGAAAAGGTAGATGAGAAATAAAAAAGAAGGAGAAAGAGGGGGAACAGAAGTAATAAGAAATCATTAATCTTTCTACTTAAATTATATCATAAAACAGAGTGATATCCAACGTTATACCAGTCATTGTCCTTTTAAAAAGTTTGTTTACATGGAAATAGACAAGGAAGAACGCTATAATACATAAAGGTAAAAATTTCATAGAATGACTGATTTGAAAAGAAAAATTTATTTGGTAAAATATTTAAAGTGATGAACAACATATTGAAGTAGAGGTAAAAAACATGACAGAATATAATTCAAGAGTAGAAAGAAAAAAAGCCGAAAAAGCATTGAAGAAAGCAGAAAAAGAAGCTGCAAAAAATATAAAGAAACAGAAAATGAATACAAAAAGGAAAATGAAAGATGTTCATATCTCTTCAGATTCAGAAAATATACCTGTGTCTGAACTCCCTATTGAAGCAGCAGTAGAAATATCTGACATCTCTGCTGGAGACAAAATGATTCAAGGAACATTTTGGATGACGTTTGGCAGTATTTTTTCAAGATTACTGGGTGCTTTGTACATTATACCTTGGAATGCGATGATGGGATCTAGCTCAGATATAGGAAACGCATTATTTGCGGTTGGTTATCCACCTTATCAATTATTTCTTGCCTTGGGAATAGCTGGTTTTCCTTCTGCTATGTCCAAAAAAATAGCTCAGTATAATGCGAAGAAACAGTATCGAGCAGGAGAAGAACTATTTAAGAAGAGCATGGTTTTTATGTTAATAACCGGTGTCATAAGTAGTATCATTATGTACGCGATTGCTCCAATTATTGCCTCAAATAGCCCAGGTTCTTCAGTTGAAGATAATACGTTAGTAATTCGGGCGTTGGCACCAGCTTTACTTGTTGTACCAGCCATGAGTCTTGTTAGAGGGTATTTCCAAGGGTATCAAAATATGATCCCTTCTGCGATTACACAAGTAGTAGAACAAGTGGTTCGTGTTGTGTATATTTTATTTGCTACTTTTTTGGTCATGCAAGTATTTAATGGAAGAATCGCAGTTGCAGTAGCTCACTCTACTTTTGCAGCCTTCATTGGTGCGGTAGCTTCTTGTATGATGTTAGTATGGTACTATCGGAAGCATATGCAAAAATTTGCACCTGTTATTGAGAGTAGTCCAGATGATGTAGAAATCGATATTAAAAGTGCTATTAAAGAAATGCTCAAAGAATCGATTCCATTTATTCTAATTGGATCAGGAATCACCTTTGGGAAGTTGATTGATCAATTTTCCTTTTCCCGTTTTATGGCAGTAACAACAGAGTATAATACAGTTACAATAGCAAAATTATATGGATTATTTAGTTTTAATGCAGATAAATTGATTATGATTATTATTTCTTTAGCCGTTGGACTTTCTGCAACTGCTATTCCCTTATTAGTAGAAAACTATACTCAAAAAAATATAAATGGATTACGAGAGCAAATTAAAAAGATTTTTGAATTATTTGCATTTGTTATGTTCCCTTCTGCATTAGGAATGATGGTCGTTTCTAAACCTATCTATAATTTATTTTATGGGGTTTCTGATTACAATATTCAAGGGGTACAGCTTCTTGCGATTGCATCCATTATGAGTATTATTTTAGGAGCGTTCACCATTTCTGCAACGATTCTTCAATCATTCGGAAAACATATCCAAGCTATTTTATATTTAGGAATTGGCTTATTGGCTAAAATGATTTTACAATATCCAATGATTGCATTATTTGAAACGGCGGGACCGTTGTATTCGACGAGTATCGGATTCCTACTAACAACTGTACTTTGTATGTGGAACATTCACAAAATTGTTTCTTTTGATCTACGAAGTATTGGTAAATCGGTTTTAATAATTTCACTAATTACCGGCTGGATGACTTCCGTAGCATTCATCGCACGTTTATTATTGGAAGTCTTCCTTTCACCAGATCGTAGATTAACCGCTCTATTACTAGTTGCAGGAATTGCTGTAGCTGGAGGTAGTGTCTTTATGTACCTTGCACTGAAGACAAGGATTGCTGATCAAGTATTGGGAAATCGAATCGGTTCTCTACGTCAGAAATTTCATATTAAATAAAACTAGTTAAATAGGGGGATTGTATGCGACTGGATAAGTTTTTATCTCATAGTGGATTTGGTAGTCGTAAAGAAGTAAAACTCCTTTTAAAAAAGAAACAAGTACAAGTGAACAGCCAAGTACAGACAAAAGGAGATTTCAAAATTTCTACGAAAGAGGATGAAGTCACTGTCGTAGGAGAAAAGGTTCTCTATCAAAAATATGTTTATCTTCTATTAAATAAACCTCAAGGAGTATTGAGTGCTACAGAAGATTCAAAACAAAAGACAGTCATCGATTTAATTGACGAAACGTATTCACATTATGATCTTTTTCCAGTAGGGAGATTAGATAAAGATACGGAAGGTTTGTTATTGCTAACGAATGATGGAGAATTGACTCATTTTTTGCTTTCTCCTAAACGTCATGTGAAGAAGACCTATTTTGCTCATATTGATGGAATCATGACCGAGGATGATCAAGAATATTTTAAAAAAGGAATCACGTTAGAAGATGGCTCCAAATGTTTGCCCGGCCATCTTGAAGTTTTGAAAAAAGATGAGGCTAATAATAGTTCTGATGTTCTTATTACCATAAAAGAAGGGAAATTCCATCAAGTAAAACGAATGGTACTTGCTTGTGGAAAAGAAGTGACATTTTTGAAGAGAGTAACAATGGGAAGCTTGCGGCTGGATGAGACTTTGCAACCAGGAGAATATCGAGAGCTAACTGAAAAAGAACGTACAGAACTTCAACAATTCTTGCCAGAAGAATAAAGACAAGGGAAATTTACACATTATGGAAGTACTTCGTTCAAAAAAATGATAAGATAGAAAAAGACAAGCTCATTTTTTAAGAGCTAGTAATAAGGGGAGTGACAATATGGAAATAAATTGGCAAAAAGAAGTAGAGTCAAGAAAAGAAGCATTGTTGGAAGACCTATTTACTATTTTAAAAATAGACAGTGTACGAGATGATGCAAAAGCAACAAAAGAAATGCCTGTAGGTCCAGGACCTAAAGAAGCTCTTGAAGCCTTTTTGGAAATTGGAAAAAGAGACGGGTTCCTAACTAAAAATGTCGGCAATTTAGCTGGTCATATTGAATATGGTGAAGGCGAAGAATTGATGGGAGTATTTGGACACGTTGACGTAGTTCCTACTGGATCTGGTTGGGATACAGACCCATTTGAACCAATTATCAAAGAAGAACGAGTATACGCTCGTGGATCAAGCGATGACAAAGGGCCTTCTATGGCTGCCTACTATGCAATCAAAATCATTCGCGATCTAGGTCTGCCAGTATCAAAACGAGTACGAATGATTATTGGAACAGATGAAGAGAGTGGTTGGCAGTGTATGGACCATTATTTAGCAAATGAAGAGCTTCCTTCATTCGGTTTCTCTCCGGATGCTGATTTCCCAATCATCAACGGTGAAAAAGGAAACACAAGCTTATATGTACGTTTTAGATCTGATGTAGCAGGTGGCAAAAATCAATTAGTTAGTTTTGATGCCGGTCTCCGTGAAAACATGGTTCCTCAAGATGCAACAGCAATCTTCACGAGTCAAGAAGCGGAACGAATTGAAGCAGACTTTTTCACTTTTATTGAAAATAATCCTGTAACAGGAACGATTGAAACAGAAGGTGAGAAAATTACGATTGAATTAGTAGGTAAATCTTCTCACGGAATGAATCCCTCAGCTGGGATAAATGCAGGTACCTACTTAGCGACCTTCTTAAATCAATATTCATTTGGAGGAGATGCTGCTACATTCTTCCAATTAATTAGCGAAATGATTCATATGGAGCATGGAGCTAATAAATTAGGGTTGGCTCATACAGATGAAATTATGGGAGAGTTGACCATGAATGCTGGTATTTTCACATTCACACCAGAAGAGGGTGGACTAGTTGCATTAAACTTCCGTTATCCTACTGGGGTTACTGAGGAAGGTTTAGAAATTAAACTTGAAACAGCGTTGCATCATTTTGGTGTTACCATAGAAAAAGGTGGACATGGAAAGTTACCACATTATGTGCCGGCAGATGATCCTTTGGTAAGTACTTTGCTTGCTGTCTATGAAAAACATACCGGTGTGAAAGGTAAGGAACGTTCAATTGGTGGTGGTACTTATGGACGTCTACTAGAACGTGGAGTTGCCTATGGTGCTTTATTCCCTGACAGTATTGATACGATGCATCAAGCAAATGAATTTTTAGCTCTTGATGATTTATTTAGAGCAACAGCAATTTATGCAGATGCAATATATGAATTAATTAAATAAAATTTAAAAGCCACCATTTCCTTTTTTAAATTCGGAAATGGTGGCTTTTTGATACAGAAAAGAATAAATAAATTTATGTTACAAAGGGGTTACAAATGCGTCAATTTCTTTACGAGCGAATTGTGAACAATATAAATTTAATTAGACACAAATTCAATATAGTCTTACCACTACAGGATTTATTGGTTGAAAATCAAACATAGTGAAACTTATAGAAAATAATAACATTATATTTTATTAATAAAGCGGTAATTAGATAAATCCTATTTTTCTTTATTTGACATAGAACTGTCATCTTCCTATTACAATAAGGTATTGCTTCAGTGTTATACTAAGCCTTGTGAGTAACAACAAAGGGGCGTAAACATTGAGAAAAAAATACTTTGCACTAGCATCAACAATCTTGCTTCTTTCTCCATTGGCTGGGGGAGTAACAGCTCAAGCAGATACCTTAGACGAATTAAACCAACAAAAACAACAACTTGAAACTGAATCTCAAAATGTACAAAGTGAAATTAATGAAAAGGAATCTTCGCTACAAGAACTAGCATCACAAAAAGTAGTTTTACAAGAAAAAGTTGAAGAAATGCAAAACAGTATTAATGACCTTCTTATAAAACTAGAAAAACAAGAAGAAAAACTGCTTGAAATCGAAGCAAAAATAGATGAATTACAGAAGAAAATTGAAGCTTTAGAGCTAGTGATAGAACAACGCAGTGAAAAATTAGATAATCAAGCACGTGTGATCCAAACGGAAGCAAGTATGACTGATATGGTATCCATCGTGATGTCAGCTGAAAATTTCAGTGAAGTAGTTGGGAAAATCACTACTGTTTCTAAGCTAGTAACAGCTAATAAAGAAATCATTGTTCAACAAGAAAATGATAAAAAAGAAGTTGAAGAAAGCAAACAAGCTGTTGAAGATGAAAAAACTGCAGCTGAAGAGCTGAAACAAGAAATTATCATTGCCAAAAATAATATTATTGCACAAAAAGCGGAACTAGATGAACAAATTTCTCTAGTGATTGAAAATGCAAATCTTACAAGTAGTGAAAAAAGCAAACTAGAATCTACTAAAAATAGTCTAGATTCACAAACACAAGCGGTAAGAAATGATATTTCAGCAGAAGAGGAACGAATTGAACAAGAAAGAATTGCTCGTGAAAAAGAAGAGCAAGAACGAGTAGCTCGTGAAGCAGCCTCGGCGGCTGCCGCTGCCGCTGCTGAAGAAGTAGCAAACAATCTGTATGCTTCAACGAATTCAACTTCTAGAGAACCAGTAACTAATACAGGTGGATTTGTTCGTCCAGCAAGTGGATATAACTCTTCTTCTTTTGGATATAGAATTCATCCAATCGATGGTTCATATCGTTTACACACGGGCATGGATATTGCCGGTGGAGGTGCTATTCTTGCAGCGCAAAGTGGAACTGTTGAATTTGCAGGATATAACAGTTCATATGGGTATCATGTAATCATTAATCATGGAGTAATAAATGGTGTTAGTGTAAAAACTCTATATGCACATATGATTTCTGGATTGTTGGTTGCTCCAGGACAGAGCGTTGGACAAGGGCAACAAATAGGAACAATGGGAACAACAGGGAGTTCTACAGGGGTACATTTACACTTTGAAGTATATGAAAATGGCGTCGTAGTGAATCCTTTAAACTATATTTCACTTTAATTGAATGATCAGTAGCTGGATAGATTAACTTCTATCCAGCTTTTTTTATCGACTTCAATAGAAATGTTGTTATAATAAAGAAGACTATAGGGAGGTATGATTTTGGAAAAAATAACATCCACAAAAAATACAAAAGTAAAACAATGGAAAAAATTACATTCTTCTAAAGGAAGAAAAGAATTTGGTCAGTATATATTAGAAGGCGAGCACTTGTTTCAAGAAGCAAAAAAAGCTGAAATCCTTCTTCAAGAAGTAATCGTTACACAAAGTTTTTTAGATAAACAATCTTCATTGGATCTAACTGGTTTGTCTTCATCTGTTTTTATTGTAACGGACGAAATTATGAAAGTAATCTCCCAAACACAAACATCTCAAGGAATTCTTTGTATTTTAAATATGACAGAAAGCCACCTTTCTGAAAACATAAGTGGGAAATTAGTTTTATTAGATGGAGTTCAAGATCCTGGAAATGCAGGAACGATAGTGCGAACTGCTGATGCTGCTGGTTATTCAGGAGTCGTATTTGGAACGGGTAGTGTCGATCCTTATAATGATAAAGTAATTCGCTCCATGCAAGGTAGCCACTTTCATATTCCTATTTATCGAGGGGATTTGAATGAGGTTATTCATCCCTATATCAAACAAAATATTCCTGTTTATGGGACTGCACTAGATGAACGAGCACAAGATTTTAGATCCGTAGCAAAAACTTCGTCGTTGGCAATTATTTTTGGAAATGAAGGAAATGGAATCTCTGAGAAAATTTTAGAGAAAACAACTGAAAATTTATATATTCCTATTTTAGGTGAGGCAGAATCGTTAAATGTTGCAGTAGCAGCTGGTATTCTTATTTATCATTTTCTTTAATCATGATAAAAGACAGGTGTTCATTATCCCTTCCATTTATTAAGAAAATGATTAGAATCCGGTATTTCTCTTTGAAATACTCCATATAAAGATAGGAAAGGCTTTTCAATTCTTCTATTTGTTGTATAATATACCCCGTACACTTAATAAGAGGAGACGAATGAATGAGTATGAATGATTGGAAGAAAGATGAAGAATTTCTTTTATACGTGACGGATTTACTCGAAAGAGAAGAAGTTAAAAAATTAGAAGAAATTACCCAACACTATCACAGCACTCGCTTAGAACACTCCATTTCTGTTTCCTACCATAGTTTTTGTATTGCTAGGAAATTTAAACTCGATAAACGAGCAATTGCACGTGCTGGTTTGCTCCATGATCTATTTTATTATGACTGGAGAACAACGAAGTTTGATGAAGGAACACATGCCTACATGCATCCTCGTATCGCTTGTGCAAATGCCGAAAAGTTAACGGTTTTGTCTGATCTAGAAAAAGATATCATTATAAAACATATGTGGGGAGCAACAATGGCCCTACCAAAATATAAAGAGAGTTTTGTTGTGACCATGGTTGATAAGTATTGTGCTTGCCATGAAGCAATGGCCCCAACTCTTGTTAAATCAAAGAAAAATTTCAGAAGTAAATGGGCTTCAATCAAATCAAGTATTTTAGCCAACTCAATCACCTTTTGACGAAGGATTGTGTCATTGTCTGAATTTTAATCATGATTTACTATTATCGTGAGGTGATATAGATGGAAGCTTTAAAAGGTGAGGAATGTATCTGTCCAAAATTCGAAAAAACTTTTTTAATTATCGGAAAAAAATGGTCTGGTTTAATTATCGAAGTTCTTTTATTAGGCGATAGAAGGTTTAAAGAATTATCGGAGCAGATAAAAGGAGTTAGTGATCGAGTTTTAGTGGAAAGACTAAAAGAGTTAGAGGACGAAGGAATTGTCCTTCGTACAGAACGGATGGATGGACCTGTAAAAGTTCTTTACAGCCTGACTGAAAAAGGAAAAGATTTGAATGATGTAATGAAAGAAGTCCAGCGTTGGTCTGATAAATGGATGAAAGCCTAGTCTTGACGACTTTCTCTTTTCCTGTTACATTCTTACTATACATATAGCTATATAAATATAGATAAAGCGTTGATGGGAAAATCCATTAGATAACTTTTTACAGGGAATATTTGCCTTAGACTGAAAGCAAATTAAAAAGGAATCATTGGAACTTCACTCCCGGAGCAAACTTTGGGAATTGCTTTTGCAATGAAAAAAGTTTCGGCTTAAAAAGTCGTTAGAAAATGAAGTGTTGTTCTTCTTTGAGGAACAAAAAAAGGGTGGTACCACGATATCTCGTCCCTTACCAGGGATGGGGTATTTTTTTATACAATTTTTTAGACGGAGAGGGATCAATATGGAACTAAAAGAGAAGTTAGAAGGACTTCGATTGCAAGCATTAGAAAAGATTAAAAACTCTGAAAACTTGAAAGAACTAAATGATTTTCGAGTTGCCTATTTAGGGAAAAAAGGACCAATTACAGAAGCCTTGAGAGGGATGAAAAATCTATCTCCAGAAGAACGACCGGTGATTGGTACATTAGCGAATGATATTCGTGACGAACTAAGTGCAACCATCCAGACTATTCGAGAAAATTTAGAAACACAAAAATTAGCAGAAGATATTCAAAAGGAAAAAATAGATGTAACGTTACCTGGTAAACAAGTACAAATGGGTACCAAACATGTCCTTACTCAAATTCTTGAAGAAATTGAAGATTTATTTTTAGGGATGGGATACCAAATTGTTGATGGTCCAGAAGTGGAATTAGATGAGTACAACTTCGAAAGAATGAATCTACCAAAAGATCATCCAGCTCGAGATATGCAAGATACTTTTTATATTTCAGATGAAGTGTTGTTACGTACGCATACTTCTCCGGTTCAGGCTCGTACAATGGAAAAACACGATTTTTCTAAAGGCCCACTAAAAATGATTAGTCCTGGAAAGGTTTATCGTCGAGATAATGATGATGCAACACATTCCCATCAATTTACTCAAATTGAAGGGTTAGTGATTGCGGAAGGAGTTACCTTAGCAGATTTGAAAGGTACTTTAGACTTATTTGCTAAAAAGTTATTTGGTGATGACCGTGAAATTCGATTACGTCCTAGTTATTTTCCTTTTACCGAACCATCTGTTGAAGTAGACGTGAGTTGCTTTAAGTGTGGCGGAACTGGATGTAATGTATGTAAAGGAACCGGTTGGATTGAAATTTTAGGATCTGGAATTGTCCACCCAAATGTATTAGAAATGTCTGGAATAGATTCAACAAAATATTCTGGATTTGCTTTTGGTATGGGGCCAGAACGTGTGGCTATGCTGAAATATGGGATTGATGATATTCGTCATTTCTATCAAAATGATATCCGGTTCTTGAATCAATTCAAAGTAAAGGAGCAGTAATCGATGAAAGTTTCTTATAAATGGTTAAAAGAATATATTAATTTGGAGGGAATTACTCCTTCCGAACTTGCTGAAAAAATGTCTAGAACCGGTATCGAGGTAGACGATTTGTTAACACCTGGAAAAGGGCTATCAAAGCTGGTTGTTGGAGAAGCACTACAAGTAGAAAAACTACCAGAAAGTGACCATTTGAAAAAATGTTTAGTAAATGTAGGAACTGATGAACCCATCCAAATTATTTGTGGAGCACCCAATATTGCTGAAGGTCAAAAGGTCATTGTTGCTCTTCATGGGGCTCGTATTTCTGGAAACACTAAAATTAAAAAAGGTAAAATTCGTGGTGAAGTTTCTAATGGAATGATCTGTTCGTTAGATGAGTTAGGTTATTCAGATAGTGTTATTCCTAAAAAATATACAGAAGGAATCTATGTGCTTCCAAGTAGTGCTACACCGGGAGAAAATCCACTTTCACTCTTGGATTTGGATGATTCTATTCTTGATTTAGATATCACACCTAACCGAGCAGATGCCCTAAGTATGAGAGGAGTTGCTCATGAAGTTGCAGCTATTTATGGAAAAGAAATCCAGTTTCCTGCAAAAGAAACTTCAGAAAAAAAGGTACGATTGACCAATATATCCAAGTTGAAGTAGAAAATGAAGTGGATACACCTGCATACTATATTCAAGTAATAAATAATGTACGAGTAAAAGAAAGTCCGTTGTGGTTACAAACAAAACTAATGAATGCAGGAATGCGTCCTGTAAATAATGTAGTTGATATTACTAACTATATCCTTATGGAATATGGCTAACCGTTGCACGCATTTGATTACGATAAAATTGGATCAAAAGAAATTAAAGTTCGTCGGGCAGCAGAAGGAGAAAGCTTGAAAACGTTAGATGGTGTTGAGCGAATAATGAATCCTTCTGATATTGTTATTACGAATGGTACACAACCCATAGCATTAGCTGGAGTAATGGGAGGACATGATTCTGAAATAACAGAAGAAACGGTTACAGTAGCACTTGAATTTGCTATGTTCGAGGCCGTATCCATTCGCAGAACAGGAGCTAAATTTAATTTACGAAGTGAATCGAGCGCACGCTTTGAAAAAGGAATCAATACCGGTACCATTCAAGAAGCTGGTCAACATGCTGCTCAAATGATGCATGAGCTGGCGGGTGGTACCATTGTAGAAGGTACTGCAGCGGCAACTTCTTTTGTTTCAAAAAATCAAGAAGTTTCGATTACTCTAGAAAAAATTAATCGTACATTAGGAACCGATATTGATCAAGATCAGGTAGATACGATTTTAAACCAACTAAGCTTTGAACATACAATGGTAAATAATAAAATAGTTATTTCTATTCCGCCTCGAAGATGGGATATTTCTATTGAAGCAGATATTATAGAAGAAGTAGCCCGTATTTATGGATATGATCGTCTTCCTTCTACTTTGCCAGTTACACCATCTATTCCTGGTGAGTTAACAGCTCAACAAACACTAGTACGTATGTCACGTAATTATATGGAGGCAGCTGGACTCACACAAAATATTAGTTATGTACTGACTACTGCTGAAAAAGCAATTCAGTATTCCCAAGATGGTGATCAAGCAGTAAAATTAGCTTGGCCAATGAGTGAAGATCATAGTACCTTGCGAGTAAACTTACTGTCTAGTCTACTAGAAAATGCATCCTACAATATGGCTAGAAAAAATTCTGATATTCAATTTTATGAAATTGGAAAAATATTCCTTCCTAGAAAGGGAGAACGCCTTCCTGAAGAATCAGAACGGATTGCAGGAGTACTGAGTGGATTAACACAACAAAAAAATTGGCAAACCGAATCGGAAACAGTTGATTTTTATTATGCGAAAGGAATCATCGAGGAATACTTTACCCTTTTAGGTGTAAACGAAAAGATTCGTTTTGAAGCTACGGAGAAAATGGATTGGATGCATCCAGGCAGGACTGCTCATATTTATCTAAATGAAAACATAATTGGGTATGTCGGACAAATTCATCCAAATACGGCAAAAGAATATGACTTAGCTGAAATGTATGCATTTGAATTAAATATGGATCTTCTCTTAAATGAAGATAGAGAAATAGTTACCCAACAAACCATTCCAAAATATCCAGGGACGAATCGTGACTTGGCAATATTAGTGGAAGAAACTATAACTCATCAAGACATTGCTAAAATAATTACAAAATATGCTGGAAAATATCTAACAGATATTCAACTTTTTGATATTTATCAAGGAAAAGGAATTGCTGATGGAATGAAATCAATGGCGTATTCCCTTTCGTACTTGAATCCAAATGCTACATTAACGGATGAGGATATTCATCCATCTGTTGAAAAAGTAGTGGAAGCTTTACAAGAAGAATTAGGTGCGATTATTCGATAGAAAAAATAGGACAGAGGCGTTTTCGCCCTTGTCCTATTTTTTTGAAGAAATTTTGAAGTATGTCTATTCTTTACTTAAAACAATTGCTTTTTGTGTATTAGCAAAATGGATTTTTGCTGTCCTTTCAAGACCTTCCATACCATAGCGGTTATAGATTTTAGCAGCAACTCGATCACTTTGAATTCCAGCACCACTGGGAAGTCGGATTCCAACTTCTTCTGAAAGTTCATCCAGTGATTTTAAGAAATGATAACGAGCAATAATCGAGGCTGCTGCAACTGCTAAATGACTTGATTCGGCTTTTGTTTTAAAATAGACATTCTCGAGAATTTGTTTCTCTTCATCCTCAATATGTTTTTTGTATGTAGAAGGTAATTCAAACTGATCAATTAGAATTGCTTCTGGATGAATAGGATCTATTTGTTTGAGAAGCTTTAATAATGTGTGATTGTGTAAAATTGCTTTCATTTTCCCTTGTGACATAGTTGGTTGGATTTCATTGTACTTTTGAGGAGTCACAACGGTAAGAGCATACAGTACTTGTGTTTCTAGCTGTTTTGCAATTTGGATAATTTGTTGATCGTTTAAATTCTTGGAATCACGTACGCCTAATGATTTTAAAAGGGAGTGCTGTTCCTTAGGTGCATAGACAGCACAAACGGGAAGGGAACCAAAGTAACTTCCATTTCCAACTTCATCACTACCTATAATAGACCACTCAGAAAAATGATCTGGAAGTGAAGAAGAGGAAGCGGTTCTAGAAGGTTTAGATACACCTTTTTTTAACGAAGGTTGATCGAGACTTTGCCAGTTGCTTGCTTCTTTTTCAGCATTTTTCCCTTGGAAAAGAACTTTTCCTGATTTGTATGCAGTAATAGTAGTGTCATTTTTTTTAGCAGTAAAGACACTGTAGGGAATAGAGGAAACCATTGAGGAAGAATAGTATGACTTCATTTTTGAAAGTATTTTTTTATCTATTTGAATTACCATTTGTGACATGTATGAGACTCCTTTTTTATTAATATTTCTATTCTAACATAAGGAGGATTATTCATGAAAAAAAGATACAATAAAATCAACCAGTTGTTTTTACTGTAATGTCAATTAAAACATGGTAAAATATATTAGATGTAGTATTACAAGGAGGATGGAACATGACGGACAATAAACGTCGCTTTAAAACAAAAATCGCAGGTAGAAATTATACGATTTTAGCGAAGAAGCCAGCGATGCATTTACAAGCAGTATCTGAGATAGTTAACAGTAAAATCATGCAAATTAAAGAAGCAATGCCTGCTTTGGATGTTGAACAACGATCAGTTTTGGTCACTATTAATACGATTTCAGAAATGATTGAAAAACAGGAAGAAGTCGAACATTTAAAAGAAATTATCACTAAATTAGAAAAAATAAATGAAACTCAGCAAAAAAAGATACAAAATTTAAATCAATCAGAAGCAAATGTTTCCCAAGCAAAGATTCTAATCGAACCGGTTGAACAAGAAAAAATTGAGAAAAAACAAATTTCTCCTAGGAAGCAAAAAAAAGCTTCCTCACGTTTTGTCAGGCCGACGACGACATCTGGAGTAGTTTTGCAAAGAGCTAATATGAAAGATAAAAGAGAGAATAAAGAGATTCCTCCTTATTCGAAGAAAAAAGAGAGAGCACGTTAAACAAGACTAACGGCCCACAGGAGAAAAGGTGATTTTATGTTAACGTTGATTATTATGTTCATTTTGTTTATTGGTATTTATTCTGGAGTAAGAAGAGGACTTCTTTTACAATTGATTTATACAGTAGGGTATATAGTTACTTTTTTTACAGCACGTGAGTATTATGTAAGGATTGCGGATAAGCTAGAAATGCTTGTTCCATATCCCCAACCAGGAATTGGTGAAAGTATGCCTTTTTATAGTGAATTACAAGTCTTACATTTAGATGTCGCTTTTTATAATGCATTAGGATTCTTAATTATTATCGTAATAGGTTGGTTTTTAACTCGGATTGTAGGGCATATGCTTTCATCACTTACTTTTCTACCAATTATTAAACAGGTAAATTCTATCGGTGGAGGTATTTTAGGGTTCGTTATGCAGTATGCTGGAATTTTCCTCTTGCTGTATTTTTTGACTTTGATTCCTCTGGATTTTATACAGAATTTATTAGATCAAAGTAAGTTAGCAACATGGATTATTTCGAATACACCGTATCTTTCTAAAACCATTTTTAATTGGTGGGTAGGAATGATTTCCTAATCTCAAAAATATTAATTCAACCAGTAAAGGGGTGATGAGGTTGAATTCTAAAATCTTAAAAACACTTGAATTTGATAAAATAAAACATCAGTTAATGAAACATGCATCTACTGAAAGTGGTAAAGCAGAAATTCTTTCCTTACTACCGTCTCCTAACATCGAAAATGTACGAATATTACAAGATGAGACAGAAGATGGATGCAAAGTAGTTCGTTTGAAAGGTGGATTACCAATTCCACGCTTGAAAGATATACGAATGCATTTAAAAAGATTACAAATTGGTGGATCCCTAAATGGAAAAGAAACGGCTAAAATTGGTAGGGTCTTACGTACTACTAAAGAAGTAGTCGATTTTTTCCGTTGGTTTGAGGAAAATGAAGTTGAATTTAATCGTCTAACAGAAATTGTAGAACAGTTGATTGATTTACCTGATGTTCGTAAAAGAATTATTTCTTCTGTTTCAGATGATGGGGAACTATTAAATGAAGCTAGTGTAGAACTAAATCGAATTCGTAATGCAATCCGAACTAATGAATCATCTATTCGATCGAAGCTTGATGAAATCATTCGTGGGAAAAAAGCTCAATATCTGAGCGATGCAATTGTGACCATACGAAATGATCGTTTTGTAATTCCAGTGAGACAAGAACATAAAAATTCTTTTGGTGGAGTCGTTCATGACCAAAGTGCAACAGGGCAAACTCTTTATATTGAACCTCAAGTAGTATTAGACTTGAATAATAAACTTCGCTCTTTACATGCACAAGAAAAACAAGAAGAAGAACGGATTTTATATGAAATTTCAGCAGAATTAGAACCGTACATTCATGAGTTACAGCTAAATAATGGTGTGTTGACCCATTTAGACGTTATCCATGCAAAAGCTCGTTACGCGGACAGTATGAAGGCGACAAGGCCTCACTTGAATGGAGACAACCATATTGCTATTTGGAATGCTCGCCATCCATTAATTGATCCAGAAGATGTTGTCCCAAATGATTTAATTTTAGGTGAAGAATATCAATCCATTATTATAACGGGTCCCAATACAGGTGGAAAAACAATCGCATTAAAAACCTTAGGAATAATTCAATTAATGGGGCAAGCTGGACTACAGATTCCTGCTACAGAAAACAGTCAAATTGGTATTTTTAACGAAATTTTTGCCGATATTGGTGATGAGCAATCAATTGAACAAAACCTAAGCACATTTTCTTCACATATGACAAATATTGTTTCCATTATCGATCAAATAGATGAAAAAAGTTTAGTATTGTTTGATGAACTAGGATCTGGTACCGATCCTCAAGAAGGTTCGTCACTGGCAGTATCCATTTTAGATTATGTAGGTAGTAAAAATAGTTACGTCATGGCAACTACTCACTATCCAGAATTAAAATTATACGCATACAATCGACCCGCGACTATCAACGCTAGTATGGAATTTGATTCTGTTTCACTAGCACCTACTTATCGACTCCAAATTGGAGTTCCAGGAAGAAGTAACGCGTTTGATATTTCAAGAAGACTTGGTCTTCCCGAACAAATTATTGAACAAGCAAGTGGGTTTATTGAAGAAGATAGTCAAGTTCTAAATGAAATGATTGCAGATTTGGAACAAAAACGTCGTAAAGTTGATCAAGAGTCCCTTCGACTCAATCAAGAATTATCTGAATCAGAAGGTTTATTGAAAGAATTGAAGGTTAACAAAGAGAAATTTGAAGAGTCTAAAGAGAAATTTTTAGAAGAGGCTCGTAACGAAGCAAATAAAATGGTAGACACAACTCGTGAAGAAGCAGAGTTTTTGATGCAAGAAATTAGAGAGATGCAACTGAATCTCAAAAATAATACAACTGTAAAAGAACATGAGCTAATCGATTTACGCAAACAATTTGGAAATTTACGAAAAGGAGAACCACTCGAAAAAAATAAAGTTTTACAAAAAGAAAAAGAAAAAAAACGTCTTCAAGCAGGTGATGAAGTACTTGCACAAGCATTTAGCTAGCGAGGAGTGTTATTGGATGAATCTTCACCAGGTGAATGGGTTGTTCAACTGGGAATCATGAAGATGAAAATAAAAGAATCGCAGCTTACAAAATTGGAAGAAGAGCCAGTACAACAAAAGGGTCGAAGTAAGAGGAAAATTGCAAGTGTTAAAATGGCTTCTGATAGCCATGCTTCTACTCAATTAGATCTGAGGGGACAGCGATATGAAAATGCATTGGCAGCATTAGACAAGTATTTAGATGAAGCGTTGTTAGCAAGCTATCCCCAAGTAACGATTGTTCACGGAAAAGGAACAGGAGCGCTTCGAGAAGGGGTAACAGATGCTCTAAAAAGACATCCACAAGTAAAATCATTCCACTTTTCACCACCAAATGCGGGTGGGAATGGCGCAACGGTTGTTATATTCAAAGGCTGAGCAGAAAAATAGCAGTCTGTTTTATGCTTTGTTATAATAAGAGTATACAAATTAAAAAGGGGGATAATAATGGTTAAAGCAATTACAGATGCAGAATTTAAAACAGAAACAGACGAAGGTGTAGTATTAGTAGATTTTTGGGCAACATGGTGTGGACCTTGCCGGATGCAATCTCCAATCATCGATGAGTTGGATACAGAAATAGGCGATAAAGTTAAATTTATGAAAATGGATGTAGACGAAAACCCATCTACTCCTCAAGAATTTGGAATAATGGGAATTCCTACTCTATTAGTTAAAAAAGATGGAGAAGTTGTAGAAAAATTAGTTGGATATACGCCAAAAGAAGCTCTTGAAGAAATTCTTGAAAAATATACGAACGCGTAAATAGAATGTTTGAAAAGAACCTTGGAAGCTATGAGCTGACAAGGTTCTTTCTTTTTTACTAGGTATACTAGGTTTATAATGGAAAAAACATAATAAATCATGCATACTAGTAATAGGATAATTATTTTTTGAAAGGATGGGATCATATGAAAAATGCACGAAAATGGATGGGACTTTTTTTCCTTCTCATTCCTGTATATCGCTACGTAAGTAATTGGCGTGAAGAAGAAAAAAGAAATGAATTAAAAAATTAAAAAGGAGCCGAAAACAATAAAATGTTTTCGGCCCTTTTTTAGCTAATTCCATGTACTCTTTTTACTTTCATACCAATCATAATTCCATTCCCTGGATCCCTGATTTTTAAGCAATGGTCTAGATTTGTAATGGTTTCTTCGGTTTGTGATTCAGGAGTAACAAGTAACAAAAGATCTTTTTCGGGTTCTAATGCTACAGAAAGAATCGTTTGTTTTTCATGTTGGCCAGATCCACGACCTTTTAAGAAGGTTCCTGAGCTTGCACCAGATTTCTGTACTGCCTCAATAGCTTTTCCACTTTTACCTCTATCCATAATGGTAATAATTGCTTGATATTCCATATTTCCCCCTCCTTTTATTACTGATTTCAATTCATTGTATCACAATAAGGTGATTCTTCGGAATATTTGTTATAATAAAAAGAGAAGGAATAAATTAGTAAGGGAAGGTAATATGAATAAAAAAGCAATTGGATTCTTGGATTCTGGTGTTGGGGGACTAACTGTTGTCAAACAAGCGATGAAGCAGTTACCTAATGAATCAATTTATTATATTGGTGACTCCGCACGATGTCCATACGGTCCCAGACCTCCTGAAGAAGTACGTAGATTTACGTGGGAATTAACTCAGTTTTTATTAAAAAAAATATAAAAATGCTTGTAATTGCTTGTAACACAGCAACAGCAGTTGCATTAGAAGAAATACGTGACCAAGTAGATATCCCGGTAATTGGGGTAATTATGCCTGGAAGTAGAGCAGCAATTAAGTACTCTACGAATCATCGAATCGGAGTAATTGGAACAAAAGGAACAATTGATAGTAAATTATATGAAAAAACATTAAAAGAAAAGGATACAAGTATTGAAACATTTGGACTTAGTTGTCCGAAGTTTGTTCCTCTTGTAGAGAGTAATCAAATACAAAGTTCTATTGCTAAAAAAGTAGTTTCAGAAAGTTTGCAACCTTTAAAAAACCTTCACTTAGATACATTAATTTTGGGGTGCACTCATTATCCGTTACTACGATCTCTGATTCAAAATGTGATGGGTAGCTCAGTGACGTTAATTGATTCTGGTGCAGAAACGGTTTCAGAAGTCAGTACATTACTCGATTCTTATGAACTCGCTGTTCATTCAAATCCCGAAAATAAAATAGAACGTCATTTTTATACAACCGGTTCACCTCTTTTGTTTAGAGAAATTGCAGAAGAGTGGCTAGAAAATAAAGAGTTTACTGTTGAGAAAGTTATACTATAAAATCATTTTAAAAAAGGAAGAAAATAGATGATAGAAAAACAAAAAAAGATATTAATTGCGACTAGGAATAAAGGAAAAGCTAAAGATTTTTCTCTTCTTTTAGAACCGAAAGGCTATATTATTGAAACGTTATTAGATTATCCTGAAGTGCTTGATGTAGAAGAAACTGGATATACATTTGAGGAAAATGCTCGTCTGAAGGCGGAGACAATTAGTAAAGAATTTGGATTGCCAGTATTAGCAGACGATTCTGGAATTATAGTGGATGCATTAGAAGGCCAACCGGGAGTATATTCTGCTCGTTTTGCTGGTCCACAAAAAAGTGATTCTGCAAACAATGCGAAAGTGCTTGCTATGCTTGGTGAAATGAATCATGTGTCACGAACGGCTCACTTTCATTGTACATTAGTATTAAGCCGACCTGAAAAAGAAAGCCTAGTAGTTGAAGGCGTTATTGAAGGGGAGATAGCAAAGTTTCCGTCAGGAAATAATGGATTTGGTTATGATCCTTTATTTTATATTCCAGAATTAGGCAAAACAATGGCTGAACTGACTGATCAAGAAAAAAGTGAAATAAGTCATCGAGCTGTTGCAATGAAAAAATTAAATGAAAAAATTGATTTATGGATGGTGTGAGAATGCGTTTAATTATTGTTAGTGATAGTCATGGAAATAGTAAGATTCTAAATGAAATAGCATCACGTTACATAGGGAAAGTTGATGCTTTCGTCCATTGTGGTGATTCTGAACTAGATAGCTCCAATTCAATCTGGAATACGATGGATACTGTATCAGGTAATTGTGACTTTGATTGGAATATGCCGGATATTTATGTGAATAATCAAATTGAGTATCCCTACCTAGTGGTTCATGGTCATCAGCATGGAGTGAAGTATTCTCTGGAACAACTGAAACAGGAAGCAAGAAATCAAAACGTGAATTTTATTTTTTATGGACATACTCATATTATGAAGTTTGATAAAGAAGATGGAATATTTATAATAAATCCTGGTAGTATTAGTCAACCTAGAGGACAATTAAAAGAAAAAACCTATTGTCTTTTGGAAGTAACAGAGGATAAAGTCTCTATTCAAGTGTTTAATGATACTCACTCCGAGCTTCAGGCATGGAATGAAACATGGTCTCGCCAAAAATGAGTATGAAAAAGAGATGGATGAATGAGGTGGGGGAAAATGATTAGCAATGAAATCCAAACATTACTACTTGAAGAAAAGGGCAGTGACTTTATTATTAGTAGTGAAAATGTAGCAAATGTAAACTGCAATAACAATCTTTATCACGCGCTACTAGTTCTTTCTCAAGTGAAGTATTCCACTATTCCCGTTTTGGATAATCAGTCTCATATAAAAGGATTGATTTCTATGCCTATGATTATTAATGCCATTATGGGAATTGACGCCATTCGTTTTGAAGAAATGGAAAAATTACGAGTAGAAGAAGTAATGAGAAAAGAAGTTCCTACAATATTAAATACTTCAGATTTAGAGGACATTTTACGTAAACTAACAAACAATAATTTTTTATGTGTTGTAGATGAAAATGAAGTATTTCTTGGAATTATTACGAGAAAGGAAATTCTGGGACGTGTGAATCATTTAGTGCATGAATTGCATCGTCAATATAATTTGACTGCAAAAGATTTTGCTGGAATAAAAAAGTAAAGAAAATAAAAAGTGGTTGCAAATTTCATTGCGACCACTTTTTTTATTTTCTATTCTTCTCTTATGATATTTGGAGTAGGCATTTTGATTCCAGCTTTTTGGAATGCATCTAAGTATTCCTTTAAGAAAAGATGTTGGATTTGGAACTGTTCGCCATTTAATGTATAAAACATAATTTGGTAGGAAATTAAACCATTTCCTATATTCGTAGGTCCAAAATAAGTAGGACCCTTTATAATTTCAGGATGGTTTGGTATGGTTTTTTCATCTACTTTTTGCATAATAGAATTAATTAAAGCTAAATCTGTATCTGGATAGAGCGTCAAATCAACATTTGCACGCATTTCATTACGGGAATAGTTGCTGATTACTTCAATTGTATGATTCGGAAGAAAATATAACGTTCCATCAAATCCCTTAATTTGTGTGGAGCGTAGACCAATTGACACAATATTTCCTGATATATCACCTATTTTTACAGAATCACCTGCATCAAATTGATTTTCTAAAAGAATAAAAAACCCGTTAACAATATCACTAATAAATGATTGAGCTCCTAGACCAATTGCGATCCCAGTTATTCCTGCTCCGGCCAGTAAAGTAGACACAGGTATCCCGATAATAGAAAGAACACTATAAATGATAAAGAAGGCAATGATATAACTAACCGCATTGTCTAGCATTTTATAAATAGTTCCTGAACGATTTTCTGAAGTAATAATTCTTCGACCTTTTCGTTCGAATGTTCGTTTCAAGACTGATTTAATTACCCGTTTTAAGATTGCAAAAAAAATAAGAATCAAAATAATATAGATTGCTTTTGTGATTATTTCGGAAATAACACTGGACCATTCGATACTATCCCACCATCTAATGAAATAATTTGAAGATTCTACAACGTTTTGTATAGTATCATCTACTGCATTAGTATTCGTACTGCTTAAAATGAACATTTTTTTCCTCCTTAGTAATTTTTGTGTAAACACTAAAACAGACTATCATGATTTATCTTTGTCGTCAAAAAGAAAGTAGCAATTATGATTGATTGTTAAAAGGGGTATCAATGGAATAAACAAAAATCTTATGGTATCATTTTATTAACATATCACGTATATAGAAAAAAGTATTTTCTACTTTTAAGACTATTTACGAATAAATGAAAAGGAGTGAGGTTAGTATATGTCATGGGGTGAAATAGCCGGTTTAATAGCGGCATTAGCATTTGTAGTATTGGTGGTCTTTTTAGTTCTTGCTATTCGAAAGGCAACAAAAATATTAGATGATGTTTCAAAAATTGCAGAAGAAGCAAATAGTAGTATTTCTATAATTACTAAAGATGTAGATAATCTTTCCATTGAAGTAGAAGGTTTATTGAATAAAACGAATACATTGATGGATGATTTAAATGGTAAGATTAGTAAAATTGATCCATTATTTACTGCAGTTGGGGATATAGGTGTTACAGTTTCAGATGTAAATCAATCTACCCGAAATTTAGCAAATACCATTACAAGTGGAAGTTCTGGAAAATCTAAAAAAAGTTCCACAATTAGTAAGTTAGGAAGAACGGCAACAACATTAAATCGTCGCCGAAAAGAGAAAAAAGAGTTAAAAGATAGCGATATTACTGTATACTAATAAATAGATAAGAATTTTATTATCTCAAATTGATTATAAGGAGAAATGCAAAATGAGTAAAAATGACGGCGGATTTGTATTAGGAGCAATTATAGGGGGAGCAGCAGCAGCGGTTACTGCTTTACTATTTGCTCCAAAACCAGGAAAAGAATTACGTGAAGACATTACAAATGAATTAAATAACTTAATGGATAGCGCTCATGACTATGCTGACATTGCAGTTGAAAAAGGTAATGAGTTAGTTGATGTAGCTAAAGAAACAACAGGAGATATCAAAGTTAACTTGAAAGATACAACAGCTAATTTAAAAACTCAGTTTTCTGATACATCTAAAAGCATGTCTGAAGATTTTAAAAAAGCAAAAACAGAATTAGATAAATCTTTTCATGATGTAAAAGGAAAAGCAACAGATGCTAAAGAGATGGCATCTCAAATTACTGAAGAAGGTAAAGAAGAAGCTTCTACAGTGAATGAAAAAGTAGTAGATGATGCAACTAAAGCAGCAGAAGATATAAAAGCATAAAAAGTCATTCAAAAAAGAGCTAGGACGAAATTGTCCTAGCTCTTTTTTATTTTAAATGCTTGTATGTATCTATATCTGTTGGGAATGAAGTAAAAGAATGGAAACCTACTTCATCTAAGTATCCACAATCTTCTATACGAACTCCAACATCATCCGTAATATAAATCCCTGGCTCGATTGAAAAACACATATTTTTATCTAATTTTAGCTTGTTTCCGGACATAATAGAAGGGTATTCATGAACACTTTGTCCTAAACCATGTCCCAGTCGATGATTGAAGTAGACACCATATCCTTTATTAGTTATTACATCACGGGCAATTGCATCTAACTCTTCTGCAGTCATCCCAATCTGTACCTGTTGCATCGCTTGATCATGAGCCTTTAGTACCGTTTCATATACCTCTCTTTGATGTTCGCTTGGCTGATCACCAAAGAATAAGGTTCGGGTGACATCGCTTGTATAGCCATTATGTACGACACCTAAATCAAATAGGACAAATTGATCTTTCTCCAACCGATTGTTTCCTGGTTCACCATGAGGACTAGCAGCATTTTTTCCAAAAAGAACCATCGTATCGAAACTCATTTGCTTAATTCCGCGTTTTTTTAATTCATACTCAATCTTTGCTACTACTTCTAATTCAGTGATTCCAACTTTAAGTGTTTCTGCACCAATTCTTAGTGATTCGTCAGCCCAATATCCTGCCTGTTTCATTTTTTCAAGTTCAGAAGGATTTTTTTGTAATTTTAAAAGTTCAAGAGTATTAGAAAAATCATGGTTATAATGACTTTCAGGGAAAGCAGATTCTAAATACTCCTTTTTCAAAAGAGTAAGATAGTTTTTTTCTATTGCCCAATTTAATAAAGAATGATTTTCTTTTGAAAGTTTATTTTTAATAATTTCCCATGGGTTTTCTGTATCTAAATAGCTAAATACTTCAAAATCTTCTACAATATTTTTAGCATCTTTTTCGTCTAAAGCAGGTGTGAACAAAAAGGAAGTACCATTTTTTAAAATAATTGTTGCCAAGATTCTTTCATGCGGATCGCTTCGAAAGCCGGTTAAAAAATAAACTGTATTTGGATTATCAAAAAAAGCAATATCAACATTTTCTTCCATCATTTTGTTAATTATTTTTTGTATAGGTTTTTTCATCTTTTCAGCTCCTTTTATAAAAGTATAACATATAGAGAAAATAAACCGGTTTATGAAAAATGAAAGAAGTTTTTGAAACTTTCATGAAAACACTCTTAAAACGCTTGCAATATTATTAAAAGAATGGTAAATTTTTTCTAGAGACAATTTAAAATTAATTTTTAAAAATTAAATAAAATAAAAATAAATGGAGGAATCACTATGGACAAACAAACAATTACAATTTATGATGTTGCGCGTGAAGCTAATGTTTCTATGGCAACTGTTTCAAGGGTAGTCAATGGTAACCCGAACGTAAAACCATCTACACGTAAAAAGGTATTAGAAGTTATTGAGAAATTAGATTATAGACCGAATGCAGTGGCTCGTGGATTGGCAAGCAAGAAAACAACAACGGTTGGAGTAATTATTCCAGATGTTACTAATTTATTCTTTGCTTCTCTAGCAAGAGGGATAGATGATATTGCGACGATGTATAAATATAATATTATTTTAGCAAATTCAGATGAAAATGAACAAAAAGAAACACAAGTATTGAATACGCTACTTGCAAAACAAGTTGATGGAATCATTTATATGGGAAATACTATTTCAGAAGAACTTCGTGCTGAATTTTCCCGATCGAGAACGCCAGTTGTATTAGCAGGTACAGTGGATCCAGAACAACAAGTTGGTAGTGTAAACATTGATTATATTGCAGCAACCGAAAATGTTTTGAGTAAAATGATTAAAAATGGTGAGAGTAAAATTGCCTTTGTTTCAGGTCCGTTAAGCAATCCTATTAATGGTCAGTATCGTTTGAAAGGATATAAGAATGCTTTACTTTCTGCAGGGATCGCTTTTGATGAAACGTTAGTATATGAACGAAAAACGAATGTAGAAAATGGTGAAAAATTAGCACAGCAGCTAATTGAAACAGGAGTTACAGCGGCATTTGTTTCTGATGATGAGCTAGCAATTGGCTTATTAAATGGACTGATTCTTTCTGGTGTGAATGTACCAGAAGAATTCGAAATCATTACAACAAACAATTCTAAAATTGTTGAAATGGCACGTCCAAAGCTAAGTTCTATTATGTTGCCACTTTATGATATTGGTGCTGTATCCATGCGTCTTTTGACTAAAATTATGAACAAAGAAGAAGTAGATGAAAAAACAATTACTTTGCCATACAAAATTGCATACCGAGGTACTACAACTGATTCGTTGGAACAAGAGTAAAACTAACTAAATAAAAATAGAAAAAACGGAGTGGGGATCAACTCCCACTCCGTTTTTATTAGAATAGAGGGAAGGGTGATTAATCGTCATCCTTCTCTTTTTCTGCTTCTTCTTTTTTCTTTTCTTCTTCTTGCTTTTTCTTTTCAGCGTCAGCTTTAGCTTTTTCTGCTTCTTGTTTTTGTGTATCTTCTTGTTTTTTCTTAGCATCTTCTTGTTTTCTTTTTTCTTCTGCTTCTTTTTTCGCTTGTTCTTCTTTAGCTTTTTTCTCAAACTTATCCCAGAAAAGATTTTTTAAGTCATTCTGGTTGGCACCAGGTACAAAATCATATGTAATTGCTTTAGGTAAGTTATCGGATTTAAAAATTTCGGTATTTTTACTGCCATCAATGTTTGCAGTAATAGAAGTTCCAGGAATCGCTACTTTTCCAGGAAGGGTTCCTGTCTCTGCAACAAATTGGGCCTCCACGATTCCTTCTGGTTTTGCATGTGTCAATTCTGTTCCAAACACTTCTGGATCTACTTCATTAATTTTATTAGCAATGAGAGACCAATACCGCATATTGTTGGAAGAAGGGGCACCTGTGCTATTTGGATCATAGAATGTATGCTTTTCTATGGCATTATTATAACCTACCCAAGAACTGAGAGTAACGGTAGGTGTACTACCAATAAACCAATAGTCTTCATTAAATTCTGTTGTACCAGTTTTAGCTGCAAAGTCAGCACTAAAGTTTAAATACCCATTTACTTGATTAGAAAAGCCTAAATTAATAACATCACGAAGGATATCTAACGTTAAGTAAGCAGCTTGAGGGGAGAACACTTCAACGGGTTCAGACTCATGTTGAAAAACAAGATTACCATTTGCATCTTCTATTTTTTCAATTAAATATGAATCAATAAATTTCCCTTGGTTAGCAAATACGCTAAAAGCATTGGTTTGCTCTTCAATAGAGGTCAAAGTTGATCCTAATGAAAATGCAGGATTTATTTTAGTATCGTCAATCTTTTTATAATTCATTTTATCCATAAACTGATAAGGTTCCATTCCATTGGTTAACATTTCATAATAAAGTTTGGCTGTCGGGTTGTTCATTGAGTTATACAATGCTTTACGAGCAGGTACTAACGTATTTGAAATAACTCCACCAATGTTAGAAACATCCCACTCACTGCCATCTGGCTGAATAATTCCTGTACGACTATCGGGTAACATCGTAGCTGGTGTAATGAGATTCATTTCTATTGCTGGACCATAAACGGCAAGTGGTTTGATCGTTGAACCAGGGGAACGATAGGCATCAAAAGCATGGTCGTTTTGATCAATCGAAAAATCTCGTCCACCAATAAATCCTAGTATTTTTCCAGTCTGGTTTTCTATCATAATACTACCTGATTGTGCTAATTCCGTTACTTCCATCGTTTCTCCGGTTTCTTCATGGATGTAAGTGTCTATAAAGGTAGGCCCAAGATTTCCACCATACTCAGCTACTGCTTGTTGCATAGCTGCGTAGATATCTTTATTAATTGTAGAGTATACTTTGTATCCGGAACTATTTAGTAACGTCTGGTTGCGGAAATAATATTCATTATATAAATCTACATTTGCATCTAATTCCTCAAATGTTAATCCATTTTTTTCTGCTTCTTGTGTCATCAGAACTTCGATCGTTTGTTTTTCAACTTGTTGGTAAAGATAATTATTTTGATTTAAATCAGATTCTTGTGCAGTAATGAAGTCTTGTGTAATATCATATGCGATTGCTTCTTCATATTCCGCTTTTGTTATTTCTTCTTCTGCATACATTCGGTAGAGAACAGCTTGCATTCGCTCAACACCTTCGGATGTATCCTCTTTTCTTTCACCTTCAACGGTAAAAGGAGTATATCCATATGGATTTTGAGGTAAACCAACAAGGAATGCTGCTTGTGGTAAGGATACTTCATTGGCTTTTACACCAAAAATTCCTGTGGCTGCTTCTTCAATTCCAGCTACATTTGAACCTGCACTATTTCTACCAAAAGGAGAAACATTCAAATAGGCTGTTAAAATTTCATCTTTATCAAAATAATTTTCTAGACGCATTGCTAGTAATATTTCATTTGCTTTTCGTGAAAAAGTTACTTCACTGGATAAAATTTGTTGTTTGATGAGTTGCTGGGTAAGGGTAGAGCCTCCCGTTGTTTCACCAATTCCTGTTGCTTCCGTTATTAATGCTCGAAGAACTGCTTTTGGAACGATCCCATTGTGCTCATAAAAATATTCATCCTCTGTCGAGATTAAGCCTTTTTTGATTAAAGGAGAAATTTCTTCACCCGTCACCATCGTCCGATGCAAATCTGTCCGGATTTCTGAAATTAAATTTCCATCATTATAATGCATGCTAGAGACTAGTTCTACATTTCCAATAGCTTGCGCCATTTCTTCTTCTGTCGGTGGTTTTTCTTCTGAAATTAATGCTGCAAAGAATCCCATTCCTGTTCCTAACCCTAAAAATCCAATTAGAGATAGTAAAACAACTAGTACAATCATCATATTTTTAAAAACTCCGTAAATGATGTTAAAGCCAAACGCACCTGTTTTTAAGCCTTTTTTAGCCAATGCTTTTCCTTTTTCAGAAGTGTCATTATCAATATAGGCTTCCTTAAGTTTAGTTGCTTGAAGTTGTATCTGTCTTTTTGATTTTTTAAAAATAAAACCATCTTGGAATAAAAATTATTCCATAATTCCTTTACTTGAGCAAGGAACTCGTCGAATTTAGGTTCATTCGAATTATTCATTTCATCCCTCTTTCTTCATTCGTAGTCTGTGCTATTATATCAGATAAGCTTTTCGATGGCTATTCTCTTACACTATTGGAACAAAAAAAGAAATCAGTTAGTAATATAACTACTGATTTCTTTGATTATAACTATTTATTTTCTTCGATTGTAGCAAGTCGTTCTTCTACTTCTTTTTCAGAGAGATTATTTTGTATGACATATAAATTAGGAGAACTAGTACGGCATTCGTGAGAACAACTTCTCATATATTTAAATTCATTTTCTTCCGAACATAGCATTTGTCGATTACATTTTGGATTTGCACAATTCACATATCGTTCGCATGGAGAGCCATCAAACCAATCTTTACCTACAACAACATGTTCTTTTTTATTAATATCTACTCCGATACGAGTATCAAAGACGTACATTTTTCCATCCCATAGTTCTCCCTGAACTTCAGGATCATTTGCGTAAGTAGCAATTCCACCATGGAGTTGTCCCACATCTTCAAATCCTTCTTTTAGAAGCCAACCCGAAAATTTTTCACATCGTATTCCACCTGTACAGTAGGTAACAACTCGTTTGTCCATAAACTGTTCTTTGTTTTCTCGTATCCATTCTGGTAATTCACGGAAATTATGAATATCAGGTCGAACGGCACCACGGAAATGACCTAAATCATACTCATAGTCATTTCGTGCATCGATTACAATCGTATCTTCATCTAAAATTGCTTCCTTAAACTCGTTAGGAGAAAGATATTGACCCGTTACTTCATTTGGATCTAAATCATCTTTTTCTAAATTTAAAGTTACTATTTCTGGACGAAAGCGAACAAACATTTTTTTAAAAGCATGTCCATCTGATTCATCTATTTTCCACATAATATCTTCGAAACGTGAATCTTGTTTCATGTAATCCATATAGGCTTCTGTTTGTTCATAAGTACCGGAAACTGTTCCATTGATTCCTTCTTCTGCAACTAAAATCCTTCCTTTTAGACCTAAGTTTTTACAAAAATTGAGATGTTCTTGTGTATACATTTCTGGATTTTCAATTGTTACATATTTATAGTAAAGTAAGACACGATATTGTTCATTCATTTTTTATTCCTCCATTTTACGCTTTGTATCCAACTATTAATTATACACTTCTAATCAATCAAAATCTACTTTTCTAATTAGAAGAAAGTAAAAAGTATATTAAAAAAGAAACCCGCTAATATTTAGCGGGTAAAGCCAATTATTTTTTTATGTATTTATCTGTTAATTCAATAAAACTTCTAGCATCTTCAGCCATTATTTCTATTCCTTGTTTCCAAAAATCTGGTTTAGTTATATCTTTTCCTAAATGTTTCAAGACTAAATCTTCAGTGCTCATAACTGCTGTATCTCTCAATAGAGCTATATATTTTCCCTCAAATCCATCTGGATTTTTCTTATACTCAGCAAAAATACTTAAACTAAATAGGAAACCAAATGTATAAGGGAAATTATAAAATGGTACGTTATCAATGAAGAAATGTAATTTAGAGGCCCAAAAATGAGGATGAAGTTCACTCAAGTGATCTTGGTAAGCTTCTTTTTGTGCTGCTTCCATTAACTCGGAAAGTCTATCAGCTGAAACTAATCCTTCTTGTCGTTCTGCATAAAATGATTTTTCAAACAAAAATCGAGAATGAATATTCATAAACATTGAAGTTGCGCCTTCTAATTTAGTGTCTAAAAGAGAGATTTTTTCTTCCTCCGATTTAGCTGCATCTACAGTTGCACTAGACACTAATGTTTCAGCAAAAGTGGATGCCGTTTCTGCTACGTTCATTGCATAGTTCGTATTTTTTAAAGGCAAGTCCCACATGGTATAAGAATGGAAAGCATGACCGATTTCATGAGCAAGAGTACTCATATCGCTTGACGAACCAGTGAAGGTCATGAATATTCGTGATTCTTTTGATTCTGGTAAACCTGTACAATATCCACCAGGGCGTTTTCCAGCGCGATCTTCAGCTTCTACCCACTGTTTGTCTACTAAATTTTGAGCAAAGTCTGCTAATTTTGGACCAAACGTACGGAAATTTTCAATAATAAAATCTACAGCTTCATCATAACTGAATATTCTGGGTTCAAAATCACCAACAGATATGGGTGCTTCTACATCATACCAAGCAAGTTTGTCTTTCCCCATCAAAGCTGCTTTCCGATCTAAAAAGTCGAAGAAAGGTTGTTTACTAGAGCTAATGGCATCCCACATCGTATCTAATGTTTCTTTTTGTATACGGTTATAGCGTAATGGCTTTTCTAAGAAATCGTCAACACCGTGTAGTTGATAATCGGCTAAACGGAATCCTTGCAGTCGATTTAAGGTGTCTGCAAACAACGGAGCATTTTCTCCCCAAGCTTTTTCCCATTCACCGAATATTTTTTTTCGAATTTCAGGATCTGGATCAGAATACATCCGGTTCATTGCTTGTCCTGCAGATAGCTCCTGAATCTTTCCGTTTTTATCTTCAACTGGAATTTTTATGAAGGAAACCAATGTATTATAATGAGAACTCCATCCATTAAATCCATCTGGTCGAAGCATGGAAAGAATTTTTTCTTCCGGTTCACTTAATAATCTAGAGCCTTCTTCACGGATTTCAGTTAGTGCAAATTGAATGGGGAGAAAGGAATCTAGTTCAAGTAATTTTTTAAAATCTTTTTCAGAAATAGCTGCAATTTTTTTAGTCAAAGATGTGTTTAAAATAGAAAAACGACTTCTTAATTGGGATATTTGATCTTTTACAATTCCAGCGTGTGTATCTGTTACGTCTGCAGATTGAACGGCGGTAATAAAGCTGTTTGATTGAGAAATAGCACGCTGAATTTCATCGCTCTTATCTAATAACTCTGAGAGTATAGAATATTCAGGTTTATCTTTTTCTGGCTCCCAGCTGTCATTTAAAGAGTGGTACTGATCTAAGAGGGAACGAACGGTCGTTAGTTTCTCTTGTAAAGTAGTTGAATGACTACCTCCTGTAAAAATGGACTCCAAATCCCATGTTTGTTGATATTTCATAATATAATTCCTTTCCAAATCTATACTATATTTGTATTACATATGCTTAACTTTAGTTGAAGAAGATGGAAAAAGCAAAAGAATTCTAAGATTTCGATGAAAATTAGCCTAAGAACATTTAAGTACTAATTGCCATCTGCTCGTAAAATTGATAAAATAAGAGAATGTAAATAAGAAGAGAAGAGGGATTTGAATGGCAGGACATTCAAAATGGAGTAAAATTAAGAATTCAAAAGGTGCGGCCGATCAACAAAGAGGAAAAGTATTTCAAAAGTTTTCCAAAGAAATTTATGTAGCAGCAAAGAATGGTGGTCCTGACCCTGCTACAAATCCAGCTTTACGTTTAAAAGTTGATAAAGCGAAAGCAGCAAATATGCCAAATGACAATATTAATCGAGCTATAAAAAAAGCAACTACAGCTGGTGAGGGTGAAAATTACGAAGAAGTAAATTATGAAGGGTATGGTCCAAATGGTGTTGCCGTATTGGTTCATACACTGACTGACAATCGTAATCGAACTGCTACAAATATTCGAGTTGCTTTCAATAAAAATGGTGGTTCTCTTGGAGAAACAGGTTCTGTTAGTTATATGTTCGAAAGAAAAGGGTACATTGCAATTGATCGGGAAAATTTAGATGTAGACGAAGATACAATGTTGATGAGTGTGTTAGAGGCTGGCGGAGAAGAATTGGAGACAAGTGATGAAGTATTTGAAATTTACACGAATCCTTCTGATCTAGCAGATGTTCGAGATGCCTTACAAGCTGAAGGGTATATACTTGCTCAAACGGAGTCAACAATGGTTCCACAAATAATGGTACAGGTTGATCCTGATAAAGAAGAACTATTTTTAACAATGATTGAAAAATTAGAAGATGACGATGATGTTTCTGAAGTGTTCCATAATGCAGAACTTTCAGAATCATAATGAAATGTAAAAAAGAAGTTGAGAGAATTAATTCTCTCAACTTCTTTTTTTTCGTTTCTTTCTAGCATCTGCATCCGTAGGTAAATTTTCACCTATTTCAACAAATTCGTTAATTTTTTGTTGTGATTCTTCATCCGATAGTACATATGAAAAACCTTCACCAGTGACACTTTGAACCTCTGTTAAGACAACAAATGCGTTTGGATCGATTTGTTTCACTAATCTACTTAGAGGCATCACTTGTTGACGGCTAATAACGACCATAATTACTTTTGTAGGATTACTCCTAAAATATCCTTCAGCATTGAATAAAGTCATGCCTCTTCCTAATAAACGGTCAATTTCATTTGCAATTTCTTGGTGTTTCTCCGAAATAATCATTACAGATTTTTTAGGATTGTAGCCTTCTAGAATAAAATTTAATACTTTCGTTTGAACATAAAGATGAACAATCGTTAAAACGACATTCTCTAATCCAATAATAAAGATAGAAGGGACTACAATCAGAATATCTAGGATGAGTAATGAAACACTAGTGCTCCATCCAAAATATTTATTAATAATTAAGGCAATAATATCTGTTCCTGCAGTTGAACCACCGGCTTGAAAAATCACTCCAATTCCAAAACCTACCAAAGCTCCTGAACAAAGTGGGGCTAAAATAGCATGTTCCATTATGAAATTCCAATCAGCAGTAAGGTAAAGAAAAATAGATGTCAAGATAGTCGCAAAAATAGTGAGTCGCATAGTACGTTTATCTAAATATCGATATCCAATTAATAAAATAAATCCATTGAATACAATCGTAGAAATATAAACAGGAATCTCTGACACATAAAAAATCATTAAACTTAGTCCTGTAACTCCACCTTCACCTAAATTATTGGGGATGGAAAACATGTTAATTGCTATTGAAAATATGAATGCTCCTATGACAGATAGAAAAATTGATCTACTTAGACCTCTTTTCAAAGTAAATCCCTCCTTTTATATAAAACCTTTACTAGTATAGCAAATTTTAAATACTTTTTAACTAAAATAAAGAAATCTCTTCTAAAAAGATAAACAAAAAATGAAAATTCATTAAAACACGTATTTATACTATGTATGTACAAAAATAATAGGAAGGAGGATTTCATTGGAGAAGAGAGCAGCAGATTTATTGAAACTAGCAGTTAGTAGAGGAGTCAGCGATATTCATATCCTTCCTGACCAAACTAGTTATAAAATTCATTTTCGAGTTTCTACGGGAATGCAAAAGGTGTCAGAGTATCCTTTAGAGCTTGGAGAAAGATTGATTTCATATTTTAAATTCCTATCAAATATGGATGTAGGGGAGAGACGAAAACCCCAGTCAGGTTCTTGTAGCTATTTAGTAGATCAAACTACCATTGAACTCAGATTGTCTACTATATCCAATTACCTGTATCAAGAATCCCTCGTTTTAAGAATTTTATATTCTCAAACAAATGAATTGAATGAAGATATGCAAGTGTTTTTCAAAAAAGATTCCCTGCACTTAGAAAAACTTTTAAATTATAAAAGTGGGCTTATCCTTTTTTCTGGGCCTGTTGGTTCTGGTAAAACAACAACCATCTATCATCTTTTACGCAAAAAATATGCAACAGAACCAATCCAAATCATTACGATGGAAGATCCAGTAGAAATTAAAGAACCCAATTTTTTACAAACACAAATAAATGAAAAGGCTGGTATTAGTTATTCTGCCTTAATTAAACAAAGTTTACGGCATCATCCAGATATTCTTGTGATTGGAGAAATTAGAGATGAAGAAACAGCTAAAATGGTTATTCGTAGTGCACTGACTGGTCATTTAGTATTAGCAACCATCCATGCAAAAGAATGTTTAGGAGTATTAGAGCGAATGCTGGAGTTAGATGTTTCCTACGAACAACTGAAGCAATCTTTGATTGGAATTGTTTCCCAACGGTTAATTAACAAGTATTGCGCAATATGTGAGGGACCTTGTTCAGTTTTTTGTGAACATTTTCCTGTTCATCAAAAGAGAGCTGTTTTGTTTGAAATAATATCCGGAGACTCTTTAAAAAAAGTAATGGACAAGAAAGGAGGGAACCCGCAATTTAAAAGAAGGAACCAAAAGTTGCGGACCGCCTATGTATGTGGCTTTATTACAAAGAAAGATTTTCAAGAGTATCAACTCTTCTAAAAAATGGAAGATTCATCAGCAAAGTTATTTTTTAGAACGTCTCTCTGAATTATTAAAAGAAGGATTTTCTTTAGGAGAGGCTTTATCTTTTCTTCAAATGATGATGGAAAAAGAAAAGAAAGATATTGAAGGTATGATGGAAAAAATGGAAGAAGGAAAATCGTTTCCAGAATCATTAATTCAATTTGGCTTTTCAGAACAAGTGATTAGTCAACTCCATCTCTCTTTGCTACACGCTAATTTTACAGATACATTAAAACTTTGCTCTACTCACATTATTGAAAAACAAAAACAATTTGGAAATTTAAAAAAAGTAGTGGTTTATCCTCTTTTCTTATTACTATTTTCTATATTTATGTTATTAGCGATCCGAGAAGTTTTATTACCAACGTTAGAGTCATCTTTACTATCAAATGAAGAGAGTACAAATTATTTTGTTTACATTTTACTTTTTTTTCTAAAATATCTACCTCAACTGTTACTAGGAGCTATTTTCATTTTCGGGCTTATTTACGTCCTTTTAAAAAGATGGCTTTCACACAAAAACGTGTTGGAAAGGGCAAGCATCTTTTGTAAGGTACCAATCATTGGAAAATGGTATCTCAATTATTATAGTTCTTTATTTAGTAGAGAACTATCTTACTTTTACTTAAATGGACAATCTATTTACAAAATTGTAGAAGCACTTCAAGCAGAGACTTCAACATTATTCATGCATCAAATTTCGTTAGTAATGGAAGAAGGATTAAAGAAGGGAGACCATCTAAAGATAATTATTGATCAGTTTCCTTTTTTTAGAAAAGAATTAAGTTGGATCATCTATCAAGGAGAGTTAACCAGTCAGGTAGGAGTCAAATTAAAAATTTATAGTCAAGAATGTCATCGAACGATGATGCAAGATATAGAAAAAAAGATTAATTTATTGCAACCTTTGTTGTTTTCATTTATTGGATTCATTGTTGTTTTTGTTTATGCCATATTGATGTTGCCCATGCTAAATATGATAGGAGGATTTTAAGATGAAAAAATTTAGAAAGTATTTAAAAGATGATCGTGGTTTTACTTTGGTAGAAATGGTAATTGTATTATTTATTATTTCTATACTAAGTTTGATATTTATACCAAATATCGCAAATACAAAAAAAGATGTAGAAGATGATGGCAGGAAGGCATTAACAACCGTTATTCAAACACAAGCAGATTTGTATGAGTACAAAAATAGTGAAAGACCTACTTTAGATGTATTAGCTGAAAAGAAGTACATAACAGATGGACAAAAACAAAAAGCAATAGAATGGGGAATTCTTACAGAAGTGATTGAATGAAATGAGTAAAAATATTCTTCAAAATCAAAATGGCTTTACACTGTTTGAAACGCTAGTTGTTCTTTCGATTACAACGCTTCTCGTTTTACTCATTCCCATTCAAGGTTTTATGGATACAAACGAACTTTCCGAACAATTTTTCTTTGAGGACTTTTTAACACAGTGGGAAAATGCCCAAAATTATGCAGTTATTACGGGTGAACCAGTAAAAGTGGAATTACGTAAACCAATAAATGGGATTTCTCAAATTAAATTTATAACAAATAATGGAAATGTTACTTTTATTGATCAAAAAATCAGTGTACCAGCGAGTGTTTCTATCTTAGAAAATCAATCCTATTGGATCAAAAAATCATCAGGGTATATCACTCCACAAACCATTATTTTTCGAACGGAACGATATCTTTTTAAAATCAAAATTCAATTTGGAAATGGACGTTATCATATTGAAAAAACTGAAATATGAAAAGGGATCAATTTTATTAGAGAGTATTGTAGCGTTATCCATTATTAGTTTAGTAATTCTTACATTTTTTCCCTTCCAAACAAATATGCGACAATTATTACTAGAACGAAAAAATGAAGTTGAGTTCTGGCGTTTCGCTCAAGACTATGTGAGGCAAGAAATAGTAGTAAAAGAACCAACAAATTTTGGACAACGTATTTCAGATGGAAATCAGTTAGTGGCTAGTTGGAAGGGAAATGTTCATTCATTGACGATTACGAATTACAATCAGGAAGTGATTACTATTGAATATCTTTCTAGCGATTAAAATGAATTTGAAAAATCAAGAAGGATTTACCTTGTTAGAAAGCTTACTTGCTTTATTTGTAAATAGCTTGATCGTCTTATTGATTGGTTCTCTTTTACATTCAGCACAAAATATGAAAGATTCTCTTCAGCATGAGAAAAATATTGAATGGCATATTTTTTTAAACCAAGCAGAACATGATCTCCTTAATAAAAAAATAAAAAGTAGAACACCTAAAATCATTACTTTGTCAGAAGATGGTACAAAAACTACGTATACGTATATGTTAAAAGCAACCGAATTAAGAAGACAAAAAGATAACACCGGATATGTCCCCATGCTTACAGAAGTACGAGATTTAAATTTTCAAGATGCTATAGGGGGGATAAAAATACAGAGTGTGTTCAAAAATGAAAAGGAGATGGAGGCCTATCTACCTATTGAAATATACACAGAAAAAGAATTGAATTCATTGAATAATGAACAAGGTGGAATTCTCCCCATAGTTTTAGTAAGTATTTTTTTATTGGAGCTTAGCTTTTTTGGAACGTTTCGCATTTATCAAAATAAAATGTATACATATGAAACATTAGTCAATCATTACCAATCTCAAACTCTTTTTGCTTATTCCGAAAAAATAATAAAGGATGAATTTATTTTATCTGGAAAAAAAGTGCCAAGTAGTTTTAGTTTTAATATAGGGGAAGTCATGATAGTTAGCCTCTCATCAGAACAGTATCAAATCACTAGTCAGTTAACAAGTGGTTTTAGTGAGAAGAAAGAAGTAACGATAGTAAAAAAAATCCCCACAAATGACTCGCAACAAACTGATGAATTTGAAAGTAAAAAAGGATCTGTCCCCCAAAAAAACAGCCGATGATTCTTATCGGCTGTTTTTGAATGTCCAAAATAATAAAGCTTTTTCAACTATTTTCATAATACTGTCCTTACACACGGTTTATTTGTTATAATGGATAAGGTTATTTGAAAATTAATGGTACATAAATGGAAGGAAGTAGATGAAATGAGCAGACTTTCAAAAATACAAGCAATTTTAAAAAATAAGGAGCTAGATGCACTCCTAGTAACGAGCCCTTATAATTTACGTTATGTTTCAAATTTTACAGGAACAACAGGCTTAGCCTTAATTACACAAGAGCAAGCTTTTTTCATAACTGATTTCCGTTATACAAAACAAGCAGCGGATCAAGCAAAAGGTTTTGAAATCGTTCGGAATAATGGTCCAATTTTTGATGAAGTCAAAAAAATTGTTGAGAGTAAAGGACTTATTCAATTAGGATTTGAAGATACTCATGTTTCTTTTCGTAGTTTTGATCAATTAGAAACAATGTTAGATTGCGACTTAATACCTTCTTCAGGAATAGTTGAAGAGTTGAGAGAAATCAAAGATGAATCAGAAATTGCTATTATCAAAAAAGCATGTGAAATTGCAGATGCTGGTTTTAAATACATACTTGATTACATCAAACCAGGTGTTTCAGAAATTGAAATTGCAAATAAACTTGATTTTCATATGCGAGAACTAGGAGCAACAGGTGTTTCTTTTGAAACCATTGTTGCGAGTGGCTATCGATCCGCTATGCCTCATGGTGTAGCTAGTGAAAAACTAATTGAACAAGGAGATTTTGTAACTCTTGATTTTGGTTGTTACTATAATGGCTATGTATCTGATATGACAAGAACGGTTTCAGTAGGAGAGCCACTTCCTAAACTCAAAGAAATATACAAAATTGTTTTAGAAGCACAATTAAAAGTCTTAGAAGAAGCAAAAGCAGGTATGACAGGTATCGAAGTAGATCGTATCGCTCGTGATGTTATTTCTTCTTATGGATATGGTGATTACTTTGGTCATTCAAATGGACACGGAATTGGATTGGAAATTCATGAAGGTCCAAATACTTCTCAAAAAGCGCCAAAAAAACTAGTTGTGGGAAATGTGATAACAAATGAACCAGGAATCTACTTGGATGGAATCGGTGGAGTTCGGATCGAGGACGATTTGATTATTACAGCAACTGGAAATGAAATCCTTACACATTCTACAAAAGAATTAATAATCCTATAATTAAGTACCACGAAACGATCAGAATATGGTAAACTAAAGCAAAAGTTCGACTCAGGAGGAAAAAACATGATATCAGTAAATGATTTTAAAAATGGTTTAACAATTGAAATGGACGGTGGACTATGGAAAGTCGTTGATTTCCAACACGTTAAACCTGGTAAAGGTGCAGCTTTTGTACGTACAAAGCTTAAAAACCTTCGAACAGGTGCGGCTCAAGAAAAAACATTCCGTGCTGGTGAAAAAGTTGGACGCGCACATATTGATAATAAAAAAATGCAGTACTTATACGAATCAGGTGGTTCTCATGTGTTTATGGATACAGAGAATTACGAACAAATTGAATTAAACTCAGATCAAATTGAACATGAATTAGACTTCTTAAGAGAGAATATGGAAGTTCATGTAATTATGTATGGTTCAGAAACTCTTGGAGTAGATTTACCAAACACTGTTGTATTAGTCGTTGAAGAAACAGAACCAGGTATTAAAGGCGATACAGCATCTGGTGGTTCAAAACCAGCTAAAATGGAGACTGGATTATACGTAAACGTACCTTTCTTTGTGAACGTAGGAGATAAACTAATTATTAATACGACAGATAGCTCTTATATTTCTAGAGCATAACTAGAAAATGATTCATATAAATAATTAAAGTAAGGAGACGTTTACGATGGAAGAAACAAAAATACCATTAACAAATAAAGATGTAAATTTAGGTAAAATTGAAATTGCACCTGAAGTAATCGAAGTAATATCAGGTATTGCAGCAAATAAAATTGATGGACTATACGCTATGCAAGGAACGTTTAAAACTGGCGTAAACGAGTTACTAGGACGTTCTTCTTTAAATAAAGGAGTCCACTTAGAAGTAGACGAGAATGGTCTTTCTGTTGATGTATATTGTTATGTAAAATATGGTGTCTCAGTACCGAAAGTAGCATTGGAATTACAACTAAAAATTAAAGAGCAGATTCTTTTCATGAGTGATTTAGAAGTTAGCATGGTAAATGTTCATGTTGTAGGACTTGTTAATCCAAAAGAAGATGGAAAGAATTACCAAGTGATGCATACAGAACTGGAGGAAAACGAGTGACTTTTCCATCCTTAAACCGACACCAGATTCGGGAAAAAGCACTTCAGACTATTTTTCAATTAAATTCCAATGAAGAGTTAAGTAGAGAAGAAGCCATTCAGATGGCACTCTTAAGCGATATTGAAGACGCAGAAGAGGGGTTAGTTATGATCGATCAACCTTACTTAAGTCGTTTAGTAGATGGAGTATTGGATCATTTGGATGCTATTAACGAATCCATTCGTCCGTATTTAAAAAACTGGTCTTTAGAAAGATTACCCAAAACCGACACAATTATTTTACAAATAGCTGTTTATGAAATGCTATATGCTCAAGATGAAGAAGTTCCTCAAAAAGTTGCTTTAAATGAAGCAATTGAACTTGCAAAAGAATATTGTGATGAAAGTTCACGGAAATTCATTAACGGAGTATTATCCAATCTGATAGATAGCACAGAAAAACCTTAATGACTGAGTCATTGGGGTTTTTCTTTTTTATATGAAAGGAAAGATCGCACGTGTTCCCGTTCAATACTAGATTATGGTAAAATAGTAGAAGCGAACAGAAATCGTAGCAGAAGGGATGATGAAATGAAAACAGAGTTACTCGACGGGAAAAAATTGGCCCAAGATATGCAACTTCAGATGAAAGAACGAGTCAATAAATTAAAAGAAAAAGGAAAAATTCCAGGTTTGACAGTTATTTTAGTAGGAGAAAATAAAGCTAGTCAGACATATGTACGAAACAAAGAAAGACAAGCCAAAAAAATAGGAATTCATTCGACGATCATCCGGCTTCCTGATACAACAACTGAAGAAGAAGTGATAAATGAAGTAGAAAAATTGAATGAAAATCCAGCGATTCATGGTATTTTAGTTCAATTACCTTTACCCAAACAAATGGATGAACAAAAAGTACTTCGATCCATTCGTTATGAAAAAGATGTAGATGGATTCCATCCAATGAATATGGGGAACTTTCTGTTGGGCAATCAAGCAACCTTACCATGTACACCTTATGGAATTATGACCTTATTAAAAGCTAACGGAGTAGAACTAGAAGGAAAACGTGCTTTAGTTATTGGACGAAGCAATATTGTAGGAAAACCGATGGCCTTGATGCTAATGAATGCCAATGCTACTGTAACGATTGCCCATTCTCGAACTGAAAACCTAAAAGAATTAGCTCAAAATGCAGATATTTTAATTTCTGCAATTGGAAGTGGACACTTTGTTACAGCTGACTTTTTAAAGTCAGCTGCTGTTGTAGTAGATGTAGGAATGAATCGAGATGAACACGGTAAATTAATTGGTGATGTAGATACGGAAGGAGCGATGGGAATCGCTAGTAAAATTACTCCTGTTCCTGGAGGGGTTGGTCCCATGACCATCACGATGCTATTGGAACAGACCATCAAAAAAGTAGAAGATGAATTGAGGTGACTTCGTGAGCAAACAGTATCTCACGGTAACTGCTTTAACTAAATATATTAAAAGGAAATTTGATGCGGATCCGTATTTGGAGAGAGTATACTTAACAGGAGAAATATCCAACTATAAAAAACGTCAAAACCATCAATATTTTAGTATTAAAGATGATCATGCCGTCATCCAAGCAGTAATGTACAAAAGAGAGTTTAGTCGCTTAAAATTCCAACTTCAAGAAGGAATGAAAATTCTTCTGGTTGGTAGAGTAAATGTTTATGAAGCAAGTGGCAATTATAATATCATTATTGAACATATGGAACCCGATGGAATTGGTGCTCTTTATCAAGCTTATACTGATTTGAAAGATAAATTGGCAAAAGAAGGTCTTTTTTCAGCACCTAAAAAACCATTGCCTGTATTCCCTAAAAAAATTGCTATCGTAACAAGTCCCAGCGGAGCAGTTATACGAGATATTATGACAACGATTAAAAGAAGATATCCGATCGCACAGTTAGTGCTTTTTCCAACGGTGGTCCAAGGGAAAGACTCCGCTCCTGATATTATTAAAAATTTGAAAAAAATTAATGAAGCAAACGAATATGATGTGGTTATTATCGGACGTGGTGGCGGATCTATTGAAGATTTATGGTCATTTAATGAAGAAAAGGTCGTACGCCAAATTTTTTCTATGGACGTTCCGATTATTTCATCAGTAGGACATGAAACGGATACAACATTATCCGATTTAGTAGCTGATGTGAGAGCAGCGACACCTACAGCAGCAGCAGAGTTGTCTGTTCCCGTTCTTGCAGATGTGCTACAGCATATCCAAAACCAAAAGCAACGATTGTACCAAGTAATGCGAAGTATGTTTGCAGTACGTCAAGAGAAATTGAATCGTCTGATGCATTCCTATGTTTTTAGGCAACCAAATCGAATTTATGAAGCACATATGTTGAAGGTTGATCAAAGTACTACTCAGTTACAAAATGAAATGATTAAAAGAGTAACCGAAGCACAGCACCGCTACCAACAAACTTCTCTGCAATTACGAAATGTTAACCCAATAACAAAGATACGCCTTCTTGAAAAAGAATTACAAGATATCGATGGGGATTTACACGTTACAATGAAACGTTATCTATTAGAAAAAGAACGTGATATGGTCCAATTGATGCAATCATTAGACTTTTTGAGTCCACTTAAAATTATGACCAGAGGATATTCTTATGTCACGCTAGAAGACCAGGTTGTCAACTCGATTCAACAAATAAAAGTAGGCGATTACGTGAATATTAATTTAAAAGATGGGAATGTCCGTACAGAAATAAATAAGATTGAGGAGAAGAAACATGTCTGAAAATAAAAAAGAAAAACGAAGCTTTGAAGAAGCCTTACAAGGTTTAGAAAAAATAGTAAACCAATTGGAATCAGGTGATGTACCATTAGAAGATGCTCTATCCCAATTTCAAGAGGGAATGGAATTGAGCAAATATTGTCAAGAAACTTTAAATAATGCTGAACGAACGTTAACGAAGATGATTGGAAATGATGGGACGGTTCAGAATTTTGAAGAGCCGAATACCGCTGGAGGAGAATAATGAAATGGACTTAAAAGCTTTTTCATCTCAATATATGGAAAAATTTGATAATTTCTTAGTATCCTCTTTATATGAATACAGTGCTGATAGCAATTCCTTACAAGAAGCGATGAAATATTCCCTTTTATCAGGTGGAAAAAGATTTCGTCCTTTACTTTTATTTGCAGCCGTTCAACTCGGAAAAGGAAACGTAGAAGATGCTTTTTCAACTGCAGTAGCGCTTGAATGGATTCATACCTACTCTTTAATTCATGACGATTTACCTGCCATGGATGATGATGATTATCGAAGAGGGAATTTAACGACACATCGAAAATTTGATGAAGCAATTGCTATCTTAGCAGGGGATGCTTTGTTAACGGCAGCATTTTCACTTATTTTAAATCAAGAAAAACTATCTGCAAATGAACGACTACAGCTTACCTCCTCTCTTGCAGAGGCAGCAGGACCTAAAGGAATGGTTGCTGGCCAGATGGAAGATATTGAAGCAGAATCCAAAGAACTTACCATTCAACAATTGGAGTCCATTCATAAAAGAAAAACAGGAGCACTCATTGAATTTGCAACGTTTGCAGGGAGTGTACATTCAGGTGTGGACCAAGTGGTTGTAGAGGCATTGCATGAATATGCAGAGCATCTTGGATTGGCTTTTCAAATTCATAATGATTTGAAAGATGTAGTTTTTAATGAAACAGAAACAGGGAAAGCAACTGGAAAAGATGAAGAACTTGAAAAAAATACATATCCTTCTATTTTAGGGATAGAAAAAGCTAAAGAAAAACTAACAGAGGAAATTGATGGGGCTATCAAAGCGATCACTTCTTTAGAAGATGATGCGTATTCCTCTGCAATTGATCAACCAAGTATCTCACTATTTATTGAATTATTAGAGTATGTCAAAATTTAATGACAAGGGGAAGACCTATGGAAAAAGAAAGAATCGATTTGTTGGTTGTCCAACAGGGATTATCAGATTCACGTGAAAAAGCAAAACGAATGATTATGGCTGGTCAAATTTATGATCAGAATAATCAACGCTATGACAAGCCAGGCGAAAAAATCCCTCTTACAACAGAACTGAAAGTAAAAGGGGAGTCTTTAAAATATGTTAGTCGGGGTGGTTTGAAACTAGAAAGAGCCTTACAAATCTTTCAATTAAACCTAACGGATAAAATTGTTTTAGATATTGGCTCTTCTACTGGAGGATTTACAGACGTTTCTTTACAAAATGGAGCAACTCTTTGTTATGCTTTAGATGTTGGAACCAATCAATTAGATTGGAAACTTCGTAATGATGAACGAGTCATAGTAATGGAAAAAGTGAATTTTCGATATAGTAAACCAGAAGATTTCACACATGGTCAACCTGAATTTGCGACGATTGATGTATCTTTTATTTCTCTTAAATTAATTCTACCTGTTCTTAAAACGATTATTACGACAGGAGGAACAGTGGTCGCCTTAATCAAGCCACAGTTTGAAGCAGGAAAAGATAAGGTAGGTAAAAAAGGTATTGTATCTGATCCAAAAATTCATCAAGAGGTTTTGGAGAAAGTTTTACTCTTAGCTACTTCTCATGGATTTGATGTTAAAGGGATTAGTTATTCTCCTATAACCGGTGGTACTGGGAATATTGAGTTCTTAGCTCATTTAGAGTCCAGTGAATTAGAAATAGGTGAAATAGCCGATGTTGTTTCAATTCCTCATGTGATTGAAGAGGCTCATTCGATACTTAAAAATAAAACAATTATTTTAAAATAGGGCATACCTCGCTAGTCAAGAGCAAAAGGAGAATCTATATGCTGCAAGAGTTATCTATTAAAAACTTTGCCATCATTGAAAACCTTCAAGTAAGCTTTGAAGATGGAATGACTGTACTAAGCGGGGAAACTGGCGCTGGTAAATCAATTATTATTGATGCAGTTGGCTTATTAGCGGGTGGAAGAGGGTCCGCTGATTTGATCCGCCATGGAGAAAATAAAACAGTGTTACAAGGACAATTTGAAATGCCATCTTCCCAACGACTTAAAGAGTTATTAAACGAATATGGAATTGAAGCAAGTGAAAACCAAATTATTTTACAAAGGGAACTTTCAAGAAATGGAAAAAATGTGGCACGGATTAACGGAACCATAATTACTGTAGCCGTACTGCGAAAAATCGCTGAAAACCTAATTGATATTCATGGACAAAATGAACATCAAGAATTGATGAATCCCCAAAAGCATTTGATGTTATTAGATCGGTTTGGAGATGAAGAAGATCAAGTAATCTTGAACCAGTATCAAAAACTTTATGAAGGCTATCAAACTACAAAAGCAGAGTTAAAAGAACTTCTTTCTGATGAAAAAGAAAATGTTCAACGAATTGATTTATTGAATTTTCAAATAAATGAAATTGAAGAAGCCAAACTTGAAGATGATCAGGAAGAAGAGCAGTTAGAAGAAGAACGCAATCGCTTAGTGAATTATCAAAAAATTATCCAAGGATTGACGCTTTCTTACGGAGCAATACAAGAGGACGAAGGAAATGGATTAGATCAAATTGGCTTAGCAATGGCTGCTTTAGAAAAAATTCAAGACTTTAGTCTTACCTATCAAACGATTTATTCAGATCTTTCCGCTGCCTACTATCAACTTCAAGAATGTGCTTTTTCTATTCGGAATGAAATGGATGAGATGAGTTATGATGAAGAAAGATTAAATGAAATAGAAATCCGGTTGGAACTCCTTCATCAGTTACGAAGAAAATATGGTAGTTCAATTTCTGATATAAAGACCTATTACCAAAAAATTGCTTTGGAATTAGATAAAATTTCAAACCGGGAAAGTTATGCTGAAAAGCTTACAAATACCTTTAATGAAATAAAAAAAGAACTCCTAGAAGTCGGAAAAAAGTTAACTGAAAAAAGAAAAAAGACCGCACTTTTACTGAAAAAAGAAATCGAAAAACAATTAAAAGAATTATATATGGAGAAAGCTAGTTTTGAAGTCCACTTTCATGAAAATGAAAAGCAAATGATCCGTTCTGATGGTCTAGATTCTTTAGAATTTTATATTGCTACAAATGTCGGTGAACCGCTGAAACCATTAGCAAAAGTTGCTAGTGGAGGAGAACTATCTCGGATGATGTTAGCATTGAAAACTATTTTTACACAGACTCAAGGAATCACTAGTATTATTTTTGATGAAGTAGATACAGGAGTGAGTGGAAGAGTAGCTCAAGCGATCGCTAATAAAATTCATTTGGTTTCAGAATATTCACAAGTGCTCTGTATTACTCATTTACCACAAGTAGCAGCAATGGCAGACCATCATTTTTATATAGAAAAAGAAGTTTACAGTGATCGTACTAAAACTCATGTCCATTCTATTGTCAAAAAGGAACGTATCAATGAGATTGCTCGTATGTTAGCTGGAACAGATATTACTGATTTATCTGTAGCACATGCAAATGAGCTATTAGATTTAGCTATGAAGCAAAAGGCTTAATATAATCATAAAGAGGAAGTGAGGAATATCTATCCCAAATTAATTGTTGTTGTTGGACCAACTGCAGTTGGAAAAACTTCATTAGCCATTCGAATTGCGAAACAAGTGAATGGTGAAGTTATAAATGGTGACTCGATGCAAGTATATAAAGGGTTAGACATTGGAACAGCAAAAGTAACCGAACAAGAAAAAGAAGGAGTTCCTCATCACTTAATTGATATTTTGGATGTTACTAAACTTTATACAGCCAATGATTTTAAGACAGATGCAGAAGCAGCCATTTCTCTTATTCAACAAAAAGGTAAAATCCCTATTTTGGCAGGAGGATCGGGTCTTTATATTGAAGGACTTTTATATGATATGGAGTTCGGACGAGTAGGGGAAGACCCAGTATATCGTTCTAAACTTCAAAAACAGTTGGATGAAGAAGGACCTGAAGGAGTTTGGGAAAAACTAAACCAACTAGATCCTGTTGCTGCGACAGCACTTCATGTCAATAATTCAAGAAGAGTCATTCGTGCTCTTGAATCCATTCAAATAAGTGGTAAACTGTTTTCTGAACAAAATGAACAGCAAAAAGAAAAACGATATGATGCTCTGGTGATTGGTTTAACGACGGACCGTCCGTTACTTTATCAACGAATCAACGAACGCGTAGACCAAATGATTGAAGAAGGATTGCTTGAGGAAGCAAAATTGCTTTTTGAATTGAAAAACGTAAAAGATACCCAATCATATAAAGGTATTGGCTACAAAGAGTGGTTTCCGTACTTTGAAGGAGAAATCAGTTTTGAAGCTGCTACTGAAAAAGTAAAGCAAAACTCACGCAAGTATGCAAAAAGACAATTAACTTGGTTTAGAAATCGTATGGATGAAATCCAATGGTTTGATTTAAATAAGCCCAATAGTCAAGAAGAGATCGATAAAACAGTCGAAGCTTTTTTAAAAGCTAAATAAGAGACCGAATGGAAGTTGGTGCCAGAATGGAAACAACAAAAGAAAAAGTTATATTAGTAAGTGTTCAAACAAAGCAATCGGATCGACAATTCGAATATGAGTTAGATGAGCTGGAAAAACTAACAGAAACAGCTCAAGGACAAGTTGTAGCAGTCTTGACTCAAAAAAGAGATCGAAAAGATGGAAGAACCTTAATTGGTAAGGGTAAATTAGAAGAATTAAAACATTTAACTGAAGAACTTGAATGTGATACGGTTATTTTTGAACAAGAATTATCTCCGCGAAATATGAAGAATATTCAACAAGAAATTGAATGTAAAGTGATTGATCGAATCCAATTAATTCTGGATATTTTTGCAATGAGAGCAACTAGTAAAGAGGGTCAACTTCAAGTATCTTTAGCACAGTTGAACTATTTATTACCTAGATTAATGGGACAAGGAGTAAACATGTCTCGTTTAGGTGGGGGAATTGGAACTCGTGGACCAGGTGAAACAAAGTTGGAAACCGATCGTCGTCATATTAATAAACAAGTAACAGAAATTAAAAGAGAACTCCAAGAAACGGAAAGCCATCGAGAGCGTGCAAGAATAAAAAGACAATCAAGTGGGATTTTTCAAATTGGTTTAATTGGGTATACAAATGCGGGGAAATCTACGTTACTGAATCGCTTAACGGATGCAGAGACGTTTGAAGAAAACCAACTTTTTGCAACTTTGGATCCTTTAACAAGAAAAATGAACTTTCCTAATAAGTATCAAGCAACTCTAACTGATACGGTAGGATTTGTTCAAAATTTACCTACGCAGTTAATTCATGCGTTCCACTCAACATTGGAAGAAAGTAGAGGAATGGATTTATTCCTTCATGTAGTAGACGCTTCTTCTGAATATGTGGAACAGCAAGAAGAAACGGTTTTAAATTTAATTAAAGATTTAAATATGCAAACTACTCCTATTGTCACAGTTTATAATAAAAAAGACCTTCTTGAAGGAGAGTTTCAACCACGCCTTTATCCAAATATAGTCATCTCTTCCTTAGATTCAGATGACATTCAACTTCTTAAAGAATTTATATGGGAAGAAATCAGAAAATTATTAATTCCTTATGAAATGGAAGTAGCGCTAGATAAAGATGGGGGCGCTAAGTTAAATAGCCTGCAACAAGATACATTTGTAGAATCACTTGATTTGATAGAAGAAACAAATCATTATTTAGTAAAAGGATTCGCAAAAAGGAATTCAAAATGGTTGGGAGAAGAAAACGTAGATGATGCAAACGACAGATGATTTAAATAAAATTGTAGAAAAAGTAGATATGAAAATTGAAGAACGTTTTAAAAAAGTTCAAAAAGTAGCTTTACATAACCAAAAAAAGGTATTAGATGGCTTCTGTTCTTGCCAAGTTAGTGATTATCATTTTAATCCAAGTACGGGTTATGGGTATAATGATTCAGGTAGAGATACACTCGAAGAACTATATGCACAAATTTTCAAAGGGGAAGCCGCATTGGTGCGTCCACAAATTATTTCTGGTACACATGCGATTTCAACGGCTTTATTAGGTGTCTTAAGACCACAGGATGAATTATTATATGTAACTGGTCAGCCATATGATACGCTGCTAGATATTGTTGGCCTTACGGGGAATGGAATCGGCTCTTTAAAAGAATATAACATTGGATATAATCATGTAGATTTGATGGAAAATGGCAAAGTTGATATTCCTACTGTTTTGGAAAAAATAACAAAGAATACTAAAGTAATTGGTATTCAACGTTCTCGTGGCTACGCGGATCGTCCTTCTTTCACAATAGATGAGATTGAAGAAATGATCGCAGCCATTAAACCGCATGCTCCAAATGCTATTTTCTTTATAGATAATTGTTATGGAGAATTTGTGGAAGAAAAAGAACCACTTGAAGTAGGTGCAGACTTGATTGCAGGTTCTTTAATTAAAAACCCAGGTGGCGGTATTGTTAAAATGGGTGGTTATATCGTAGGACGTGAAGACTTGGTTGACATGTGTGCCTATCGTTTAACTACCCCAGGAATTGGTCGAGAAGCAGGAGCAACGCTATATAGTCTTTTAGAGATGTATCAAGGTCTATTCTTAGCCCCTCACGTAGTAGGAGAGGCTGTAAAGGGTGCTATCTATACAGCAGCACTTCTGGAAGAGTTTGACATAGAATCTACCCCGAAATGGGATAGTCCTCGTACAGACCTTATTCAAATGGTTGCCTTGCCTTCAAAAGAACAGATGATTTCCTTTGCACAAACCATCCAAAAGTATTCACCAGTTGATTCATCGGCACTTCCAATTCCAGCTCCTATGCCAGGGTATGAAGACGAAGTAATTATGGCTGCTGGAACTTTCATCCAAGGTGCTAGTATTGAATTATCCGCAGATGGCCCTATTAGACCACCATATCTCCTATATATACAAGGTGGATTAACGTTTGAACATGTGAAACTTGCAGTTACTGCAGCTGTAGAAGAGACGTTTATTAATAGTTAATTGAGAAAATTGTAATACGTAAAAAGAATCATCGGAGTGTTGCTAATTTTATTAGTAGCACTTTTTTTGTTGCAATTTATTTGACTATTTTTATCGTAATTATTAGAGATTAGAATTATTTAATAAGTAATCTTAACTATAGAACTTATTAAAATTTACAGGATAACATTTTAAATTGAAATGATATTTCATTTAATTAATAAAAAAACGAAATATCATTTCCTTTTAAAAAAATATATGTTATTATATGAATGTAAGGGATTTCACAAAAGGAGGTGAGCAAATGGAAGAGATTATATTTGAAATTATAGCAAATGGTGGAGATGCAAAATCATCTGCATATGAAGCAATAGAAGAATCAGAAAAAGGAAATTACGAGAGAGCTGAAGAATTATTAAAAGAAGCAGATGAAGCTTTGAAAAAAGCTCATAATGTACAAACTAAAATAATAACAGATGAAGTTAATGGAAAACATATCCAAGTGTCCGTGTTATTTGTGCATGCTCAAGATCATTTAATGACTGCTATGGAGGTGAGAACGTTAGCAGAACGTTTTATAAACCTAAATAAAAAAATTAATACATTAATGGAACGTCATTAAAAGGATGTGACTAAATGACTGAAAATCATATTAAAAACAAAAAAAATTTATAATTAAGACCGATTATTCCATTCCTAGATTTGGTTTTAAGCAATCCATTTTATTGTTACTTACTTTATTTATTACTTTTACTCTAGGTACTGGAATAGTAGAAAATGTATCTAATAGTTTGGCGTTACCTGCTTTACTTGTTGTATCATCAGTAATTGGTTATTCAATTTCTTTTATACAATTTTATAAGAAAGAGAATGTAAAAAAATCTAGAATGATTATTGGTAGTTTATTTTCGTTATTAGCGTTTATTATGTTATTTAGTTTTTACTATGCAAATACAATACTGTAATTTTAAAGAAGGAGGAAACATTATGAGAGTTATTCTTGTGTGTTCAGGTGGGATGTCTAGTGCAATAGCTGCAAAGTCTTTAAAGGAAGCAGCTCAAGCTGACGGCATTGATATGGAAGTACATGAGTCAAGTTCAGTAAAATTTCAAGAAATGGTCAAAGAAGATTACGCCTTAGCACTAGTTGCTCCGCAAATTAGACACCATTTCGATCGCTTGAAAAAAGATGCAGATAGTGCAGGAGTACCAATTTTACAAATTAAGCCAAGAGGTTATTCACCAATTGGGGGTAAATTTTTATTAGCTCAAATTAAAAAAGAAGCTGGACAAGTGCTTAAATAAAAAGGGGGAAAATTAATTGTTTGATAAATTTACTGTGTTCTTAGATGAAAAATTGTCTACTCCGATGGCAAAATTATCTGAACAAAAACACTTAAGAGCAGTTCGTGATGGTATTGTAGCAACTTTACCAATCATCATTGTTGCATCAATGTTTTTAGTAATTGCATTTTTACCCAATTCATTACCTGAATCATGGGGTTTCACACAATTCTTAGCAGATAATCAATTTAAAATTTTATTGCCATACCGTATGTCTATGTATATTATGACTTTATATGCAGTTTTTGGAATCGGATACTCATTAGCTAAATCATATGAATTAGATGGTCTTTCTGGTGGTATTCTTGCAGAATTAGCCTATTTATTAACAATTATTCCAGCAATTATTCCAGGCGCTAGTGAAGGTGTTATGGAATTAGCTACTGGAAATGCAGAATTAACTACTTTTATTGAAGCAGTCCCTACTGGATTTGTTATCCCTATGGCAAATCTTGGATCTGGCGGAATGTTTATTGGTATTCTAAGTGCATTTATTGCTGTTGAGATTTATAGATTTACAGAACGTAGTGGATTCAAAATTTCAATGCCAGAGCAAGTACCTGCATCAATTGCGCGCTCATTTGAAGCAATGACACCAACTGCTATTGTGATTCTTTTATTCGCTACAGTGACCATGTGGCTAGAAGTAGATGTCCACAGTATTATTAATTCAATCGTAGCACCATTAGTTTCTGCATCAGACACTCTCCCATCTATATTGCTAATTACTTTTCTAAATAGCTTCTTTTGGTTCTTTGGAATTCATGGGGCTTCTATCGTAGGATCTATTGCACGTCCATTGTGGTTAGTATTATTGGAACAAAACTCTTCAGCATACGCTATTGGGGAAGCGATTCCTAATATGGCACCTGAACCTTTCTATCAATGGTACATGTACATTGGCGGTTCTGGAGCAACAATCGGTTTAGCATTAGCACTATTTTTCGCAAAATCACAATATGCAAAAACACTTGGTAAAACAGCGTTTGTACCTGCATTATTTAACATTAATGAACCATTAATATTCGGTACTCCAATTGTTTTAAACCCAACATTGTTAATTCCATTTTTATTAGCTCCAATGATTAACGCTGTTGTTGCTTGGTTTGCTACTAGCTTAGGATTAGTTAATAGAATGGTCGCACTTGCCCCTTGGACATTACCCGGACCTATTGGAGCTTTCCTAGCAACGGGAAATGATTGGCGAGGTGCATTATTAAATATCTTCCTAATCATTCTTGCTACATTAATTTATTATCCATTTGTTATGATGTATGATAGACAATTACTTGCTGAAGAACACGAAGAACTTCATGAAAATTAATCAATAAAAATTGAATAACTTTAGTTAAGAGGTCCTTTAGTTAGGACCTTTTTAAATAGAAGGAGACTATTATGAGAAAATTAGGTATATCTATTTATCCTGAAAAATCATCAAAAAAAGAAATGTTTGATTATATTGATATAGCTTCAGAACATGGATTTAGTAGAATTTTTTCTTGCTTATTATCAGCTGAAGAAGATAAAGAAGAAATAATTAGCCATTACTCAGAAATTAATAATTATGCACGAAATAAAAATTTTGAGGTTATTGTTGATGTTTCACCTAGAATATTTGAAAAATTACAGATAAGTTATAATGATCTCACGTTTTTTAAACAGTTAGGTGCTGATGGATTACGTCTTGATTTAGGGTTCACAGGAAGTGAAGAGTCTTTAATGACTTTTAATGAGCACGGGTTAAGTATAGAGATAAATATGAGTAATAATGTTCATACAATTGATACTATTATGGACTATCAACCAAATCAATATAATTTGCTTGCAAGCCATAATTTTTATCCTCATCGTCATACTGGACTAAGTTTAGAATTTTTTAAACAATGTAGTGCACGATTTAATAAATATGGACTACGAACTTCTGCTTTCATCTCAAGTAACAATAAAAATACGTTTGGGCCATGGCCTGTTACAGATGGATTACCAACACTTGAAATCCATCGAAACTTACCTTTAGATATCCAATTAAAACATTATATCGCACTCAATATCATAGATGATATTGTAATATCAAATTGCTTTCCTTCAGCAGAGGAAATGAGTGCAGTAAAAAAATTAGACTTATCAATTGTAACGTTTGATGTAGTCCCTATATTAGAACTACCTGAAACAGAAAGAAAGATAATGTTTGATATGCTTCACTTTAATCGTGGAGATATTAACGAAAATCTGATACGCTCTACTCAAAGTCGAGTAAAATATAAAGGTCACTCATTCCCAGTATTCAATGCACCAGAAGAAATCAAACGAGGAGATATCATTATTGAAAGTAGCGAATATGGGCATTATGCAGGAGAAATGCAAATCGCACTAACAAACATGCTAAACAGTGGGAAAAGTAATGTAGTAGGCTCAATTCGTTCAGAAGAACATTTTATACTTGATGAATTGAAACCATGGCAAAAATTCAAATTACAATTATCTAAATAAAAATAGAGAGGGAATTAAAAATGACTAATGTAACTGCCTTAATAAAAAGTATAAGAGACCAATTACCCAAGGCAGAAAAACGATTAGGGGACTATATTCTTAAAAATCCCGGAGAAGTTTTATATATGACAGCACAAGAACTAGGTGAAGTAAGTGGAACAAGTGCAGCAACTGTCATTCGCTTGAGTAAAAAACTGGAAATGAAAAGTTTTTCCCAGTTAAAAATATTTTTACATAATGAATGGGATAGGGATAGCAAAGAAGGTTATTCTGATATTACTCCAGAAGAATCCATAATGGATATCAAAGAAAAATTACTTGGCAATGCCTATCAATCATTATCCGATACACTTTCTTTATTAGACAATGAACGAATTGAACAGGCAACAAATGCAATTGAAAAAGCAGATATTATTTATATTTTCGGAATGGGGTCTTCTTATCTAGTAGCAGAAAATATAGGACAAAAATATAGTCGAATTGGTAAAACTTGTATTGTTTTAAATGATATACACGGATTAATCACTGCCATGGTCAATAGTAAATCAGATAATTTATTTATTGGAATCTCAAACTCAGGAAGAACTTCAGAAGTTCTTAAATTAATTAAATTAGCTAATAAAAACAATATGCAAACAATGAGTATTACGCAATTTGGAAATAACCCTATCTCAAATGAAGCTAACATCAAATTACAGCATATACGTGTAAATGAACCAGCTTATCGAGGAGCAGCAACCGTTTCATTACATGTTCAATTCTATTTAGTAGACGTTTTATTTTATACTTACTCATCAAAGCATTATGAAGAGGTAATGCATCACATTATTACAACACGGGAAGAAATAATGTCTTATAAAGAGAAATAAGTTTAAGAAAGTGAGAAGAGAATGGAAAGTTTAAATTTAGCAAAATTAGAAACGGAACAACAAAATCAAAAATCCTTAAAAATTGATCGAGTAAGCACAAAAGAAATGTTAGAAATGATGAACGATGAAGATTTAACGGTAAGCAAGAGCGTCAGAAAAGAAATTCCAACAATTTCTAAAATCGTTGACTTAGTTTATACCTCTTTAGAAAATGGGGGTCGTCTTTTTTATATTGGCGCAGGTACCTCTGGTCGACTAGGGGTCTTAGATGCATCAGAATGTCCACCTACTTTTGGGGTATCTTATGAACTCGTACAAGGATTGATTGCTGGCGGGGAAAAAGCGATTCTTAAAGCACAAGAAGGGGTAGAAGATCAACCTGAAGAAGGTAAAAAAGATTTAATCAGTCGTAACTTAACGAGTAAAGATGTCGTGATTGGTATTGCTGCAAGTGGAAGAACACCATACGTTACGGGTGCATTAAATTATGCGAAGGAAATAGGAGCTTCAAGCGCCAGTATAAGCTGTGTGAGTAAAGCAAAAATTTCAGAAGCAGCAGATATAGCCCTTGAAATAATTACAGGTCCAGAGATTATTACAGGGTCTACTCGATTGAAAGCAGGAACTGCACAAAAAATGATTTTAAATATGATTACCACAAGTGTGATGATTAAGTTGGGAAAAGTTTATCAAAACTATATGGTAGATCTTCAACCTACAAATAAAAAATTAGTTAGTCGTGCACAAGAGATGATAAGAGATATTACTGGTGTCGATCAATCCAAAGCAATAGAGTTATATGAAGCAGCGAATGGTCATGTAAAAACAGCGATCATGATGGAATTGGGAGGATTTTCAGCTGATTGCGCACGAAAACAACTTGAGTTAAATAAAGGGCATATTTCAAGAGCAATTAGAAAGGTCGAAAAAGAATAGAGGCACTGAGATGTATTATATAGGAATTGATGGTGGGGGAACGAAGACCTCATTTAAAATTTTTGATGAACAAGAAAATTGTATAGATAGTGTTTTAAAACCTACATGCCACCTTTTACAAGTGAGTTCTAGACAAGCAACTCAACTCTTAAAAGAAGGTGTAAATGAGCTGATAGAAAAACTTCCAAAGGAGGAAGACATTTTAATTGGTATAGGTTTGGCAGGATACGGTAAAGATAAATTTCTTAGAAATGAAATTGAAAAGGTTTGTCAACAAGCCTTTCATCCGTATGAATTTTATGTATTCAATGACGTAAGTATTGCTTTGGAAGGTTCGTTAAATGGTCAGGATGGCATATTAGTTGTTGCAGGAACTGGTTCTATTGCTCTTTCTAAAAAGAATGAAGAGTATATGCGTACAGGTGGTTGGGGCTATATGCTAGGGGATGAAGGAAGTGCGTACTGGATAGCAAAGGAAGTTTTTCGACACTATACTTTACAAATTGATGGACGTGCAGAAAGAACTCAGCTTGTTCATATTGTTAAGAATAAACTTGAATTAGAAGAAGAGTATGATTTAATTTCTTATATGGCAAGTAAAATAAAAAATGACCGTCAAGAGATTGCAAACCATGCGATTATTTTAAACGAGCTTATACTCATTAAGGATCCAGTTGCATTTGAAATACTCGATGCACTTGCTTCACAATTAAGTCTTTTAATTAATACACTTGGTAAAAACTTTAAAAAGAATATAAACGTTTCTTATATTGGTGGAGTTTTCAATCTTGGGGAGGAATTATTTAAAAGATTAAGAGCTAAATTATCTACACACATCAGTTTAGTAGAACCTATATATTCTCCTGAAATTGGTGCAATTATTAAAGCTAAAATAAACTATTCTAGGGAAGATTAACATCCTTATTAAATGGAAATTATAATTGTTTTAGAAATGAAGGAAAAGTGTCATAAGTGTTGAAAGCTTTATTGTATTTCTCAAAATAATTTATTTACGGAGGGACTATGGACTTTAAAACTGAAATTAAACCAATTCTTTGGGGAGGCGCTACAGCATCCAGTCAATATGAAGGAGGATGGAATGAGGGCGGTAAAGGCTTAGATACACAGGAATGTCGACCATATTTACCAAAAACTAGTAATGCAACAACTCAGACACGATTACTCACACGTAAAAATATTGATGAAGCAAAAAAAACGAAGACCCAGATGTATTACCCGTTTCGTAAAGGAACTCAAGGCTACTATCATGTAGAAGAAGATATTAATTTGTTGAAGGAATTAGGTATTGACGTATATCGATTGTCTATTAGTTGGGCTCGTCTATTTCCTACAGGAGTAGAAAGTGAACCCAATCAAGCGGGAATTGATTATTATACTGAAGTAATTACCAAAATTAAACAGGCTGGTATGAAAATTTTTCTGACAATGAACCATTATGCGGTACCCATTCATCTTGTTGATGAATATGGCGGATGGTCTAGTCGTGAACTTATTGATCTTTACGTTCATTTTGCAAATGTCGTATTTATAAATTGGGGAAATCAAATTGATTATTATCTTCCGTTTAACGAAATAAATGCTGGCTATTTTTCACCTTATAATGGGTTGGGTATTCTAAAAGAAGAAAATGCTGATTATGATTTATCAAAAGTCTTCCAAGGACTACATAACCAATTTGTTGCAAGTGCAAAAACAATTGCACTTGGACGTGAGCTGACAAAAGCGAAATCTGGTTGTATGGTATCTGTATTTTGCTATTACGCAGAAACACCTAATCCAGATGACAATATGAAATTGATTCAAGAAGAAAATATTAATCAATGGTTTTGTTCCGATGTTTTAATGCGCGGGTATTATCCTAGCTATATGACGCGTTTTTTTGAGGAAAATAAAATAACACTAAATATTGAACCAGAAGATTTAAAATTTTTAGAAAACGATACGGCAGATTTTGTTTCCTTCTCTTATTATCAATCAAGTGTCATTTCTATAAACGAGCGAGAAATGACAGCAGGAAACTTAGTTGCAACAATAAAGAATCCATACTTAAAAGCTACTGAATGGGGATGGCAAATTGATCCAGTCGGTTTAAGGATTTCACTCAATAAAGTTTATGATCGATATCAAAAACCTGTTTTCATTTCTGAAAATGGTTTCGGAGATTATGACTCATTAAAGCCAGATGGAACAATCGAAGATAAAAATCGAATTAGATATTTTGAGACTCATTTTGAACAAATCAAAGAAGCTCTTAGAGATGGTGTTGATTTAATTGGTTACATTATGTGGGGTGTGATTGATATTGTATCTGCAGGTAGTTGTGAGATGGAAAAACGCTATGGTGTTATTTATGTAGATGCGGACAACAATGGTGAAGGAACTTATAACCGTTATAAGAAAGACAGCTTTAGCTGGTTTCAAAAATACATTGAAAAAGAAAAGTTGATTGAAAATTAAAAATTGGAAAAACTACCTCTTGGAAGCTAGATAAAAAAATCTGCCTTCCAAGGGGTAGTTTTGTTAAAATTATAAAAGGAATGAGATACTTTTGTTTAAAAGTTTAAAACTTTTCCAATGATTTTAATTTGTTCTTGTTCATAAGATATTTCTGGATATTTTTCATTTAAAGGTTTTAAAATGAAATGTTCTTCTTCAAAGTCATAAAGAACCTTCCTGCATACTATTCCAATTCTTATTACTTCTAAAATGGCTATTTCTCCATCTTTAATCGTAGGCTGTGTCCTACAAAATAAAGTGCTCCCTTTATCGATTATATCTTCCATACTGTCATCAATGATATGAAAAATAAAGTCTGCCTCTATAGGGATGCGTATGAGATTATTTTTGGGTCCAGAGTTCGTTTGATCGTTTTTAAAATATAAATTAATAATTTTATTTTGGTTTTCAAGTAATTCTTTTGCATATCGAAATATTTTTTCTTGATTATTTTTATTAAGTTTAGGATAGAGTGTCAATAGATCACTATGCTCTTTCTTTTGAGGAAAAAAATATTCAATCTTTGTTTTTAAAAATCGTGAAATTCTAAAGAGGTTTGAGACAGAAGGTTCCTTCTTTCCGTTTTCAATGGCTGCTAAATCTTCTTTTTTCACCGAAACTTCTTTAGCAAGTTCAACTTGTGAAATCCCCTGTATTTTTCTAAAAAAAACGATTCTTCTTCCTATGAATTGCGATATAAAATTCAAAATAAAAATCCTCTCGTGTTATAAATGTAAAGACGTTTAGCTAGATCATTAATGGATACTCCTCTTTTACTGCAACGATTTTTAACTATATCAAACGATTAGATGTTTTATCTTTATAACTGAACGTTACAATTTGTAAGCTAGAAACATATTTAAATGTAGCTAAGATCATTGAGGAATATAGAATTGGTATATATATAACGCTTACTATGCTATTTCCATATATTAAACGATTCGCATAAAATGTCAATGCTTATTACAAGTAAAAGAAATGTTATTCATTCCATATCCATTCCGAAGTAAAAAAAAGTTGCTAATTTAATGTTGGGTCCTCAAACCTTTATTAAGTTAGAAACTTTAGTAAACTTTATAATTCAAATTTATTTAGTTTTTATTATTTATTCCTTTAATCAATCTGTGTTACGAGTAGTGAAATGACTCCAGGTCAGACTCTCTTCAATCCAAGTTTCTAGTACTGCCAAGTGGGGGAAGTGGGGTATGTTTTAAGTTAAATTTTTTAATAGTTTTTGTGTTTGTCTATATTCAAATGCTTCAGGGAATTCAGTTAACTCAACAATTAATTCTTTATGATTATCTAGAATTTTTTTAATGTTTGAAAAAGACACACGAAAATATTCTTTTCTCGAATTAACTTGATTTACTTTATATTTTGATAAAGCATTATGAATTTCGGTTTCCAACGCAAAAGCTTGTTCACTAAACATTAATGCGTGGACGTCAAATTGAAAGGGAACCGATGCACTACTTAATTCACGGATTCTTTCTAGCGGTTCAAGACGACGTGTTACGCCAATTTTATAAATGTCTTCACCGAATGATCCAATGTTAGAAATAACATATATATAACCAGCACTAGCATGGCCTTCGCGGTAATCGATATCCTCTTCTATTTCATCTAACTCTTCTAGCTTATTTTTATACTCTTGAAGTTGCAACTTTAATTTTTTAATCTCAGAATTATCAGCTGACTCAAGGAGTTCTTTAACTTTAGCCACCATATTGCTATAGTGAGTTCTATCTTTATCTAATTGCTTACGTTTTGCTTTAATTTCAGCCTGGAGTTTCTTATCTTCGCGTTCTTTTTCCCGCTGTTCACGTAATAACTCTTTTTCCTCTTGCTTTTGTAGTTCATATTCAGCTGCAAGATATAATTCCTGTTTTTTTAGGTAGAGATAGCCAGGTGTAATTACAATGCTGTTTCTTTTATACAGTCTGTTCAATTGATCAAAAGAGCGCTCTAATGCTACTACTTTACTTACAACGTTTGAGACAGTGATCTTTACAAGTAATGCATCAGCCTCACCATTAAATCCTCTTATCATAGCTTGTATAAGTTGGTTCTGCATAGTTTTTCCTTGTGCAGCACTGTCATTAAGAGTCATTGAAGTAACAATATGTCCAGCTGTCTTATTTTTCACCATTTCTTTTTCCTTAGCACGTATGTTATCTAACTTTTCTTTATATTTAGTAGCATCAGAAAACTTATATCTTCTTTCATAAAAACCATAATCTTGAATATTAATATCTTCTTGAGTATTAATAATAGCATTTTCTAGCTCACGTAAAATTTTTTGTTTTTCAGCTACTTTATTCTGTAAAACGATTAATTTAGCTTCCAGTTGTTCATCTTTAGGTTTACCTATGTTTAAAACTCCAGAGACTATTTCGTTATTTTCCTTAATACCATCCATAGTATTTTCAAGTTCATTTTTAACTTCTAGAACACCTTTATTAAGTACACTCTTGGCTTTATTTAACCAACCCATATTAATTTTCCCCTTTTAGATTATTTAGAAAAATAATTTCACACTATTTGATTCAATACGGTAACCATCGGAATCTATTAAATTATTAGTACGTCAATTTTAAAATTAAGCTAGACAAATCTGATTCAAGCTTAAACCACTAAAATGCTTATCTACTAATTTTATTACGGTTTGATACTGTTGATCCGTGGCTTTACTAAATTTTTCAATCTTATAAGTATGGACCCAATCGCGGTAATACTCCGTAAATCGCTTTTCACCTGCATAGATATCTAAACGGACATATAATTTCTTTTCGATTTCAGCAGCAACGACTTGCGCTTCCTTTTTTTATTTTAAATCTATTGCCGGCTTTTCTTCGGTATTTATCTCCATCTTTGTAACTGACGATAAATTTCCATCCAGTATTTAGCTTTTCAAAACTTGCCATGATTTTACCTCCTATTTATGCTAAAATAGGGTATAGAAATAGACTTATCTTAGGTTTGTTTTCGATAAACACCACTTTCGCTTTTGCCAGGGAGAGTGGTGTTTTTTTATTGAAACTCAACTTTATCAAAACTTTCTATTTTTGTGACAGAACTGTGAAATAAGTACTCAGTTTCTTTTCTAACTCTGTTTGCTGAATATCTAATTTTATATCTTAGAGCAGGATATGAACGGTATATATTTTTAATGTTTTCTTCATAGTCATATGTGGTTATCCATTTATAGTGACTCATCATGTCAATGCATTTCCTTAATTCAATATGATTATCGTGATCAAAGAAGTTCTTATATAAATTTTTCCCTTGTTTGTAATAAGGTGGATCAAAAAAGATAAATAAGTTTTTAGGATTTTCATTTAACAAAACGTTATTAATTAAATCATTTGCTTCTAAATTATAAAGTTTGATTCTAGCTTTTTCGTTATAGATATCTCTAATTTTTTCAATTAATCCTTCTTTATTGAATCTGCAATCGAGTTTGTAAGCAGATTCTTGATTATAACCACCAATGGGACCACCACTAATAATTCCAGAACGGTTTGTTCTATTTAAAAAGAAGGTGGCGAATCCCAATTCAATAGAATATTGGTGACTATTAATAAGATTAGTATAAATTTCTTTTTGAATATGCCACTCTTCAATTGTGATTGGAATATCTCTAATCATTTTGATGAATTGTTTGTTATCATTTAAAATTGCATTCCAGATACTATAAATGCCTAAATCTAAATCATTTATAATTATTGAATCTACTTCATTGGAAAAGAGGAGCTCCATTCCGGCTCCGAATCCGCCCGAAAATGGCTCACAATATACAATATTTTGCATTTCATTAATTTGCAATAAGTTTTTTAGAAATTCCGAAAGCTGCGTTTTCCCACCTGGGTATCTTAATGGGGATTTTGTTACTGGCATGTTTATCACCTCTAATCAAATGTTATCAAATAAACTTAATCTTGGACATAGTTATTTATCCAATCGTTAGAACTTACTCCATGAAATTCAGCTGCTTTTTTAAAGCAAATATTTAAGTTTTTAAAAAAATTATATACTTCAGAATAATTTTCAGAGTCGTTAATCCAGTCAGTAGTTACAAATCTCCAAAAGTGTATATGTTCATTAAATATTCTTTTGTTTGATTCTCTTCGCATCCCTCTGGTTGATTTTCCATCAACCTGTGATGCAGATAATCTTTCTTCAATTTCATTAATTTTATTCGAGATGTTATTCCTAAAGTGAGTTCTTGAATATCCAGTCTTGACTAGCACTTCATTATCCCAAAATCTTGTATCTTCTGAACGGAGTAATTTTTCTGCATGTTTAAATAGCAAAGTTTCAGGAGATTCGCTGCCTGGTAAAGTAATAAGTTGATTATTAAGGTTATTTTGTGAAGACTGATCGCCATCTAGAATGTTAATCGAGCGCAAAGTCGACTTCAACAAGATAGTATCGTTAGCTATATTTTTGATAGTTTCACTTGAAAAGTTTGCATCCACTAAATGAAAAAATTTGGAAATATTTATGTCAGTGACATTTTCGTAATGCGAAAATAATATTTTTAAAAATGACCTAGCTTCTTCGTCTTCGGTAAAAATTGGAATCAGATTATCTACGTAAGATTCCTCCTGAGTAATTTCTTTTAAGTGTCTTTCAATCTTATATATATCTGGATCTAACATAGGTGTAACCTTAAAAATATTATCAATTAAATATATTATATTTGTTGTTGATGGAGTTTTCAACGAATGTTCTATCAATGAAAGACTATGTGATGTAAATAAGACTTGAATATGAAACTCTTTACTATATTTTGTAATGATATCAAAAAGTTTATTTTGAAAAGAAGGATGAAGTGTAGCATCGAATTCATCTATAAGTAAGATGCTTTCAACCTCTTGATTAGAGTTAATTGATTCATAGTAATATTTAAGTGAAATTAATGCAAGAATAATTATAAATAGATTATCTTCTCCGGCTGATATAGTATTTGAATCGATTCCAGTTTTATCAGTTGAAAAATCAGGCCGATTTTTTATTGCCCCCATACTAAACATTGTTATAACGTCAATGTTATATCCTGTGAAATCAAAGTACATTTTTTGTATTTCTTCAATATACTCCTTAGGTAAGGTATTGGCTAACTTTTTTATTAACTCATCAGAATCAAACTCACCGAACGAAAACAATCTAAATAGACCTAAATATATAATTGGTATCTTCGGTAATGAATCTCCACTATCTGGACGATATTCAGGTTTTACAGCAAATCGTCTCTTAGTCTCTGTTGAAGAGTTATGTCTTCTGAATGAGAGACTATAATCATTTAAATAAGTACAATTATATAATTCGCCAGTAACACCGTAGGCCGGATCATTGTATTCTTTGTCCCCTCTAGTCAAGCTTTCAATTTTTGGATTTGTTAATTTATTTAGTTGATTTATTACTTTTAGAGAATTTTTATCATTAACTTTCTCATCTGTGGTAGTTAACCTCTGAAATGAGTTACTGACTATGTGAATAATAGAAGATTTACAAGTTCCATTTGAACCTGAAATAATATTTAAATACGGTGAAAAAATAAGATTAATATCCTTTAATTTTCTATAAGTATTAAATTGGATTTCTTTAATCACTTTACTGCCTCCATCCTATGCTATAATAGTATAAAGGCATTTTAAAAAGGGTGCCTCGCTACACCTCACTCCATACCGCCAAGTAGGGGAGTGGGGTGTTTTTGTTTAATGCTCAACATCAACTGCGTAAGTCGCAATAACGTTATTTGAACCCGAAGGTACAAAATCTAATTCAATTTTATTTTGTGGCTCTTCTGTTTCGATGTAAAATTCAGAACTTCCAGACCTTCCTTGTGCAACTGGATCTCCACCATTTTGTTGACTAATGTTTGGCAGTAGTTTTCCATTCTCGTTGAAAACTTGGAAATCATGAAGTCCGAATGACAGATTTTCTGGATAGGAAATATTTTTATAATCAACTGAAATCAATATTAATTTATTAACATCAAAGTAATCGCCGTTCTTTATATAATCTGGAAAAGCTTCTGGGTTATCAGTGACGTTAGTAACAACAACTTCGGCAGAGACATCTTCAGACCCTTCAAAAATAAGACCAACAGGTTCATTTAGAACATATGGTAACTCTGCCATTTTCGACTCTTCCTCAGAAGTGACTTCTGACTCCAAAGATTCTGATAATTGTTCTTCTTCATTTGCTCGTTCTGATGATTCAATTGAGGAAGATCCTATATCAGCATTTTCTAATTCACCGCAACTTGCTAACAAAAAGGTACACAAACCAACAACAATAATTTTTTTCATATTAATTCCTCCAATGAATGATATAATGTTTTTATACCTTTCACTGGTAGTTAAAAATCCTACTCTGGCCGTCGAAAGCTATGGGGTGGGATTTTTTATATATTTCCATACTTAACATCTAAAGCCATCTTAATCTTAAACTCTTCTATTAGTTGTGTGTAGTTATATATTCCGTCATTTTCGGCAATGATTCTATTAATGGACTAATTCAACGCTTCTTGCTCCATTTTTAGGTGGGGGACCTTCATTTTGTATAAAATTGAATACTCAGAATGAAACTTAAAGTGAGCCAATTCATGAATCAAAACCTCTTTTGCTTTTTCCTCACTCAAATATTGATTGATAAAAATCATGTTCATCTCTACTAATGAATAACCATCTTTTTTTAATTCCACAAATTGTACATCTATTCCGAGTTCCTTAACCTCTGACAAGACACGCTGCATTAACTCACCTTCTATTCAATTCCGTATTTTCCTTTCAAAAACGCCAAGATTGCTTCTCTCTCATGTTAATTATTTTGTTCTCATCGAAACTCATGGCGTTATCAACCATTTTAGCTAAATCCGTTTCCGTGTAAGTAGTTTTTTCTCAGCCTACTAAGAAGTCTAATCTTACTCCAATGTAATCTGCAGCTTTACTAAGATTTTTGATAGTAGGATTTTGTTTCTACCATTTATATATTGCATTTTTGCTAAAGCCTAGCTCAGTAGCAATAGTCTTTAAATTTTCCCTTTGTTCATCAGCAAGGAACTTTGTTTATTCAAATATTGTTATATCAATATTTTTTCGAACAAATAAATATACAAAATATTATCATTGGTTGACGAACGCACTTTTTGTGTTTTTATTCACAATTTAGTCTGTTATCAAAAAATATAGTTTATAACACCTTATCAAATATTTAGATACATCGATAAGCGGATATTTTATAAGTTTATTTGCTATACCTAAACATTATCCTGTTAAATAATAGAAGTCAATAGGTTTTATACGTTTAGCTAACTTTTTTAAAATAAGAAATGAGAATTAGAAATTATGCCTGAATTTTTTTAATCATTTGTAAGAAAGAAATATCTCACAAAAACACTCGGGTCTATTCACTAATGAAAACCCACAATATCTTAACGAAGTATTAAACGGAAAAAAACTGGACCAAAGCTGACTATTGTTAGGATGCTAGAGATCAAATGGGGAGGGTGTTATGAATATCATACTTGCTATTAAAAAAGTTAAAGAAAAGCAAAGAGGAATAACAAGGGCATATCTTTGCATTTCAACTATTAAAAACAATATAAAATATTGGCAGTAATAGAACGTCAAGATGTCTCTTAGAGAGAGGATACCATGTACACAACGAGGAAAGGAGGAAAGGGTAATCTTGGTAAAACCCATCCCAAATTATTTTATTACAAACATATGATCAGTCAACTACTCAAACACATCTTATATACCTATTTCATCTACTTTTCTATATGTGCTATTTCCTAGTATCTTCAATTCGTCTGACACATTTTATAGAAGAAACGCGAAAATTCATTGTCTGTATTACAGAAACACTAATTATTTTGATGGTATTCTTCTAGTAACATATTCATTGTGGTATCCTGTGTTGTTTAATAGAGAGAGGCTAAATTATGCAAACGTATAAAATTATTCTTATTTAAAGAAAATTCTTATGTTGATAATTTTAAGGTTTTTCCATAGATATATCTCTATTCAGATAAACTCCTTATAAACAAATAATTCCGAAATAAAAAAAGTTGCTAACTTAACGTTGGGTCCTCAAACCCTTGTTAAGTTAACAACTTTTATTATCTACATGATTTCTTTTACGTCTCAGGAGGGATTCGAACCCCCGACCGTTCGCTTAGAAGGCGAATGCTCTATCCTACTGAGCTACTGAGACAACAAATATTCTTTAATTAGCACATTTACTATTATATGAAATATTTGCTCAAGTGTCAATAGCATTTAGCATTTATTTTATAATTAACTAGCTTAGTTTTCATGTTATTTCAAAATTGGCTAAAGTATGGTATAATGAAGCTACGCAAAAAATAACAATGGTCATTCATATCTGATAAAGTAGGGGAGATCATAAAATGAGTAATGAGATTTCAAAGGAAACAAAGACAATGATTGAAACGCAGTTAAGAAAAGGAACGAGTAATTCTCGTATCGCTAATCTACTAGGCGTGTCTTATGAAGAAGCATTAAAAGTGGTGGAAAGTATTAAAGAATCCATTCGTCCAGAAGTAGGGGATGAGATTCGATTTACGTTTAGAGACCACAAAATGGTTGGAATTATTCAAAAGTTATTAATCAACAGTGCCGTTGTTGAAATATATTGGGATTCATCTGAAGCTACCATGAGAGACATTTGCGAAGATAAAACGATTGTAAATTTCAAAGATATTATTGAATTTATAAACGTAAAAGAAGTAGAAGATGAATCAGTAGAAATAGAAGAATAAAGCCATTTTCCAGCAGTTGAAACTGCTGGTTTTTTTATTTTTTGATTTGTCAATTTAAGCTAGACAAAATAGATTCATCTAGGTAACTCAAAAATACCTCCAGTGGCGTCCGGTATGCTAAAGATTTTCGTGGAATATTGTTTCGCTTGTTCGCAACGGAAGAGACGAAGGCTTGGTCCACTTGATTGAAATCCATTTCTTTTGGCAACCCATCTCTTCGCAACAAGCCGTTGGAGTTTTCATTTAAGGCACGCTGTGAAGGCGTTCCGGGATCGGCGAAATAGATTGCAATGTCCTGTTGATTGCTTAAAGCTTTCCAATTGGAGAATTCTTTCCCGCAATCAAAGGTGATTGATTTGAATAAATGCCTAGGGATCGATTCAAACCATTGGTTCATCGTTTTCTCGATATCGTTCGCCTTCCGCCCCTCGGGCTTCAAAGTGATGATGACTTTCGATAGACGTTCCACTAAGGTGATAACGGCACTCTTGTGGTGGGCACCGACAATCGTATCGCCTTCGATGTGGCCGAATTCTTCCTTGAATGTCGGGTAATCAACCTTCCTTTCAGCAATATTCCGCTTGAAGGCCTGTTTTCCGCGACGTTCTTGATGACCGTTCGGTTTTCTCTTTCCCTTCATGGGCAAGGTGGTTTCATCAAACACCTTTTCTTTGAAGCGACGATAAAGAGTCCGCATGGAGCAATCAATCGGCATCTCTTCCCGACCCTTGATGATATCAGGAGTCCAGCCTTGTGCAATTTTTTCCTTGATGTAGGTCTGTTGTTCCGCTGGCAATACGATTTTACGCCGTCCGCAACGCTTCTTGTTTCTCTTGTATTGTTGGTAGTATTCCAAGGCCGTGTGGCCTTCTTTCAAAAAATGGATGACATTGTAAATAGGTGTTCGAGATCGTTTTAGATACGCAGCTATTTCGGAAACTTTGATATTTTGGTGGTAGTAAGACTCTATCATCACTAATTCATCCGTGGTAAGATGGGTGTAGGTCATTCGTGATCACTCCTATGTATTCTTTAGACGGAATTACATTTTGAGTGTACCACGAATGGCTCTTTTATTTGTCTAGCTTAATTTTACAATCGGCGTTTTATAATCAAAATAGTAATTATTCTTGACAATATAAAAAATGTTTATTATAGTTTGATAGTCGAATACTTTGATTATCAAACTATTTGTCATTCAAACCTGTTTTAAATATAAGTGCAAAAGGAGGGAGCCATTCTTTGAGTCATTCCATTGATAAAGTAAATTCATATTTAGTAACTATTTTTAATGAAGTTTTAGGTATTGAAGAAGAAGCGTTGCGTACAAGTAACTTTTCAGATATTTCCATAAAAGAAATGCATACTATAGAAGCAATCGGTATGTATGGTGAACACACATCTTCGGAAGTAGCTAAAAAACTTAATATAACAGCAGGTACCTTATCTGTTGCAATTAATACATTAGTGAAAAAAGGATACGTTGTTCGAATCCGATTGGAAAATGATCGAAGAGTTATTAAACTTGGACTAACCAAAAAAGGGAAACTGATTTATCGTCTTCATGACAAATTTCATAAACAAATGGTCATACGAACAATTGAAGGAATGGGTGACGACGAAGTTGATGCTTTGTTAAGAGGATTAGACAATCTCCATAGTTTCTTATTTGAACTGGTTGAAAATATTGGAGAACGGGATTGATATAATGGGTTTTAAAATTACATCAACAGGTCACTATGTGCCTTCCTTAGTCGTTACGAATGAGGACCTGACTGAGTTTTTGGATACAAGCGATGAGTGGATTCATAAACGAACAGGGATTTCTGAAAGACATATCTCAACTGGGGAGAACACTTCTGATTTAGCGAGTGCTGCTGCCAAGAAGATATTGGAAAAAAGAGGGATTTCTGCTTCTGAAATTGATTTCATTATTGTTGCAACCATGACTCCTGATGCCTCCAGTCCATCCACTGCCTGTTTAGTACAAAGTAAAATAGGTGCGGATCAAGCTTTTTGTATGGATATTAATGCTGCTTGTTCAGGCTTTGTTTTTGCACTGTCAACTGCAGCACATTATATGAAAAGTGGATTGTATCAAAAAGGCTTAGTATTGGGAGCCGATACGATGTCCAAAGTAATCAATTGGGAAGATCGTTCGACAGCCGTATTATTTGGAGACGGTGCAGGTGGTTTACTCTTGGAGCATGGAGATGAAGATGGAGAAGATTGTATTTTAGCAGAAGATTTGCATTCCGATGGGGTTCGTTATTTGGCTCTTACTGCGAATCAAAAAGATGTTCAAAATCCTTTTCATGCAAAAGAAGAAAGCCAACCAACCTATCATCTTGAAATGGACGGTAGAGGAATATTTGATTTCGTTATTCGGAGCGTTCCAAAAACGATTGAAGATGTTATTAAAAAAGCTAATTTAGAAAAAAATGATATTTCTTGGGTAATTGCCCATCAAGCTAATATCCGTTTGTTAGAAGCGATTAGCAAAAAAGTGAAAATTCCTTTTTCAAGATTTGCAAGAAACATTGCTACAACAGGAAATACTTCTGCAGGAAGCATTCCCATTTTACTCGATCAAATGATCGAATCAGGGGAAATAAAATTAGATAGTAAAGAAAAAGTACTATTAACAGGATTTGGTGGTGGCCTCACGTGGGGTTCAATCATCATTACTTTATAATAAAAAATAATAAAAAATAAAACACAAAAATTTGGAGGAATATAAAATGACATTCGAAAAAATTCAAGCAATAATCGTGGACCAGTTGGACAAAGATGAAGAGGAAGTAAAATTAACAACAAATTTCCGTGAGGATTTAGAAGCAGATAGTTTAGATTTATTCCAAATCATCAACGACATTGAAGACGAATTTGATATCAAAATTGAGAGCGATGAAGGAATCAACACAGTTGAAGATTTAGTAAAACACGTTGATGCTCAATTAGCATAATTCTCTTAAGAAAGTGGGCTCTTGTATGAAATCAGTTTTGTGTGAAATGTTGGGGATTGAGTACCCAATTATTCAAGGAGCAATGGCTTGGGTAGCAGACGCTGATTTAGCGAGTGCTGTTTCCAATGCCGGAGGACTTGGAATGATCGGTACCGGTCATGACCCGGTAGAAATAGTAAATGAAAAAATTGCCGATATGAAAACCAAAACCGACAAACCTTTTGGAGTAAACATTATGCTTTTAAACTCTCATGTTGAAGAGGTTGTAAAAGCGGTGTGTGCTTCAGGAGTCAAAGTTGTCACAACTGGTGCAGGAAGCCCAGGTAAATATATGGATCAATTTAAAGCTGCTGGAATTTCTGTTATTCCAGTAGTTGCTTCTGTAGCTCTTGCACGTCGCATGGAAAAAGATGGGGCAGATGCGGTTATTATTGAAGGGATGGAATCAGGCGGACATATCGGTAAGTCCACTACCATCACTCTTTTACCACAAGTGGTAGATGCCGTAGATGTACCTGTTATTGCAGCGGGCGGAATTGGGGATGGCCGAGGGATGGCAGCAGCGTTCATGTTAGGAGCCGCTGGTGTTCAGGTTGGAACCCGTTTCGTTGTAGCAAGAGAATCCAATGCTCATCAAAACTTTAAAGACGCGATCTTAAAAGCAAAAGATATTGACACAGTAGTTACTGGACTCATTACCGGACATCCTGTTCGTGTATTGCGGAATAGATTGACTCGTGAATATTTAAAAGCAGAAAAAGAAGAAACGAGTAAAGAAAAACCAGATTTTGATCGTTTAGAAAAAATAGGGACAGGAGCTTTGCGAAAAGCTGTTGTTGAAGGCGACAAAAATTATGGTTCGATGATGGCTGGACAAATTGCAGGAATGATTACAAAAGAAGAAACTTGTAAGGAAATCATAGAAGATTATATGACTACGAGTAAAAAAATGATTTTAGCTCAAGCAAAATTATGGACAGAATAGTAAAACAGAGGTGAAAGTATGTCAATAGCATTTGTTTATAGCGGTCAAGGAGCACAATATACCGGGATGGGCCAAGAGCTTTATGAAGAATTTGATGAAGTTCGTTCTATTTTTCAAGAAGCTTCTACTATTCTGGGGTATGACATGGAAAAATTGTGTTTTAAAGAGGGAAGCGAATTAAACCTAACTGAATATACACAACCAGCCATCCTGACAGTCAGCTATGCCATTGACCAACTTCTGGCTTCAAAAGGTATCCAGCCAGCGATTGTAGCTGGCTTAAGCCTTGGGGAATACACAGCACTGGTGAAAGCCAATGCTTTTTCTTTTAGAGAAGCACTAGAGTTGGTTTCGAAACGTGGGAAGTATATGAGTGAAGCAGTCCCAGCAGGACAAGGGAAAATGGTAGCTGTAATGAACGCCGAACGTTCTTTGATAGAAGAAACTTGCAGAGAAGCATCAAAAACTGCTTATGTTGCCCCGGCTAATTACAATATGCCTACGCAAATTGTAATTGGAGGAGAAATTGAAGGAGTTGATAAAGCAGTTGAATTGCTAACTGAAAAAGGTATTCGAAGAATGATTCCTTTAGAAGTAAGTGGTCCATTCCATACAAAGCTTCTTCATTCTGCGGCTGTAAAGCTTAGAGAAGACTTAAATAACATTGTTTTTCAAAAGACAAGCATTCCTGTCATTGGGAATACGGAAGCAGAAGTGATGGAGGTACAAGAAATACCATCTCTGTTAGAAAGACAAGTAGAATCAGCTGTAAAGTGGGAAGATTGTGTAAATAAAATGATTTCTCTTGGCGTAGATACGTTCGTTGAGATAGGACCAGGAAAAACGTTAAGTAAGTTTATTAAAAAAATCAATAAAGAAGTGACGATTTTAAACGTTGAAGATAAAAAGTCACTAGAAAAAACATTGGCATATTTCAATCAAGAACAATCAGCCGGAAATGAGGAATAAATTTGGACTTAAAAGGAAAAACAGTACTTGTAACGGGCAGTTCTCGTGGAATTGGAGAAGCGATCGCTCTTGCATTTGCTCAACAAGGTGCCAATATCGTTCTAAATGCTAGAAAACCTGTTTCTGAAGAAATGACGAACAAACTGACTGCATTAGGAGTAGAAGTTGAAACTATTTTGGGCGATGTCAGTGAATTTGATACGGCAAAAATGATTGTCGATAAAACAAAAGAACTTTTTGGTTCTATTGATGTTTTAGTTAATAACGCTGGAATTAATCGTGATAAATTAATTATGAGAATGACTGAAGAAGATTTTGATGCAACCTATCAAGTAAATCTAAAAGGTTCTTTTAATATGATTCGTCACGCATTGCCTCTTATGTTAAAACAACGTGTGGGAAGTATTATCAATATCTCTAGTGTAGTAGGCGAAACAGGAAATGTCGGACAAGCTAATTATGCAGCAAGTAAAGCGGGAGTTATTGGTTTAAGTAAATCAGTAGCTCGTGAAGCAGCTGCTAGAGGCGTTACTTGCAACACCATTACACCAGGATTCATTGAAACAGATATGACCGATGCACTTTCAGATAAAATTCAAGAACAAATGATGAGTCAAATTCCCTTGAAACGATTTGGTAAAACCGAAGATATTGCCGATGCGGCAGTTTTCTTAAGTAAAAGCGACTATATCACTGGACAAACCATCCGCGTTAACGGCGGCATGTACATGTAAGGAGGAATAATATGGAACGAGTAGTAATTACTGGTATGGGTGCTATTACGCCTCTTGGCAATACAGTAGAAGAATTTTGGGATGGAATCAAGAACGGAAAAAACGGAATTGGTCCTATTACTAAATTTGACGCAACAGAGACAGGTATTTCTGTTGCTGCAGAAGTAAAAGACTTTGATCCTACAAAATATATGGGTCGTAAAGAATACAAACGAATGGATTTATATTCTCAATATGCTGTTGCTGCATCCGTGCAAGCAATGGAACAAAGTGGAATCGATATGGATAAAATCGATGTCACTCGTTTTGGTGTGATTATTGGTTCAGGGATTGGTGGATTACCACAAATGGAATCTGGAATCATTAAAATGAACCAAAAAGGACCGAAACGTGTACCACCTATGTTTGTACCAATGACGATTGGAAATATGGCTGCGGGTAACACCTCTATCAAGTTAGGTGCTAAAGGACTAAGCCTTGATATCGTTACTGCCTGTGCCTCTGCAACCAACTCTATTGGGGAAGCATTCCGTAACATTAAACATGGTTACTCTGATTTAATTGTTGCAGGGGGAGCAGAAGGAACCATTTGTGAGATTGGTATTGCTGGCTTTGCGGCTTTAACTGCGTTATCAGAAAGTGCGGATCCAGATCGCGCCTCTACACCATTCGATAAAGAGCGAAATGGATTTGTGATGGGTGAAGGCGCTGGTGTGTTAATGCTAGAAAGTCTAACACATGCTCAAGAACGAGGCGCAAATATTCTTGGAGAAGTAGTAGGGTACGGTAGTAATTCAGATGCGTATCATATGACGGCTCCAAGTGTAGATGGAAGTGGAGCTGGAAATGCAATGCTCTTAGCTATGAAAGAAGCAGGAATTGATCCAGAAGCAGTTGATTACATCAATGCTCACGGAACCAGTACTCCTGCAAATGATTCTTCAGAAACATTAGCCATTAAATATGCGTTAGGTGAAGAAAAAGCTCATCAAGTAGCTATTTCTAGCTCGAAAAGTATGACTGGACATCTACTAGGAGCAGCAGGTGGAATCGAATCAGTCATTAGTGTGAAAGCAATGTTAGAAGGATTCGTTCCTCCAACGATTGGTTATCAAGTTGCTGATGAACAGTGTGATCTGGATTATGTTCCAAATACTGGCCGAAAACAAGATGTTCAGTATGTTTTAAATAACTCCCTAGGCTTTGGCGGACATAACGCTGTCTTGTGCTTTAAGAAATGGGAGGCTGCAGAGTGAAATTTGAACAAGTTAAAGAATTAATCAGCTTGATAGACCATTCTTCTCTTAAAGAATTTGAATTTTCTCAAGAAGATTTCTCTGTTCGTATGTCAAAAAATGAACAAGCTTCTTTTTCTACCTCAACGGGATCAAAAGAACCATCAGAGATTCGTTCGAATCCAACCAAAAATGAATCTTCTGCGACTGAATTAGTAGAGAAAGTAACTTCAGAACCTTCTTCGAAAAAAGAAGAAAAAGAAGGAAAATACATTCTTTCACCAATTGTTGGGGTCGTTTATTTAAGACCAAGTCCAGAAGCAGAAAACTACGTTTCTCTTGATGAAACAATCGCTGAAGGACAAGTTGTTTGTCTTGTAGAAGCAATGAAAATTATGAATGAAATTAAAAGTGAATTGAACGGAAAAATTGTAGAAGTATTAATTGAAAATGAACAGGTAGTGGAATATAACCAACCTTTATTCCGTATCGTTTAATAAAAGGAGCCGAAAAAATGAGTATTATGACTGCACAAGAAGTAATGGATCTAATCCCAAACCGCTACCCAATTTTTTTCATTGATAAGGTAGAAGAACTTACACCAGGTGAGCATATCGTTTGTTACAAAAATGTGACGATTAACGAACCTTTCTTCCAAGGACACTTTCCAGGAGAGCCAGTTATGCCTGGCGTATTAATTGTTGAAGCATTAGCACAAGCAGGATCGATTCCTTTGTTAACATTAGATAGCTTTAAAGGACAAACTGCATACCTTGGTGGACTAAACAAAATTAAGTTCCGTCAAAAAGTAGTACCAGGAGATGTTCTTCGTCTACAAGTTGATATTGTAAAATTGAAGAAATTTGCCGGAATTGGATATGGTCAAGCCTTTGTTGGAGATAAAAAGGTTGCTGAAGCAGAAATGACATTTATCATCGGGAGATGAGTATGCTGAAAAAAGTATTGATTGCCAACCGAGGAGAAATTGCCGTTCGAATTATACGAGCCTGTCATGAAATGGGTATACAAACCGTTGCTGTCTATTCTGAAGCAGACCGAGAAGCGCTTCATACGCAACTAGCAACGGAAGCCATTTGTATTGGTCCTGCAAGAGCAAGTGATTCCTACTTAGATATGACTAGCATCTTAAGTGCCGCAGTTGTAACAGGAGCACAAGCGATTCATCCAGGATTTGGATTTCTTTCTGAAAATAGCATCTTTGCGACGATGTGTGAAGAAATGAATATTAAATTTATCGGACCGAAACCGGAAACGATTGATTTGATGGGAAATAAATCAAATGCACGTAAAGCGATGATGGAAGCGGATGTTCCAGTCATTCCTGGTAGTAAAGGATATATCAATGATGAGCAAGATGCCATCGAAAAAGCAGAAGAGCTAGGATATCCAGTTATTTTAAAAGCTGCTTCAGGTGGTGGTGGAAAAGGGATGCGACGAGTGATGAACTCAGAAGAATTGATTCCTTTGTATTCTCAAGCAAAAGCAGAATCAAAAGCTGCTTTTGGAGATGATCGCATGTACATTGAAAAAATTATTAGCCCAGCACGTCATATTGAAATTCAAATTTTAGCAGATGAGCATGGAAATGTAATTCACTTAGGGGAACGAGATTGTTCTCTTCAAAGAAATCATCAAAAAGTTTTAGAAGAGTCACCTTCGACATTTATTACAGAAGATACTCGAGAGAAGATGGGAAAAGTTGCTGTACAAGCTGCTCAGCATGTTGGGTATGAGAATGCAGGAACGATTGAATTTCTTGTTGACCAAAATGAAGATTTTTACTTCATGGAAATGAATACGCGTATTCAAGTAGAGCATCCAGTCACTGAAATGGCCACTGGAATTGATATTGTAAAAGAACAATTAAGAATTGCAAGTGGATTAGAATTAACCATTAAACAATCGGACATCCAACTTACTGGACACACGATTGAATGTAGAATTAATGCAGAAAATCCAGCCAAGCAATTCCGACCTTCTTCTGGAACGATTGATTACTTATTTCTACCGAGTGGTGGAAATGGTCTCCGTGTGGAAAGTGCAATGTACGGTGGATATACCATTCCTCCTTTTTACGATTCCATGATTGCAAAAATTATAACTAAAGGTGAGAACCGTCAAGAAGCGATTGCAAAAATGCGAAGAGCATTGCAAGAGCTCGTTATCCATGGAGTGGATACAAACCAGGAATTCAAGAAGCAATCCTTGAAGATCCTCGATTTGTTGAGGGAGATTTTGATACGGATTACTTACAAAATGTCTTTTTAAAAAATTGGCAACCTGAGGAGTAAACGTGATAGAATAATGAAACAAATAGATGAGAGGCAAGAGGTGATGAAATGAAACTATTTCGTAAACGGCCATATATCCCCTTAGAGCCATCCTCTGCGGTAGAAGAAGCGCAACAAAAGCCCGTTGTACCAGAAGGATTATGGGAGAAATGTCCCAACTGTAATAAGACGATATACAGCAAAGATTTAGGTAGTGAGAAAATTTGTCCTCATTGTCAATATAATTTTCGAATTACTGCAAAAGAACGAATCAGTTTACTAGTGGATGAAGGAAGTTTTGAGGAATGGGAACAACTCTTGCCCATAGAGAATCCATTAAATTTCCCAGGATATGAAGAAAAACTGATGGTTACAAAAGAAAAAACAAATATGGATGAAGCAGTGGTAATCGGGAAAGCTCAGATTGAAAACCAAGAATTGATTTTATGTGTTATGGATTCTAATTTTTTCATGGGGAGTATGGGGAAAGTCGTGGGTGAAAAAATCACTCGTGCTTTCGAAATAGCTATTAATCTTCGTCTACCTGTCGTGATCTTTACTGCCTCAGGAGGCGCTCGTATGCAAGAAGGAATTCTGTCCTTAATGCAAATGGCAAAGATTAGTATTGCTGTATCCAACCACCAAGAAGCGGGCCTCTTGTATATTCCTGTCCTAACTGATCCCACTACTGGTGGGGTTACGGCTAGTTTTGCAATGCAAGGCGACATTATCTTAGCAGAACCAGGTGCAACAGTTGGCTTTGCTGGGAAAAGAGTTATTGAACAAACCATTAAAGCAACACTTCCAGAAGGATTCCAAACGGCAGAACATCTTTTACAAAAAGGGTTTATTGACCGAATTGTTCCTCGGACCAAACTGCGGTCTGTTTTAGGATTTCTTTTGAGTATCCACCTAGATGTAGAAACGGAGGTGGACTCATGAAAGAGGCTTATGAAATTGTTCAAGCTGCAAGAGAAATTAATCGTTTTACTACAAAAGAGTTAGCAGAAAATATTTTTGATGCTTTTTTTGAATTACATGGCGATCGCCGATTTGGTGATGATCCTGCTATCTTAGGGGGAATTGCCTCTTTAGAGGGCCGTGCAGTAACGGTTATTGGTACTCAAAAAGGTCATGATGTAAAAGAAAATGTGCATCGTAACTTTGGAAGTCCGCATCCTGAAGGCTACAGAAAGTCAATTCGTCTGATGAAGCAAGCAGAAAAATTTGGACGCCCAGTTATAACCTTTATAAATACTTCAGGAGCTTTTTGTGATGTCGAATCAGAAAATCGAGGAATTGGCGAAGCAATTGCTGAGAGTCTACTCGTGATGTCACAATTAAAAGTACCTATTCTTTCTATCTTTATTGGAGAAGGAGGAAGTGGGGGAGCTTTAGCTTTAGGTATGGGAAATCAAGTCTGGATGATGGAAAACAGTATGTACTCGGTATTGTCACCAGAAGGATTTGCCTCAATTCTATGGAAAGACTCTAGTAGAAGTAAAGAAGCTGCAGAAGTGATGAAAATAAGCCCACAAAATCTTTTAGATTTGGATGTAGTGGATAAAATTATTCCTGAAAGTAAGAGAAAAAAGAAAATGAAGAATGAAGATGTTTTGCATTTGATGCGAAAAGAAATTATAGGAACACTGAATATGATGGATGAATGGACGCAAGAATACATCGTTCAACAACGTCAAAAGCGATTCCGCCAATTTTAACAGATATCATTCATAGAAAGTTTGTTAGTCTTCTACTGGAGATTAGCAAGCTTTTTTCATTTGTGCTATTCTAAGAACGGACACAAAGGAAAGGAGTGCAACTACTATCGATCAACCAATTCCGTTTCCCAAAAATTTTGACTCCTATGTATCCATGGCAATGGAAGCATTTCAGTATAATGATTTTCCAAAAGCCGTGGAGTACTTAACGAAAGCATTAGCGATTCAAAAAAACGAGGAGCTACTACAACTTTGCTTGACAATGATGCAAGATACGGAGCAATTTTTAGAAGGCGTTCAGTTATTAAAACTGCAAAAGCCTGAATTGTGGAATTCAACAGATGTTTCTCCATTAGATGTACACTTGATTACTTTTTTAATTTATGCGAAAGAATTAGATGAAGCAAAAGAACAAATTTCGAAAAGAGAAAAAGTATTATCAAATGGAGATAGTGATAGACACCTCTTTGATGTTTTACAGCAAAACTTAAATATCATAGAAGAAAAACAAAAAGATGAACGAAATAAAAAAATCGCGGTCGTTCAAGAAGAAAGCACGTATATTTTAAATGAAGGCTACCATCGGCAAGCTAAGTTTTTAAAGGAATACACAATTCTTCCTGAAAAAGAACTACGAACTATTTCTCAATCATTTCTAACAGATCAGAAAGTTCATGCATTTTTGAAAACGGATATTTTACAAACTCTGATACAAAAACAAATAGACATGAAAGTAACTATTTCAAAAGAAAGCTATTCTAAAACTTTAAATATAAAAGAGCTATATCCGATTCAACAATCGTTACTTCTTATAGAAAGCCAGAATTTTTTTGCCAAATACGATATACAAAATCCAGAATTACAAAAACAAATGGAAACTAATTTCTTTCTTCATTGTGCATATTATTATCCTTTTGAAAAAGAGGTGTTGTATTCAGTGGTAGAATGGCAAGAAGCAATGAATCAGATCACCTTATCAACGGGAACTATTTTAAATAAAGAAGAAAAAAAGCTGATACAAAACATTCAAATAGCTGAAAAAAACTTAAATATATTAACGGACATGTAAAATAATGATAAAACTATCAAACATCTTTGACGGAAGGGGCTTTCACCTTTATAATATAGATGAGTTGATTGTTTTAAAATGCTTGTGATGAATATGGAGGAGGGTCTATAATGGCATATGGAAAAGTGAAATGGTTTAGTAATGATAAAGGGTATGGCTTCATCGAGTTCATGGATGAAGAAGATGATATTTTTGTTCATTTCACAGGAATTGCTGCTGAAGGATTCAAAACTTTAAGAGAAGGCCAAAGAGTAGAATTTACAATAGCAGAAGGTGCTAGAGGCCCGCAAGCAACAAATGTACAGGTATTAGAAGAAGAGGACACTCAAATGACGACCTCTGAAGAAAACGTACCTGTTGAGTAAAGAGGTTATGATCAATGTATCGGATTTTTATTGATGGTGCGGCAAATCCTACACAGAAAACGTCAGGGGTAGGAATTCTTATTGTTCACCAAGGAGAACAAATTCAGATCAGCACGCCCCTAGAAAAATATTACGACAATCACGAAACAGAAATGATTGCATTCATTGAAGTATTGCAATACTTAGTCGATCAAAAAATAACAGATGAATTGATCCTTTGCCATACTGATAGTAAAATGCTCCTCACAGCTATTGAAAAAAGATATAGTAAAAAAGAAAATCATCGAATCCTATTGAAAGAAATCTTGCCATTATTAAATGAATTTTCAAATTTTCATTTAAAGTGGATTCCTGAAAAGGAAAACAAGGGTGCAGATCATTTAGCAAAAGCAGCTCTAATAAAAGCAAAAAAATACGTAGAATCTAATTAAATTAGACTCTACGTATTTTTTATAGTTTACTTATTTTATTGGAGGAGTTCCTTCAGCATTTGATACAACTGCATCTATTTGGATAAGAGCTTCCATCGGTAAAGTTGAAATACCAACGACTGTTCGCGCAGGAGAACCATCTGGAAAGAATGTCTTATAAACGGTATTTACGGCATTCATATCTTCTATATTTTTAAGGAAGATATTTACTTTAACAACATCTTCTAAAGAGTGATCAATACTTTCAATAATCACCTTCATATTCCTTAAACACTGTTCAGCTTGTTCTTTTACACCACCAGTGACTAATGTTCCTGTTTTTGCATCTATTGGTAGTTGTGCAGAAAGATGATTGTAATGAGAAAAAGCTACTGTTTGTGTTGACAAAGGATTTTTAGGTGCTGCATCTGTGTTATTTGCTTCTATAATTAATCCATGACGATCTTCTACAAGCTGTGGTGGAGTACCATCTCCATGTGATACGACTGCTTCGATTTGGACTAAAGCATCCATTGGAAGATTTTTTGCGGCGATAACTGTTCGTGCAGGGAAATAAGCTACCGCTCGTGCAATAGATGAGTCTGGGAAAAAGGTAGTATAGACTTCATTTACCGCTTCTAAGTCATCATAATTTTTAATGAAAATATTAATTTTAACAATATCATCAAAGGGAACATCGATGCTCTCTAGAATTGCTTTTATATTTTGTAAACATTGGATTGTTTGCTCTTTTATACCTCCGGAAATTAATCTACCAGATTTTGGATCAATCGGTAATTGAGTAGAAAGATTATTGTAATGAGAGAAAGCTACTGTTTGGGTAGAGAAAAGACTGATTGGTGCATTTATTGTATTATTTGTAAGTTTAATTAAGTCTCCGGATTGAGGCGCATTTGGAATCGTTCCTTCACCATATGAAAGGAGAGCATCAATTTGTACGGAAGCGTTCATTGGCAAAGAATCAATTGCCACTACAGTTCTTGTAGGAGTATAGCTAGGAAATACATTTTTATAAACTTCATCTATAGCAACGGTATCTTTTATATTCGTGACATATATTGTAACTTTAACAATATCATTCATTACATGATTGATACTGTTAACAATTTCTTTAATATTTTTAAAACATTGCTCCGCTTGCTCTTTAATTCCACCCTCTACTAATTTCCCAGATACTGGATCGATCGGTAATTGAGCAGAAAAATTATTGTAGTGAGAATATGCTACGGTTTGTGAGCATAGTCCATCATTCATAGGTGCTTTTTCTGTATTTCTGGATAATACTGCATTATATTCGTTCATATTATTATTCCCCTTTTAAAATATATTCTGGTGCCTCGATATCATTCAACCATTCAAACTACTTTTCGTATCTTGTAAGGTTGAAGTTGTTCTACGAGAATGCGCTTACATAGTTGCATACGTGTAGAATACACTATATTTGTAAATTAAGAAAGAAAAAATCCACCAGCACTCGTAATTTCTAAACGAATACTGATGGGGTTTGATTATTTTTCGGTATTTCTTTTACGTTGTGGACGTTTACCCCAAAATTGGAAGTAGTCTACGCGAAGACGCCCATTGTATAATTTTCTTTTTTTAGTAGCTCTTCGGCCATAAAAACGTTCAAACTCCAAATCACTTGTCAATATATACTTACTCCAAGTAGGAAGAGAGCGATAGGTATCTCCCATTTGACGGTATAATTCTTCGATATAGTCTTGTTCTTCCAAACGTTCTCCATAAGGAGGATTTGCAACAATAATCCCGAATTCTTTTTCTGTCTTAAAATCACTTAGTTGCATTTGTCTAAAGCTAATATACTCTTCTACGCCTGCTTTTTTTGCATTACTTTGAGCAATTTCAATCATTCTGCCATCTATATCTGTTCCTAGTATATCTAATTCAACAGAATAATCAGCAGCCATTTTTGCTTTGTGTCGTTCTTCTGTCCACATATTTTCTGGGAATATATTCCAATCTTCCGAAACAAACGAACGTTGTAGTCCGGGAGCAATATTAAGCCCCATTAGAGCAGCTTCAATTGGAATAGTTCCAGAACCACAGGTAGGGTCGTAGAAAGGCTTATTCGGTCTCCAAGTAGTCAATTTGATGAGGGAAGCTGCCATGTTTTCTTTAATAGGAGCTCCTCCTTTTTCAGATCGATATCCTCTCTTAAACAAACTAGAACCAGATGTGTCAATGGTGATGGTAACTATATCTTTCAAAATAGCTACCTCTATTGGATATTGAGCACCGGTCTCAGGAAGACGAGTTCTACGGTGATAAAACGATGAGATTTTATCTACAATTGCTTTTTTTACGATGGCCTGACAATCTGGAACACTGTATAAAGTTGATTTTTGAGATTTACCCGATACAGGGAAATTTGCATCCATCGGAAGAATATCCTCCCATGGTAAAGCCTTTGTTTTTTCAAATAATTCATCAAAAGAAAATGCCTCAAACATTCCAAAGACAATCTTAATACGATCTCCCGTACGGATCCATAAATTAGTTTTAATAATATCTTCTTCTGTCCCTTTAAAAAAAGCTTTTCCATTTTCTACTTGGACTTCATAACCCATCTCTTTTAGTTCATCACCAGTTAGCGCTTCGATTCCGCTTGCAGCTGTAGCAAGTAATTGATATTCAGTCATTATATTCTCCTTTCTACATTTTTGTTTCTTTTCTTTTTTTAACTTATCAAAAAAAGGGCGGGACACCAGTCCTGCCCTTTAGTATTGTTAGTATAAAACCTGATCTGTAAATTCCTGTAAGCCATGTTCTGTTCAGCAGAAAAGTCAGGCCTTTTCCGCATTGGTAATCATCTGTCTGCATTTCTGCCTCTTTTTTTCGTTGAATTCCTTAAAAAGAGTGCCCCTACCAAAGTTTGGGTTGCTCGCTCGTGGGGTTTACCCGTTCCACTATCAAAGTTTCCTATGATATCTCGTCTCTGTGGCACTTTCAAGAATACTCAAGCATAGACTTTCATCCGTAGCTTTTTTTTCTGCCGTCAATCTTTCGATTGCCTTCGCTTATTTTTTCGCTAAGCACGAACACTACAAGCATCTCAGCTTGTGCGAGCATGGACTTTCCTCAGCCTCACTTATGTGAAACCGCAATTACCCGGAATTTACAGATTTTAAATCTATTTATGAACCTAATCCATTTTCGTCACGTTTATCCTCTAACTTCGAACCAAAAACATGTTTTTCTAAATTAGATAGTCGTTTCAAAATATCAAAATTTGTTACGCCACTACCAGTATTAGTTGTTGCTTGTGTTCGTTTTCCTAATGATGCTTGCTTTGTAAGCTCATCCACTCGATTACGAAGACGTTCATTTTCACTCTGTAAGTAGGTCATATCTTTTTGGTAAGATTCATAATCGCGAATAATCATATCTAAAAATTCATCAACTTCACCGCTATTATAACCACGCATAGCAGTTTTAAATTCTTTTTGTAGTATATCTTTTGTTGTTAGATTTTTATCGGCCATCTTTACACCTCGTTCGTGATTCTCATTTTCCTCTTTTACTTGAACCATTATAACAAACTTAAAGAAGGAATACAATTGAACGGAAAAAATGCTCGTACAAAAATTACTATAATATTTTCAATAGAAGTCTTTATATATAAATAATGTTGAAAACTATATAAACTTTATAAAATTTGGTAAAATAACGATAGTGATCAAAAGTAAACTGGATTATTTAAGAATCAGTAATAGATTGGAAGTACACGATGAAAATAAAAAAAATATTTAAAGAAGGGAACTCTACCGAAGAAATCGCTCAAAATCTTTTAGGCAAACTGTTAGTACACGAAACAATAAAAGGAAGAATTTCTGGATTTATTGTTGAAACAGAAGCTTATCTAGGTGTCCCTGATTTAGCTGCTCATAGCTATGGAGGGAAAAGAACCAAACGAACAGAAGCGATGTTTCAAAAACAAGGCACCTTATATGTTCATGTGATGCACACTCATGTTCTTTTAAATATCAGCACACAAGCAGAAGGGACTCCAGAAGGGGTTTTAATTCGTGCGATAGAACCGTATGAAGGAATCTCGTACATGGAAAGCCAACGTGCTAAACACGGTTTTCACCTTACAAATGGACCAGGAAATCTCACAAAAGCATTAGGGATAACTATGGAGCAATATGGGGATTCTATTTTTGGAGAAACACTTTATTTAGATGAACATACGATTCGAATACCAAAAGAAATTACAGGTACACCTCGGATCGGTATTGCTAACAAAGGAATCTGGACAGAGAAACCTTTACGATTCATTGTTTCAGGAAATCCGTATGTATCAAGAAGAAAACATAAAATTTCACCTGATTATGGGTGGAAAGAAGTTTGAAGGGAGTAAGCACATGCAAAAGAGTATGATTGAAAAAATTAATGAAACAATGAAAGACTTACATTTCCCATGTGAATGGCGGATTGAGTGGTTTAAGCAAAAACACATGATTGAGATTGTTATTATGATTCCTATTTCTGCAAAAAATAATGAAGAAAAGGTTACAGATCGTTATGGAATCGTAAATGAAAAAGCTGATTTTATTTTTGAGGATACAATTTTGTTGTATGATATTCATTTAGCAGAAATCAAAGATGATAATTATATAACCGCTATTGAATTTGATGAACCAGATGGCCTCTACGGGGGGACGATTCAAGCAATCTGTAAAAATTTACGAATTACGGTAGGAGAAGCAATCGTTCAGCTGAAAGAATTTTTCTCTGAAGAAGATCAAATGAGATTTGAAATGGAATGGAAAGACGAGAATTACCAAAGTACAATTCGAACATTAAAAAATACCGGAAGATTCGATGAGTACCTATATATATACCCATCTGATATTACCGAAGATCTGGAGGGAAATCATGGAATGGAATGAAGTAGTAATCGTTACCTCTACTGAAGCGGTGGATGCAGTTGCTAATCTTTTTATGGATGCAGGAGCAAAAGGAACCGCAATAGAAGATGAATTAGATTTTATTAATTTAAAAGACGATGGATTTGGACAAATTAAAGAATATAGAGAGCAGCCAGAAAAAATCACCACGTTTATGTAAAAGCATATTTTCCTAACACGGAAGCTTTTACGGATACACTAAAAGTAGTTCAGGATGGAATTGAACGTTTAAGTAGAATTGAATTATTTCCTAATCATTTTGAATTAAAAATTAATGATTTAAAAGAAGAAGACTGGGAAAATTCTTGGAAAGAGTTCTACCATCCTTTGCGAGTTACACGTTACTTAACGATTGTTCCTCATTGGGAAGAATATAGCCCCGCTGAAGATGATGAAAAGATCTTACGAATGGACCCCGGTATGGCTTTTGGAACAGGAACACATCCAACCACTAAACTTGCCTTACAAGCCTTGGAAACAACGATTAGAGGAAATGAAAAAATTATGGATGTGGGAACTGGGTCCGGAGTGTTAAGTATTGCGGCAAAAGCATTGGGTGCAAAAGAAGTATTGGCATTTGATATTGATCACGTTGCTACGAGACAGTCAAAAGAAAATATTCAATTGAACCCGTATGCTCTTGATATAGTCATAAAAGAAAATAACTTGCTAGAAGGGTTAAAAGATTCGAATGCAGATATTATTGTTGCAAATATCCTTACAGAAATTTTACTAAAAATGACGAAAAATGCTTGGCAGAATTTGAAAGACGGTGGAACGTTTATTCTTTCTGGAATTATTCAAAGTAAACGAGATGAATTACTAAAACAGTTGCTGGAGGATAACTTTATTTTAGAACAAGAATTAATTATGGATGATTGGCATTGTTTCATTTGTAAAAAAGAAGTGGAGAGTAACGAATGCAACGCTATATGATATCCCATTCATTAGAAAAATTTCCAGAAGCTCCTATTCAATTGGTAGGGGAGCATTATCATCATATGAAGAATGTGATGCGATTCAAACCGAAAACCAAAGTATTTTTAACGGATGCAACGGGTTATTCGTGCATTGCAGAAATTACTTCTTTAACAAATGAATATGTAGAATTACACTGGGTGAAAGAAGAAACTATAAATAGAGAGTTACCCGTTCATGTTACGATTGCTTGTGGATTATCGAAAGGAGATAAACTAGATCTTGTCGTACAAAAAAGTACTGAATTAGGCGTCAATAAAGTTATCCCTTTTAAATCAAAATATTCTGTTGTAAAATGGGATGAAGGAAAAGTTAAAAAGAAACAACAACGATTTCAAAAAATTGCTTCTGAAGCGGCTGAACAATCACATCGTCAGTCTGTACCCGTAATAGAAGAAATGAAGAACATAGAGCAGTTAATTAACTATTCTCAAACATATGCACATAAATTAGTTGCCTATGAAGAAGAAGCAAAAACCGGCGAATTGGGTCGTTTTGTCCAAACCTTACAGAAGATGAAACCTGGGGAAGACTTACTTATTGTTTTTGGACCAGAAGGTGGACTAGATCCTAGTGAGATGGAACTATTTCAGGATCATGGGTTTATTTCATGCGGGTTGGGGCCTAGAATTATGCGGGCGGAAACAGCACCACTATATACACTGGCAGCTATTTCTTATCATTATGAATTATTAAATTAAATGGAGGAGAACAACATCGAAAATTTAAATAAATACATTGACCATACTATTTTGAAACCTGACGCAATAGAGGAAGAAATTAGAAATTTGTGTGAAGAGGCTGCACAATATAATTTTATGTCCGTTTGTATCCAACCATACTGGGTAAAAAAAGCAAAAGCCTTTTTGGATGGCACAGATGTAAAAGTATGTACCGTTATTGGTTTTCCACATGGAGCGAATACAGCTGAAGTAAAAGCGTACGAAGCAAAACAAGCTGTACAAAATGGAGCTACCGAAGTAGATATGGTCATTAATATTGGAGCGTTGAAAGACGGCGATTATACATATGTACAAAATGAGATTGCTGGTGTTGTAAAAGCAATAGAAGGGCAAGCTATTTTAAAAGTAATTATTGAGACAAGTCTATTAACCGACCAAGAAAAAGAAAAAGTTTGTCAACTTGCAGATGCCGCAGGAGCAAATTTCGTGAAGACTTCAACAGGATTCTCTACTGGTGGAGCCACTCTTTCAGATGTTCGCTTAATGAGAAAAACAGTTCAAGAGAGTGTTGAAGTAAAAGCAAGTGGCGGAGTCCGTTCTTATAAAGATGCTCTAGATTTCATCGAAGCAGGAGCCACTCGTTTAGGAACTTCAAGTGGTAAGAAAATTGTCGATGAATGGCTGCTTGAAAAATAATTTATAAAAAGTAAAACTGGACTCTTTCAAATGGTTAAAGTAGCCATTAAAGGAGCCAGTTTTTCTTTTTGTTTACTGATTTAATTTTGTTGGTAAAATAAACGGAAGCATTCGCTTAATTGGTGTGATTAGAGTATAATAATTAGTAATAATTATCACTGCAAGTAGGCATAAAAAACTAAATATATTGCCATATAAGACAAATAGCTCTCATTAATTATTTTGATTAGTAGAAGTCTTTATGTTGAAATCAGGAAAAAGAAAAGGGGTGACTAAATGCCTAAAAATAAAGCATATACAAAAGAGGAAGTAATCGGAATATGCGCATTGTATATGAATGAAACGCATGTGGCATTTGTCCAAAAAGCCGCTGATTTTGCGGAAGAAGCCCATAAAGACCAATATAGAAAGTCAGGAGAAAAATATTTTATTCATCCTACTCAAGTTGCTGCTATTTTAGCAGAATTAAAGTTGGATCCTGAAACGATTGCGACTGGATTTCTCCATGATGTAGTGGAAGATACACCTTATACTTTAGAGGATATTGAACATAAATTTTCTAAAACTGTTGCGGTACTAGTCGATGGTGTTACAAAATTAGGGAAAATAAAATATAAATCTCATGAAGAACAATTAGCTGAGAATCATCGTAAAATGTTGCTCGCAATGGCAAACGACATTCGTATTATAATGGTTAAATTAGCGGATAGACTACATAATATGCGAACCTTAAAATACCATAGACCTGATAAGCAATTAAGTATATCTAATGAAACGTTAGAAATTTATGCACCACTAGCCCATCGGTTAGGTATGAATCGAATGAAATGGGAATTGGAAGATATTTCTTTACGTTACTTGAACCCACAAGAGTACTATCGAATTGTACACTTGATGAATAGCAAACGAAATGAACGAGAACACTACATTGAAGACACCATTGAAAAAATTAAATTTTCTATAGAAGAACTGAGTATTCATGCAGAAATTTATGGAAGACCCAAACATATTTATTCTATTTTCCATAAGATGAACGATAATAAAAAACAATTTAGCGAGATTTATGATTTATTAGCGGTTCGCGTAATTGTTGATACAATTAAGGACTGTTATGCAGTATTAGGGGCCATTCATACGAAGTGGAAACCAATGCCTGGCCGTTTTAAGGATTATATTGCTATGCCGAAAGCAAACATGTATCAATCCCTACATACTACAATTATTGGGTCAAAGGGAACACCGATTGAAATTCAAATTAGAACGATGGATATGCACCAAGTAGCTGAGTATGGAGTTGCAGCACACTGGGCTTATAAAGAAGGGATTACTGATAAAATTGAAGGAGATGATAATCTCCAAAATCAATTGAATTGGTTTGGTGATTTAATAGATCTTCAAGATGATTCCCGAGATGCAAGTGATTTTGTAGAGAGTGTTAAAGAAGATATTTTTAAAGATAAAGTCTATGTGTTTACGCCTAAGGGTGACGTAATGGAACTACCTTCAGGAGCAGGGCCATTAGATTTTGCATACAGTGTTCACTCAGAAGTAGGAAATAAAACTGTAGGAGCAAAAGTCAACAAAAAAATAGTTCCATTGAATTATAAATTCCAAAATGGAGATATCGTAGAAGTGATGACTTCTCCAAATTCTTTAGGACCTAGTCGTGATTGGGTTAATCTAGTAACGACTAACAAAGCAAAAAATAAAATAAGACGCTTTTTCAAACTACAAGATCGAGAAAAAAATATTGAAAAGGGAAAGGATTTGTTAGAAAAACAAATTCAAGAAATGGAATTCTCCCCTAAAGAATTTTTAACGAAACCTGGTTTGAAAGATGCAACGCAACGATTCAACATGGGAACAGAGCAAGACCTTTATGCGGCAATGGGGTACGGAGAGTTATCACCGTTTATTGTTGCTAATAAATTAACTGAAAAAGCTCGAAAAGAAATAGAACAAAAGAAAAAATTAGAAGCAATGGAAACAATCGATCAAACTTCTAAAAAAGATTCTACGAAAATGAAAATTCGTCATGAAGATGGAATTGTTATTGAGGGAGTAGACAACTTACTCATTCGAATTAGTCATTGTTGTAATCCCGTTCCTGGTGATGACATTATTGGATATATCACAAAAGGAAGAGGAATATCTGTACATCGTGCAGATTGTCCGAATGTTAACGTTTCGGAAGAAAATCAAGCACGTTTAATTGAAGTGGAGTGGGAAGATACAGGAACTGCTTTAATTGACTATGAAACGGAACTAAGAGTGGAAGGATACAATCGTTCTGGACTACTGAATGAAGTGTTACACGTAGTTAATACGATGACAAAAAATCTAAACAGTGTGAACGGAAAAGTAGATAGTAATAAAGTTGCGGTGGTTACTTTAAGATTAGGAATTCAAAATCTGTCTCAACTAGAAAAAATTGTAGATAAAATTAAAAATATTCCTGATGTTTATAGTGTTCGTCGAGTAACGTTATAAAAAAAGTCAATTGAAATTAAATCCTAAAAAAAGGAAAAGAAGAGAGTGATTATGTGCGGGTAGTGATTCAAAAAGTAACACAAGCAAGCGTTGAGATAGACAAAGAGATTGTAGGCAAAATAGGAAAAGGATTTACACTCTTAGTTGGAGTAGGTCAAGAAGATACTTCTGAAGATGTAGCCTATTTAGCAAGAAAGATTTCTTTGATGCGAGTTTTTGAAGATGAAGAAGGGAAAATGAACCTAGCTTTATCAGACGTAAAAGGAGCTATTCTTTCTATCTCGCAATTCACTTTATTAGCGAATACGAAAAAAGGAAATCGACCAAGCTTTATCGAAGCAGCTGAACCAAAACTTGGAGAAACACTCTATCAGGAGTTAAATGATCTCCTGGTTCAAAAAGGGTTTCAAGTAGAAACAGGAGTTTTTGGTGCAGACATGCAAATTTCTTTAGTGAATGATGGACCAGTTACCATTATTCTCGATAGTAAAAACAAATAAAAAAATCAAGCAGATCCTCAATGAAGGGAGAACTGCTTGATTTTTTTAGTTATTCAAAATATTCTACTAACGCTTCGTATAGGCTATCGGCAACGAGACCTCGATAATAATCAGTATCAAATGTGTTTAAATCGTCATTATTATTGATATATCCTAATTCCAATAGGACTGAAGGCTGTGTGTTTTCTCTTAGTACTAAATAGTTACCAAATCGGGAACCGTTGTTTTGTAAAGGAAGAAATTGTTCGAGTTTACTATTCATTAATTCAGCTAGAGCCAGATGTTCATCTTGATAATAATAGGTTGTTACACCTGTTCCGTAAACATCTTCTGGAGTTGAGTCGTAATGAATACTAATAAATAAATCTGCATTAGATGAATTACTAATCCATGCGCGTTCTTCTAAAGAGATATCTTCATCTGCTGATCGAGTCAAAATAACATTTGCTCCAGAAGATCTTAACTTTTCTGCAACTCGTTCTGCCGTTTTTAAAGTTACTTCTTTTTCATAAAGATCAATTCCTTCAGCTCCTGGATCAATTCCTCCATGTCCTGGATCAATAACGATTGTTGCTTCAGAAAGGGTAGTATTTGTTTGAACGATATTATTTTCCTCAGTGGAGGAATTTGTATCTACAAGCCAAGTGGCTATAAAACCTGTTTGACCATCAGAATCAAGAATTTCATAAAAATCTCCATTCGTTCCAACTAGTGAATAGGAATCTCCCTTATTAGCATTCCATAGAATTTTTTTATCTAATGATGGACCTGATCGAACGTTGACATCATTAAATAGTACCAACGCTGTATTTTCATCAATAGCTACGGCTGTCTCTTCTTGTGAGGACTCTGTTTCGATTGTTTCCTGAATAGAACCAGGAGAAATTTCTATTAATGATGATAAAATCCAAGCGACTTGATCATTATAATGTATTTGACTCCAACCATTTTCTTCATATAACAAATCAAACTTATCTCCAGAAACAGCTGATCCAACAATATCTGAATCATCATTGTTTTCTTCACGAATATTTACTGAAGACTCCAATACTGTAGCAATTAAATTTTGAGAAGCAGCTACTTCGGTGTTATTAATGAGCCAACTAGCAATCCAACCAATTCGGTTATCCGCTAATCTTACCTTGTACCATTCATTCTTTTCAGCTAGAACATTAACAGCTGTTCCACCTTGAATTTGAGTCATGATGTCATAGGTAAGTCCAGGGCCGAGTCTAACGTTTACTACACTGGCTTCAATAAGGACATTCGTGTAATTAGCAAGAGCAACGGTTCCAAGTGAACCTACACTCATAAATAAAATGACTAAGACAAGAAAAAACATGTTTCTTTTCTTTCTTATTTTTTCCATTTTCGGCCCCTTTCTGTATATTTATATACTCTTTGTCTATTATTATAGCAAATTATGGAAACGATATGCAAAGCCTTTTCATAATTCTTTTTAATTTCTTTTTAAAGTACCTTTTAAATAGATGAACCTTGACAAAAACTCTTTCTTCTAGTATCGTAAATATAATATTTTATCCAGAGAAGACTATAGTAAAACCATCATCATTTGATAAAGAAAGAGTGGACTAGGCTGAAATCCATTCCAAATAGCTGGTTCGAAAGACGAGTTGGAGGATTGATAGTGAAAAGCTATCACGTTGCAGGCGTTAGCTGTTAGAGAGAAGTTTTTTGCTTCTAAATAAAGGTGGTACCACGTTTGCAATGCGTCCTTTCCCAGATTACGGGAAGAGGGCTATTTTTTTTGAAGTTTTGAACTATTGAATGAAGATATATTAAAGGAGAGGTTTTAAAATGATTCAACGGCCAAAAGGTACGTCAGATACATTTCTTCAAGAGATGGAAACCTGGCAGTATATCGAAGAAACAGCAAGAATTTTAATGAATGATTATCAGTTTTCTGAAATACGTACTCCTATGTTTGAAAGTTATGATTTATTTTCAAGAAGTGTAGGGGATACCAGTGATATTGTTTCAAAAGAGATGTATGACTTTTTCGATAAAGGGAAACGCCATATTGCTTTGAAACCGGAAGGAACGGCACCAATTGTGCGTGCGTATGTAGAAAATAAACTATATGGCCCAGAATACCCTAAACCACTAAAAGTTTATTACCTAAGTCCTATGTTCCGTTATGAAAGACCTCAGGGTGGTCGTAGCCGTCAATTCCATCAATTAGGGATAGAAGTATTGGGAAGTAGTAATCCAGCTGTAGATGTAGAAGCAATGGCTTTAGCTATGGACCTATTAAAAGAAATTGGTATACAAGATATTAAGCTTGTTATGAATTGTTTGGGTAAAAAAGAAGATCGGTTACAATTTAGAGAAGCATTGATTTCTTATTTAGAACCATTTTATGAAGAGTTAAGTGAGGATTCAAAGACTCGTTTACATGTAAATCCATTGCGTGTACTGGATAGCAAAAATAAACGTGACAAAGAAATTGTTGCAAATGCACCAAGTATCCTGGATTATCTTTCCGAAGAGTCAAAAGAACATTTTGATACCGTGAAAATGATGTTAAATGAATTAGGGATTTCTTTTGAGATTGATAGCAAGATGGTTCGTGGATTAGATTACTATCAAGATACCATTTTTGAGATTGTAACAAACTCTCCTGCTTTTGGTGCAGAAACTACCATCTGTGGCGGAGGAAGATATGATGGAATGGTGGAAGAATTTGGTGGTCCTCAAACTCCAGGGTTTGGTTTTGGATTAGGACTGGAGCGACTTGTTTTATTAATGAATAAACAAAACGTAGAAATTCCTAAATTAAATGAATTGGATGTATTTGTAGTTGGTTTAGGTAAAGAAACCAATTTAGAAACGTTGAAACTCGTACAAGCAATCCGAGGGGCTGGTTTCTCAGCAGATCGAGATTATATGGATCGAAAAGCCAAGACTCAATTCCGGAATGCTTCTCGTTTAGAAGCTAAAATTGTCTTAACCGTTGGTGAAGAAGAACTAGAAAAGAAAGTAGTAAAATTAAAAGTAATGAAAACCGGAAAAGAAATCGAAGTATCTTTTAGTGATATCCAAAATGATTTTGAAAAGATATTTAATAAAGAAACAGCCGATATGACAGCTTATAATGAGTTTTTCGGGAAAGAATAAGAATTAATAAAATGATTTAATGAGGAGCAATGACATTGGAAAAAAGGACAGAGTACTGTGGAGAAATCACAGAGGATTATGTAGGTAAAGAAGTTGTAGTAAAAGGGTGGGTAAACCGTCGAAGAGATTTAGGTGGCCTCATTTTTATTCATTTACGTGATCGAGAAGGTATTGTTCAGATTGTTTTCAACCAATCCAACGATGATGAGCTCTTCAAATTAGCTGAAACCGTTCGAAATGAGTATGTATTAGAAATTAAAGGCATGGTTGTGAAACGCCAAGAAGACCAAGTAAATCCGAACGTCTCCACGGGCACAATTGAAATTGAAGTAACGCAAGCTAAAGTCTTAGCAGCAGCAAAAACACCTCCATTTTATATTGATGAAGATGAAAGTGTTTCTGACGAGTTGCGAATGAAATATCGGTTCATTGACTTACGTAAGGAAAGAATGTTAAATAATCTAAAACTACGTCATCAAACAACAAAATCAATTCGTAATTTTTTAGACAACCATGATTTTATGGATGTAGAAACTCCTTATCTAACGAAGTCTACTCCAGAAGGGGCTCGAGATTATGTAGTTCCTTCTCGTATCCATGCAGGATCATTTTATGCTCTCCCTCAATCTCCGCAGTTATTTAAGCAACTTTTGATGGGGGCGGGAATTGATCGCTACTATCAAATCGTTCGTTGTTTCCGTGATGAAGACTTGCGTGGAGATCGTCAACCAGAATTTACTCAAGTAGATTTAGAAACAAGTTTTCTTTCTGCTGAAGAAATTCAAGAAATTACTGAAAAAATGCTTGTAAAAGTTATGAAAGATACGTTACAAATTGACATACCAAGTCCTTTCCCAAGAATGTCCTATTCTGAAGCGATGAATCGATTTGGTTCAGATAAACCAGATACTCGATTTGGTTTGGAATTAATTGACCTAGAAGCTTTTGCCGAAAAGACAGAGTTTAAAGTCTTCAAGCAAGCTCTTAAAAGTGGTGGTCAAGTTAAAGGGTTAAACTTAAAAGGAAAAGCAGATAACTATTCTCGTAAAGATATGGATGCGTTAACTGAATTTGTAAAAAAATATGGTGCAAAAGGTTTGGCGTGGGTAAAAGTTACTGAAGATGGTTTAAATGGAGCGGTAGCTAAATTCTTTGCCGATGACCGTGCATTACTATTAGAAGCAATGGACGCACAACCAGGTGATTTATTGATGTTTGTTGCAGATAAGAAAGAGGTTGTTGCTCAATCTTTAGGAGAGTTGCGTCTGAAATTTGGTAGAAAATTTGATATGATTGATCAAAATCAATTCAATTTTCTGTGGGTAGTAGACTGGCCTTTATTGGAATACGATGAAGATGAGAAACGCTTTACGGCTATGCATCATCCATTTACAAGACCTAATGATGAAGACATAGAGATGTTAGAAACGAATCCTGAGCAAGTACATGCACAAGCGTATGACATTGTCTTAAATGGTTATGAAATTGGCGGAGGGTCATTGCGTATCCACACACGTGAGGTACAAGAAAAAATGTTTGCAGCACTAGGTTTTACTCCAGAAGATGCAGAGAAAGAATTTGGTTTCCTAATGGAAGCATTTGATTTTGGATTTCCTCCACATGGTGGAATTGCTTTGGGGCTGGACCGACTAGTTATGTTGTTAGCAAAAGAAAATAATATTCGTGAAGTAATTGCCTTCCCTAAAAATGGAAAAGCTTACGATACGATGACAAATGCTCCTAACGATATTAGTGATAGACAATTACAAGAACTGAATTTGAAATTGACGATTGAAGAGTAATCCTTAGGAAGAATAAGACCTAAATATTTCTACGAAAAAGACACTATGTTATAATAAATTAATATAGTGTCTTTTTTCTATGGTTTCAGAAAAAATAAAAAGATATACTCAGGAGGATATATGCTTAAATTAGGTTCACACGTATCGATGTCTGGTAAAAAAATGTTATTGGGAGCAGCTGAGGAAGCTCACTCCTATGGTTCCAATGTTTTCATGATTTATACAGGTGCGCCACAAAATACTAGGCGGAAAAGTATCGAGGAAATGAATATTCCTGCAGGAAAAGAATTTATGGAAGCAAATCAAATGGTGGAGATTGTTGTTCATGCACCGTATATTATTAACTTAGGTAATACGACTAAGCCTGAACACTTTGGATTTGCTACTCAATTTCTTCATGATGAAATTCAACGATCACAGGCGTTAGGTGCTAAACAAATTACCATGCATCCAGGAGCTCATGTTGGAGCAGGTCCAGATAAAGCAATTGCCCAGATCATTAAAGGATTAAACGAGGTTCTGGACCATAATCAAACTGCTCAAATCGCTTTAGAAACGATGGCAGGCAAAGGAACTGAAATCGGTAGAAACTTTGAGGAACTCGCAGCAATTATCGATGGAGTTACTCATAATGAAAAGTTATCGATTACGTTAGATACTTGCCATACTCATGATGCTGGATATGCTATTCGCGAGGATTTTGATAGTGTTTTGGAACAATTTGATAGAATTATTGGATTGGATCGACTCAAAGTAATGCACATTAATGATTCTAAAAATGAAAAGGGTGCTCACAAAGACCGTCATGCTAATATTGGAGAAGGATATATCGGTTTTGATGCCTTGAATTTTATTGTCCATCATCCACAATTAGAGACTTTACCAAAAATTTTAGAAACTCCTTTTGTTGGGGAAGACAAAAAGAATAAAAAAGCTCCCTATAAGTATGAAATAGAGATGTTCAAAAATCAAACGTATAATCCTCAGCTACTAGAAGATATTCTTTCACAAAAATAAAAATAAAAATAAACGAGACAGAGTATGATTCTCTGTCTCGTTTATTTTAGTGGTCAAATTTAGTTCCTAATACATTACGCATAATAATTTCTGTTGTCTCTTCAATGGAACGACGCGCTACATTAATGACGTAACAATCAAGCTTTTCATATAAGTTTGCAGCAAATTCAAGTTCATCTTCTATTCTTGCAGAATTAGAGTATGCTGTGTCCGGTGAAAGTCCATATGCAATCATTCTTTCACGACGGAAATTAATTAAAACTTCCATATCATTTGTAAGACCAACAATTTTCTTAGGATTTACTTCCCATAACTCATCAGGAATATTCGCTTCCGGAAGAATAGGTAAATTAGCCACCTTTACATTTTTATTAGCTAAAAACATGGATAAAGGCGTTTTTGAAGTACGAGAAATCCCCAGTAAAACTAAATCAGCTTCTAGTAGTCCTTTTGGATCTTTCCCATCATCGTATTTCACTGCAAATTCAATCGCACTAATACGATTGAAATATTCATCGTCTAGGCGGTGCAATGCCCCAGCTCGTTTCGTTGGATTCATTCCGGTTAAAGCAGTGATATCTAAGGTAAGATCTTGTAAAATATCATAATTATGAAGACCTTCTTCTGCACAAAAATCTTTTGTGCGTTGACTTAGATCATCCACAACAAGAGTATGAACAATTAATCCGTTTACTTCCTTTGCTTTTATCAATACTTTATCTAAATCTTTTTGCTTTCGAACAAATGGATGGTGGTGCAAAACTGGTTTTAAATCTGGAAATTGTGCTAAGACTGCTTGGATTACTTTTCTTGCTGTTTCTCCAACAGAGTCAGAGACTACAAAAAAATGTAATTCATTTGATTCCATAAAATAATCACCCTTCAATATATATATTCATTGCTTTCTTCTTTATAATATACTACAGTAACGATAGAATTGATAGATAGAGAGGGAGAAAACTTAATGAATTCAGCCATTCAGGAAGCTCTAGATAAATTAAAACAACATGGTTTTAAACATACAAAAATAAGACAAGAGCTTATTGAACTTTTTGCGGATGAATGTCGATATCTTTCTGCTAAACATGTTCAAAAAAAATTAGAAACTAAAAATCCGTCCTTGAGTTTTGATACGATTTATAGAAATTTATATTCGTTTGTTGATATTGGCATATTAGAAATGACTGAGTTAAATAATGAAAAATTATTCCAAATTACTTGCCTTCATGATGATCATCATCATCATCACTTCATATGTCAACGATGTGGAAAAACAACTCAACTGGAGATGTGTCCAATGGATTTCTTTGAAGAGCAGTTAGAGAATTACAGATTGCTATCTCATCGCTTTGAAATATTTGGAATTTGTGACCAGTGTCTTGCTTTAGAAAGTGAATAAAAGCGGAGTGTTTGTTTTTTTTAATAAAAAGTATTGCAAACAATCACGCCTGTGGTATAATATCAAAAGGACAATTCCTTTTAAATTTATTATTAAATTTCAATGGAACGGTTACTTTTACTGCTCGGAGGGAGGGATTAGTTGATGTCAAAGACAACAGTTCGTAAAAACGAATCTCTTGACGACGCTCTTCGTCGCTTTAAACGTGATGTTTCCAAGACGGGTACTCTTCAGGAAGCACGTAAGCGGGAGTTCTATGAAAAACCGAGTATAAAGCGTAAGAAGAAATCAGAAGCTGCTAGAAAACGCAAATTCTAATATCAATTGAAAACAATAAGAAATGCATAGAGAGCCCTCGACTTATGTCTAGGGCTTTTTCTGTTTTTTCTTCTAAATGTACGAACAAGTAAACGGCTTATGAATATATGGAACGAAAACATACATTTGGGAGCTCTGATTATGTTATAATTAGATCACTAAACCATTACGGAGGAGTGTAGTATATTTGACTGATCATGAAAAATATCCCGTAACCATTAATATGGAGGTAGAAGATCCATCTGTATTACCACAATTATTGGGATCGCAAGATAAGAATATCCAACTATTAGAAGAAGCTTTAGATGTCATTATTAACATCCGAGGCATTCACATTGAAATAAAAGGTACAAAAGAACATAATGAGACAGTCGAATCCTTATTAAACCAACTACAAGAATTAATTAGCCGTGGAATTCCTATTTCTCAAACGGACATTGTGACAGCAATCCAAATGGCTCAACGAGGAAGTACTGATTTTTTCTCTAATTTATATGATGAAGAAATTAGTAAAACCTATACAGGAAAAGTAATTCGAGCAAAAAATATTGGTCAAAAACATTACTATCAAGCAGTAAAGCGAAATGACATCGTATTTGGAATTGGTCCAGCCGGAACCGGTAAAACCTTTTTAGCAGTAGTTATGGCTGTTAAAGCCCTCAAAGAAGGTAAAGTTCAAAAACTTATTGTTACAAGACCAGCCGTAGAAGCTGGAGAAAACTTAGGCTTTTTACCAGGAGATTTAAAAGAAAAAGTAGATCCTTACCTACGTCCAATCTATGATTCCTTATATGCTGTTTATGGAATGGAACATACGACACGTCTGATGGAACGGGGTGTTATAGAAATTGCCCCGTTGGCCTATATGCGAGGGAGAACACTAGATGATGCGTTTGTTATTTTAGATGAAGCACAAAATACAACAACCGCACAGATGAAAATGTTTTTAACCCGTTTAGGATTTGGGTCTAAAATGATTATTAATGGTGACAAAACACAAATTGACTTACCAAAAGGAGTTCGATCGGGTTTAATTGATGCAGAAAATAAACTAAAAGGTATTTCTGAAATTGCTTTTGTTTCATTTGATGCTCATGATGTAGTACGTCATCCTGTTGTTGCTGATATTATTCGTGCGTATGATGAAAAAGAATAAAGGGATTGAGAGACCATATGATAGAAATAGATTTTTTTGATGAAACAAATGTAGTACAGACAAAGGAAAAAGAACTAGTTATAAAATTATTAACTTTTGCTTCCCAACATCTCCAACTTCAAGAACATGCAGAAATGTCAGTTACGATTGTAACAAATGAAAGAATTCAAGAGATTAATAGTGAATATAGAAATAAAAATGTCGCAACGGATGTCATTAGTTTTGCTTTAAATGATGATAGTGAAGATGATTTCCCTATCAACCTAGAAAGTATGGGAGAGGATTTCCCATTTAATTTAGGAGATATTATTATCTCACAAGAAAAAACAGCAGAACAAGCAATTTTGTATGGCCATAGCTTTGAAAGAGAACTAGGTTTTCTAGCACTGCATGGCTTCTTACATTTGAATGGATACGATCATATGAATCCTGAAGATGAAAAAGAAATGTTTGATCTGCAGAAAGAGATATTGGATGCCTATGGTCTTAAAAGAGAATAATCATCGTCAAAAAAAGCTTGGAAAAACAAGAAATTTAGTGCTTCGATTAAACATGCTCTTCAAGGAATCAAAACGATTGTAACGGAAGAACGAAATATGCGAAAACATATTAGTTTTGGAATTTTTCCAATTCTTTTGGGATGGTTCTTTAAGGTTAGCTCTATGGAATGGATTATTATTATTACTTGTATTTTTTTAGTCATTATCATGGAGTTTTTAAATACAATTTTTGAAACAGTAGTTGATATGGTTACGGAATATACTTTCCATCCTCTTGCAAAAAAAGCAAAAGATATCGCTGCAGGTGCTGTTTTAGTAACGGGGATTTTCACCCTCATCGTAGCAGCAATCATATTTTTGCCAAAGTTTATTTCATTATATATCTAAAGGAGGAAGGAACGTATGAACAATAATAAAACATTTAAATCAGGATTTATTTCTATCATTGGACGACCAAATGTTGGGAAATCAACATTATTAAATAGATTTGTAGGACAGAAAATTGCCATTATGAGCGATACTCCTCAAACAACTCGTAACAAAATTCAAGGGGTAGTCACAACAGATGATTCTCAAATGGTCTTTATTGACACTCCTGGAATTCATAAGCCCAAACATCGTTTAAATGATTTTATGCTGAAAAGTGCGTATAGTACATTTGGACAAGTCGATGTTATTTTATTTATGGTTAATGCAGAAGAAAAACGAGGACCTGGAGATAATTTTATCATGGAAAAAATCGAAAAAATTACAACTCCAAAGTTCTTAGTAATCAATAAAATTGATAAAATTAAGCCAGAAAAGATTTTAGAAATTATAACGGACTATACTTCTGTACACAAATTTGATGAAGTTATACCAATTTCTGCAACAAATGGTAACAATACGGATGCTTTGCTAACAACCATAAAAAAATATTTACCAGAAGGTCCTCAATATTATCCAGCAGATCAATTGACCGATCATCCAGAGTATTTTATCGTATCTGAATTTATTCGAGAAAAGGTTCTTCAACTTACAATAGAAGAAGTGCCACATTCTGTAGCAGTAGTAATTGATTCCATGCAGCGAAATGAGAACGATAAGGTTCATGTATATGCCACGATTATTGTTGAAAGAGCTAGCCAAAAAGGAATTATTATTGGAAAAGGCGGTAAAATGCTTAAAGAAATAGGAATACGCGCAAGAAAAGACATTGAAGCCATGCTTGGAGATAAGATTTTCTTAGAGCTTTGGGTTAAAGTCCAAAAAGATTGGCGTAATAAACAAACCTATTTACAAGATTATGGTTACCGACAAAAGGACTATGAATAAAAAAGGCTATGCCGAGTTTAGTGGTATTGTTTTGTCCATCCGAAAACACAAAGAAAAAGATGCGTTAATTAAAATTTTTACTTTGGAATTTGGGAAAAAAATGTTTTTTATTCGCAACTATAATAAATCCAACAGTCCTATGAAATCTGCCTTGCTTCCTTTTACGTATGCGTCCTATATCGGAAGTATAAATGAAAATGGCCTGTCTTTTATTCAGGACTACAAAGAAGCAGAGACTTTTTCTGCCATTCAAAAAGATATTTACCGCAATGCATATGCTACTTATTTGGCAAATCTAGCAGATGCAGCTATAGAAGATAGTATCCCCAACTCTCATATCTTTCAATTGCTTCTTTCTTGTTATCAATCGATATCAAATGGATTTGATGCAGAGATGATTACTAATATTTTTGAAGTAAATATGCTTAAATATTTTGGAGTCTATCCGGAATTAGAAGCATGTCGAATTTGTGGTTCAAAACAAGAACCTTTTGACTATTCTGCAAAATATTCGGGTGTTTTATGTCAAAATCATTTTTCAGAAGATCCTAATCGATTGCATATTGCTCCTGCAGCAATCTATTTTTCGAGAATGTTTTTAAAAATTTCTCCAGATCAAGTGAGTTCGATTAAATTAAAGCCAGAAAATAAAGAAGCGATCCGTTCGTTTATTGATTTCTTTTATGATGAATATGTTGGAATGAAACTCAAAAGTAAATCCTATATTGATCAAATGTATCAGTGGGAGAATGCCTTTACGATTCCGGTACGTTCTTCTAAAAACACGAAAGAAGATGTTATAGAAGAGAATGAAGAGGAAGTATAATTTTTTCTTGACATTGAGGAAGGCCATGCTTACTATTATTTGTATAAGTGAATAACAGACGATGACGATGAAAGTACAATTGAATGCAATCTTCAGCGAATTTGGGATAGTGGGAGCCAAGTGGTTAATTTAATTGGAAAGGCACATCAGAGTTTTAAAGAAACACAAGAGCTGGCTTGTCCAGAAGTAGGGTGGAACCGCGAGTATACTCGTCCCTATGCTGCATTTTATGTAGCATGGAGACGAGTTTTTGTATTTTTTTAATAAATCAGAACCAAAGAAAATGTTTATAGAGGAGTTTTAAAATGGAAGAAAAATTGACTGTTCAAAAAATGATTCAAGTTCTTCAAAATTATTGGGCAGAACGTGGTTGCTTATTACTAAATTCCTATGATGTAGAAAAAGGTGCTGGAACAATGAGTCCCTATACATTTCTACGAGCAATTGGACCAGAGCCTTGGAATGCTGCTTATGTAGAACCATCTCGCCGACCAGCTGATGGAAGATATGGCGAAAATCCAAACCGTTTATATCAACACCATCAATTTCAAGTGGTTATGAAACCATCACCAAAAGATATTCAAGAATTATATTTAGGAAGTTTAAAAGCAATCGGAATTAATCCTCTAGAACATGACATCCGTTTTGTAGAAGATAACTGGGAAAATCCTTCTCTTGGATGTGCAGGATTAGGTTGGGAAGTATGGCTAGATGGTATGGAAATTACACAGTTTACCTACTTTCAACAAGTAGGTGGTCTAGAATGTAATCCTGTAACTAGTGAACTAACTTATGGAATAGAGCGTCTTGCATCTTATATACAAGATGTAGAAAGTGTTTATGACTTAGATTGGTCAGATGGCGTAAAATATGGAGAGATTTTCTTCCAACCAGAGTATGAACATTCTAAATATTCTTTTGAAGAAAGTGATCCTGAATTATTATTTAATTTATTTGAAGAATATACGAAAGAAGCCAATAAACAAATTGAAAATGGATTAGTTCATCCAGCCTATGATTACGTTTTGAAATCTTCTCATGCTTTTAATCTATTAGACGCTCGTGGAATGGTATCTGCTACAGATCGAGCAGGGTTTCTAGCCATCATTCGTAATATGGCACGCAAATTAGCTAAGAAATTTGTAGAAAAGAGAAGAGAATTAGGTTATCCATTACTTCCTAAAGAAGAAAGTGAACGATTGTTGAAGGAGGAATCCAAATGAAAAAAACATTATTGTTTGAAATTGGTTTAGAAGAAGTTCCAGCTAAATATGTACGAAATAGTAGCGTTCAGCTAAAAGAACGTCTGATTACCTTTTTAAAAGAGAAAAGAATAGAACATGGTGATGTTTCTTCTTTCGCAACACCACGTCGTTTAGCTGTTATGGTAAAAGAAGTTTCAGATAAACAAAAAGATATTATTGAAAAGTCGAAAGGACCTGCTCGGAAAATTGCAGTAGATACAGATGGTAATTGGACCAAAGCAGCTATTGGTTTCGCAAGAGGACAAGGACTTTCTCCTGATGATCTATCGTTTGAAGAAATTAAAGGGATTGACTATCTTCATGCGAATAAAGAAATAAAAGGAAGCGAAACAACACATATTTTACGTGAATTGCCTACCGTAATTAAAGCAATGACTTTTCCTGTATCCATGCATTGGGGTAACCACACTTTTAAATACATTCGTCCGATTCATTGGATTGTTGCCTTGCTAGGTGAAGAAGTCATTCCTTTTGAGTTATTAGATGTTCAATCTGGACGCAGTTCACAAGGACATCGTTTTCTAGGTAATGAAGTACGTATAGAATCTGCAGAAGATTATGTAGAATCTTTGGAAGAACAATTTGTTTTAGTTGATATGGACCAAAGAAAAATATGATCTTACAACAAATACAAAAAATTGAAAAAGAAAACAATTGGCATGTTCCGATGGATGATGATTTGTTAGAAGAAGTGAACTCACTAGTAGAATATCCTACTGCTTTTTATGGAGACTTTGACGAAAAATATTTAGCTTTACCAGATGAAGTACTCATTACTTCTATGAAAGAGCACCAACGTTATTTTGAAGTCCAAGATAAAAACGGCTCACTATTACCTCATTTTATATCTGTAAGAAATGGGAATGAAGCTTTTATTGACCAAGTAAAAAAAGGAAATCAAAAAGTTTTAACAGCTCGTTTAGATGATGCCATCTTCTTCTTTGAAGAGGATCAAAAAATGAGTATGGAGGATTCCTTAGCGAAACTTAAAAATGTTTCTTTTCATGCTAAAATTGGTTCTTTAGCACAAAAAATGGAACAAGTTACTCAGTTATCAGAATTATTAGCGACAAAAGTAGGTATGGATACGGAAGCCCTTCACCATTTAGATCGTGCTGCTCATATTTATAAGTTTGATTTGGTGTCTAATATGGTATCTGAGTTCCCAGAACTACAAGGAGTTATTGGAGAAAAGTATGCTTTACTTCAAGGAGAATCAAAAGAAGTAGCAACGGCAATTCGAGAGCATTATCTACCGCTTTCTAGTGAAGGAGTGCTACCACAAACAGTGATCGGAGCCGTTTTAGCTGCAGCAGATAAATTAGATAGTATTATTAGCTTCTTTATCCAAGAAATGATTCCGACCGGATCAAATGATCCGTATGCGTTAAGAAGACAGATGATTGGACTCATCCAAATAATCGAATCTTACAACTGGACCTTTTCTTTTAAAGGCCTTTTAAATGAACTGTTACAATCGGTTTATTCCATAAAAGAACCTGCTCATTTAGAGCAACTAACAAATCAAATTTTCGAGTTTTCTAAAGGTAGAATTCAACAAAAATTAAACAAATATAAGATTGCTTATGATGTTCAAGAAGCGGTCTTACAAGCAAGCGAAGATGATGTAAATGTCATTCTCTCTAACGCGCTCACTTTGCAACAACATCACAGCGATGTTGATTTTAAAGCAGTTATGGAATCATTGGCAAGAGTTGTAAATATTTCTAATAAAGTACAAGTACCTTTTGAAGTAGATTCTACTTTACTAGAAACAACAAGTGAAAAGAATTTACATGTACAGATTAATCACTTAAAAGCTATTTGGGGAAATGCGACATCACATGATAAATATGCTGCATTAAAAGATATGGTACCGTATATTACAGCCTATTTTGATGAGAATATGGTCATGGTAGAAGACCAAGCGATTAAAGAAAACCGACTGAATACATTAGCTTCTTTAAACGAAAAAATTATCAACCTAGCTGATGTAAGAAAAATTTTAACAAAGTAGAATACTAGAAGAGCGGGGGACATCCCGCTCTTCTTATGTATTTTTATATCTATTTTAAGAAAAAGATAGTAAAAAAAAGATGAATATCCTTTTAGATTAAGGGTTGTTATGGTAAATTATAAGATGATAAAGTATCTGGCGTCAGTTTTATAAAATAATTACAACAATAGAGTGAAGTCATGTCTATATTAAAATAAAAAGAAGTTCGGATACATGAACCAACACGTGGAGCATGAATATCCAAGGAGGATTTAGTATGTCAATGTTTTTGGATCGTGCACAAATAAGTGTTAAAGCCGGTAAAGGTGGGGACGGTATGGTTGCTTTCCGTCGAGAAAAATATGTTCCTGATGGTGGACCAGCTGGTGGAGATGGTGGTAAAGGTGGAAGTATCATTTTCGAAGTAAATGAAGGTCTTCGTACTTTGCTAGACTTTCGATACAATCGTCAATTTAGAGGAATCCCTGGTGAAAACGGGATGAGTAAAAGTAAATATGGAAAATCTGCAAAAGATGTAGTTGTTAAAGTTCCCCCAGGTACTATTGTTCGAAATGCAGAAACTCAAGAAATTATTTGTGATCTGACTGAACCTGGACAACAATATGTAATTGCAAAAGGTGGAAGAGGTGGAAGAGGAAATATTAAATTTGCATCTCCTCGAAACCCAGCCCCAGAAATTGCTGAAAATGGAGAACCCGGTCAAGAATTTAAACTTGATTTAGAACTAAAAGTTATTGCTGACGTTGGATTAGTAGGATTTCCTTCCGTAGGTAAATCAACGATTCTTTCTGTTGTCTCTCAAGCAAAACCAAAAATTGGAGCCTATCACTTTACTACTTTGGTTCCCAATCTAGGAATGGTTCAAGCTCCTAATGAGATGCAATTTGTGATGGCTGATTTACCAGGGTTAATCGAAGGAGCTTCACAAGGAGTTGGATTAGGAATTCAATTTCTCCGCCATATTGAACGAACGAGAGTAATTCTACACGTGATCGATATGGGAGCAACAGAAGGAAGAGATCCTTTTGATGATTATGAAGCAATTAACCAAGAGCTAGAACACTATGAATTAAAATTATTAGAACGTCCTACCATTATTGTTGCAAATAAAATGGATGTAGAAGGCGCAGAAGAAAACCTAAAAGAATTTACGGAAAAGCTAAATGCTAAATTTAGTGACCAAGAAGTACCAAAAATCTTCTCCATTTCTGCTTACCAAAATAAAGGTCTATCACCTCTTCTTAATTACACTGGGGAAGTATTGGAAGACACCGATCCATTCCCACTATATGACGAAGAAGAACTTAGTGACTCTGTTCTGTATGAATACCAAGAAGAAAGCAAAGAAATCACCATCACTCGTGACCCTGATATGACTTGGGCCTTACATGGTGAAAGATTAGAACGTCTCTTCTACATGACCAACTTCCAGCATGATGAAAGTATTATGCGTTTTGCTCGTCAGCTGAGAGGAATGGGTATTGATGAAAAACTAAGAGCACGTGGAGCAAAAGATGGAGACGTTGTTCGCATTATGGATTATGTGTTTGAGTTCGTAGATTAAAATATTCCATCTCAATGAAACAGAAGGGAACGATTGTCGTACATGAAAATTCAATTTTTAGGAACCGGGGCTGGAGTCCCTTCATCAGCCCGAAATTTGAGTAGTTTAGCTTTAAAGTTATTAGATGAAAGAAACGAAATCTGGATGTTTGATTGTGGAGAAGCAACCCAACAACGGATTTTAAAAACTACTTTAAAACCAAGAAAAATTAATAAAATATTTATCACTCATTTACATGGGGATCATATTTTTGGGTTGCCAGGGTTTTTGAGTAGTAGAGCTTTTCAAGGTGGAAATACTCCTTTAACCATCTATGGACCTGTTGGAATCAAGGAATATGTGCTCACTAGTTTAAGAATTTCCCAATCACATCTTCGTTATCCCATTTTTTTCCATGAAATTAAAGAAGATGGGGTAATCTTTGAGGATCAACAATTCAAAGTAACTTGTGCCAAACTTCAACATGGGATTCCTTCCTATGGCTATCGAATTGAGGAATCAGATTATCCTGGTGAGTTACTAGTTAATAAGCTAAAGGAAGAAAATATTCCAGCTGGACCTTTATATGGGAAGTTGAAAAATGGTGAAGAAGTAACTTTGGAAGATGGTAGAGTAGTGAATGGAATGGACTATTTAGGAAAAACTGTTAAAGGTAGAATTGTGACCATCCTCGGTGATACGAAGCGAGGGGCAACTAATGTGAAGTTGGCTCAGAATGCAGATGTTCTCGTCCACGAATCGACTTTTGCTAAAGATAGCCAAAAAATTGCTTCTGCTTATTTCCATTCTACTTGTATGGATGCTGCTAAAGTGGCAAAAGAGGCAAAAGTCAAAAAATTATACCTTACCCATGTTAGTTCTAGATACTTAGGAAAAGAACAACAACAATTACAAGTAGACGCCCGAACCATTTTCCCTCACACTGTACTTGTACAAGATTACGATGAGTTTGATATTCCTTTAAACAAATAGGAAATACTGATTTGCATATACTAGTACTTATAAAATTAATTATATAAGAATGGATGGGGTTCAAATGAAAAATCAGTGGAGGTTAGTTGCTGGTATTTTATTAATTCTTTTAATTATTACGTTTGCAGTTATAAATGTTGAAAGTGTTCCAGTCAACTTTGGGTTTGGAAAAGTTACTGCTCCTTTAATCATTATCATTTTTGTTTCCTTGCTCTTTGGAAGTCTATTAACTTTGTTGGTTTCCACAACGTCTTCAGCGCGAAACCATAAGGAGCTTCGTTCCATGAAACAGCTCGTTAGCCAAAAAGATGTACAAAAAGAAGAGGCAATCACTCATACCAAAGCCGAATATGAAGGAAAAATTACAAATTTAGAAAATAACTTAGTTCAAAAAGACAATAAAATCAAAAGTTTAGAAAACGAGCTAGTTAACCAAGTTACTTTTGATAGTCAAATGAATTCAACCGATTCTACTGTAGAACGAAATAGAAATAATACTCTACTGTAATATACAAAATGATTCAAATGACTATAAGAGAGAAGCGCCAACGCAAACAAAGTGGAGGGCGTTTTTCTTTTGATTGAATCAGTATTTGGTAGAGAGAATGAGAGGGAATGTATTTGTTAGCTGCTAAAATGAATTGGGAATTACGAAAATCAGAATTTGATCCAGTCCTTGTAAAGACACTTTCCAAAGAAATGAAGACAAGTGAAGCATTTATAAAGTTATGCCTCGTTCGAGGATTGGATACTTCAGAAAAAATCAACCAGTTTATTTCTGAAGAGCAAACCATTTACCATGATCCTTTTTTGATGCACGACATGAAAAAAGGAGTAGATCGAATACTCCAAGGCATTGAAAATGGTGAAGAAATGGTTGTTTACGGCGATTATGATGCAGATGGAATAACAAGTACAGCTATTTTAGTCGAAACGATTGAAACGTTAGGTGGAAATGTTCATTTTTATTTGCCAAATCGATTTAGCGATGGGTACGGACCAAACACAAAAGCTTTTCGAAATCTGATTGAGCAAGGAAGTCAATTAATTATTACGTGTGACAATGGTGTTAGTGGTCATGAAGCGATCTCATTAGCAAAAGAACTAGGTGTAGACGTTATCGTTACGGATCACCATGAACTATCTGAAAACCTTCCTGATGCTTATGCCATCATTCATCCTCGCCATCCAGAAGGAGAGTACCCTTTTGGAGATTTGTCTGGAGCGGGAGTCGCACTGAAAGTTGCCACCGCTTTGTTAGAAAGGATTCCCTTCGAACTCTTCGATATTGCTGCCATCGGTACGGTTGCCGACTTAGTTTCTTTATCAGATGAAAACCGATGGATTGTAAAAAAAGGAATTCAAATCTTAAGAAAATCTGAGCGAATTGGCTTACAAATACTATATGAAAATGCTGGAATTAAAGCTCTTGAAATTGATGAAGGGACGATTGGATTTGTAATTGGGCCTCGTTTAAATGCATTGGGTAGGATGGGCGATGCCACTCCAGGGGTTGATCTGTTGATTTCATTTGATGAAGAAAAGCTAGAAAAACTAGTGAATTTCATCCAAGAAACCAATACAAAGAGACAATCTTTAGTAGATGAAATTTACAAGTCTGCGGTAAGTAAAATGGATGAACAGGAATTCCTTCCGAATATTATTGTTTTAGGAGATCCTTCTTGGCAAGAAGGGGTTTTAGGAATTGTTGCTAGTCGAATGACCGAACAAACAGGAAGACCTTCTATCATGCTTCATTATAATTCGGAAACTGGAATTGCAAAAGGATCGGGAAGAAGTGTTGATGGACTTGATTTATTCAAAGCTTTATCTTCTACATCTGATTTATTAGTAAAGTTCGGTGGACATCAAATGGCGGCTGGGATGAGTTTGAACATAGACCATGTTGACAAATTTACAGAGAGAATAAATACTTATGCAGAACCTTTAAGCTCAGAAATTAAAAAAGGAAAAAAAGTTTTGATTGATGAAGTGCTCCATTTGAATGAAATCACTATTAAACTTCTTGAAGAAGTGGATTTACTAAAACCTTTTGGAACAGATAATCAAAAACCGATTTTCGGAATTGAAAATGTTTCTCTTCAGAATATGAAACAAATCGGTGCGGATAATCGGCATTTAAAATTGCAACTGAAATCAGATGAAAGCAAACTAGATGTCATCGGTTTTAATAAAGGCGTTTTATCCAATCATCTCAATGAGCAGGACCCAGTATCAATCATTGGCGAATTATCCATAAATACATGGCGTGATATTTCGAAGCCACAAATGCAGTTAAAAGATATTAAAAGTGACTCTAACCAGTATTTTGATAAGCGTAGTACAAATTTTCAGGCTTCTTCTCTGGAAATTGAAAATAGCGTATACTTATTCTTCCAAGCTACTGTTTTTGAAAAATATGCTAATAAACTACCCAACAATGCAGCTGCAGTTTTATTGGAAGGAGTGGATGATATCCCTGCTTTTCCTAATGAATTAACAAATCTAGTTTTCTTTGATTGTCCTATTCATTTAGACTACGTTCGAAAATTCCTATCCGATCATTCTTTTGATAACTACTACTTTTATTGTTATCCAATGAAGCAAGCTTATTTAGAGGGAATGCCAAGTAAGAAAGACTTTGCAAGTTTATTCCGATATATTCGAAATCATCAAAATATGGATGTACGAAATAAGTTAGATTCTTTAGCAACGTATTTAAATATTCATAAGAATATATTGATTTTCATGTTGACCGTGTTTTCTGAAGCAAAATTTGTTACAATAGACAGTGGCATCCTTAACCCGATAAAAAACCCTGTAAAAATAAATTTAGAGGACACAGAGGCCTTCCAGAATCGTTTAGAAAAAATTGAAGCAGAAAAAATGTTTATTTATAATCCTTTTTCACAATTGATCTCTTGGGTATCTGGAAAATAAAACCCGAATAGTAATGGGAGGAAGAAAGAATGAATTTAAAAGATTATATTACTGATGTTGAGGATTATCCTGAAAAAGGAATTACGTTTCGAGATATTTCTCCACTTATGTCGGATGGAGACGCATATCGTTATTCAATCGAGCAGATTGTCGAATATGCAAAACCAATGAATGTGGATAAGGTAGTAGGACCCGAAGCAAGAGGCTTTATGGTAGGCTGTCCAGTTGCAGTGGGACTAGGTTGTGGATTTGCGATGGCTAGAAAAAAGGGAAACTTCCAAGAGAAACAATAGAAGTATCCTATGGTTTGGAATATGGAGAAGCTACGTTGCAACTCCATAAAGATGCTGTAAAACCAGGAGATAAAGTTCTGGTCTGTGATGATTTATTAGCTACTGGTGGAACAACTGCAGCAACAATTGAATTGGTTGAAAAACTTGGTGGAGAAGTAGTTGGACTTGCATTTTTAATCGAACTACTTGATTTAAAGGGAAGAGAACAAGTAAAAGGGTACGATATCTTCACATTAATGGAATATTAAAAAAGAAAAAGCCGGGAATTATGAGCCGACCCCCGAAAGTTAGACCTTAAAAATCTATCTTTTGGGGGTATTTTCATGGCTAAATATAGTTATGAGTTGAAATTAAAAATCGTTGAAGATTATATGAATGGCAAAGGGGGATATTATTACCTCGCCAATAAATATGGTGTTACGTCTGATTCAACTGTTAAAAAATGGGTGAATAGCTATAAAGCAATGGGAAAGGATAGTTTAAAACGTAGTCGTCAAAATAAGAGTTATTCTGTTCAATTCAAGGTAAATGCGGTAGAGTTATATTTAACTACAGAAATGTCCTATCAGAATCTCGCTATAGAACTTGAAATTAATAATCCCAGTCTCTTGGCAAGATGGGTTCAAGTCTTTCATAGCGAAGGTATGGAAGGCCTTTCTAAAGCGAAAGGAAGACCGCCTAAAATGACTCCAGATCAACATTCTAAAGACCAAGAGTCTCGTGAGACCAACGGGTCTCAAGAACCCCATATTGAAGAGTTGAAAAAACAAGTCCATCGTTTAGAAATAGAGAACGCCTTTTTAAAAGAACTCAGGAGGTTGCGGAGCGAGGAATCGCACAAAGCAACGAACAAATCTCAAGAGTCATTCACACCCTCCGAGGACGATTCAAATTAAAAGACATTCTTGAGGTCGTAAAATTTCCTAAATCAACGTATATGTACTGGCAAAAACGTTTTGATCGAGAAGACCCAGATAAAGAAATCAAAGAAGTGATGATGACTATAAGAAAGCAGCACGCTGATTATGGGTACCGACGTATGAAAAAAGAGTTACTTAAGTATGGTGTTGAAATCAATCATAAAAAGCTTCAGCGACTCATGGTTGAACTTGATATCCGCGTTAAATCTTATTCTCGAAAATCACGAAAATACAGTTCTTATAAAGGTAACGTCGGAGTTCTAGCTCCTAATCGTATAAATGGACGGTTTAACTCCTCTATCCCTTATCAAAAAATCACTACGGACACGACGGAGTTTAAATATTATGAGAAAGACGAATCAGGTCGTTTGCAAATTAAAAAGTTATACCTCGATCCATTTATGGATTTATTTAATCGCGAGATCATTAGTTTTAAAGTGACTAAACAACCCAATGGCGAAAGCATTATAGCAGCTTTAAATGACGCTATCCAGGCTTCGAGAACGTGTAAATATAGACGAATGTTCCATTCAGATCAGGGCTGGGCGTATCAAATGAAGGCCTATGGTGTAGAATTAGAAGACAACAACATTTTCCAAAGTATGTCCCGTAAGGGAAACTGCTTCGATAACAGTCCAATGGAGAACTTCTTTAGTATATTGAAACAGGAAATGTATCATGGACGTATTTATAAAAGTTACGGGGAATTAAAGAAAGCAATAGTGATCTTCATTAATTATTACAATAACGATCGAATGAAGGAGAAACTTAATTGGTTAAGTCCAATTGAATACCGATTATCATCACCTTCTTTAAAACAAAGCGCATAAAAAACAGAGTAGAATAATCTACTCTGCAAAAAAGTCTAACTTTTTGGGGTCACTATAATTACCCTGGCTTTTTCTTTTTTTAATAAAATTATGAAATATGACTTCTGTATAACCCTACTACTTTCCCTAGGATTTGAACGTTTTCTAATATAATTGGGGACATACTATTATTTTCAGGTTGTAGTCGATAATAGTCTTTTTCTTTATAAAATCTTTTACAGGTTGCTTCATCTTCATCCGTTATAGCAATAACGATATCACCATTTTCAGCAGACGTTTGCTTTCTAACGATAACAGAATCATCACTTAGTATACCAACGTTAATCATGCTATCACCGCGAATTTTTAACATAAACAAGTCTTCTGAAACATATTGTAAATCAGGAGGTATTGGGAAAAAGTCGGTTGCTTCTTCTATAGCAAGGATTGGTTCTCCTGCTGTTACAGTACCAAGTAAGGGCATTTGATTTGATTTTACACCAAGTTTCGTTAATCCAGTTTCGCTAACTTCTATTGCACGTGGTTTTGTAGGATCTCTATAAATATATCCTGATTTTTCTAGTCTTGATAGGTGCCCGTGCACAGTGGAAGTAGAAGAAAGATTGACTGCATTTCCAATTTCACGAACAGTTGGAGGATATCCCTTTTTCTGTACTTCGTTATATATGAAAAGCAGTACTTCCATTTGCCGGGTGTCTCTACTTTTTGTCATGAGAGCATCATCTCCGTTACTATTATTTATATGTTTATTGTAGCATAGTCAAACATTGTAATCAAACAGATGTTCGTATGAATGATAAAAAACAGCTAGAATAGATGAAAAAAGTCTGCTATTTAAAAATAGAAGAAGAAAGCAGTCATATCTATTTCTTTTTTTGTGGTATTCTTGTAAAATGGTTTAATGATAACTTTTGGGAGGAGGATATGAATGAGTACAGGAGCTTGGATTTTTATTGTAGTTTTAGGAGTAATTTTAGGTGCAGTGGGTGGATTCTTTCTTTCACGTAAGTATATGATGAATTATTTTGAAGAAAACCCTCCTTTTTCTGAAGATATGTTACGATCGATGATGATGCAGATGGGACAAAAGCCATCTGAACGCAAAGTAAAACAAATTATGGCATCGATGAAGGCACAATCTTCAAAAAAGAAAAAAAATAAGTTGAATAGATACAAATTGTGGATGCATGTTTTTGGTCCACTTTTTTTATTTTTGTAAAAGAAAGAAGGTATCAAGTGAATGGGAATATTTAAAAGATTAAAATGGTTCTTTAAACAAGAATGGAAAGCTTATAGTATTGGAATATTCTTTTTGGTGATGGTCGCAATTATTCAAGTGATATCTCCTCGAATTGTCGGAAATATTATTGATCAAATTAGTCTGAAAACACTAACTAGCCGAACTCTTCTTATTCAGGTAGGGATTATTTTAGCCTGTGGAATAGCTCAGTATCTTTTCCGTTATATTTGGAGAATGAAAATTTGGGGAACTTCAGCTAAACTTGAAAAAATTATGCGGTCTCGTTTGTTCCATCACTTTACGAAGATGGATGCCATCTTTTTCCAGAAATACCGGACAGGTGATTTAATGGCCCATGCAACTAACGATTTGAATGCTATTCGTTTAGTTGCAGGAGCTGGAATTCTTACGTTAGCGGATTCTATTTCTTCTGGAGGAATTACACTTATAACTATGCTATTTTTTGTCAATTGGAAATTAACATTGATAGCGATGCTTCCATTACCTGCTTTAACAATTGTAGCTCGTTTGTTGGGAAAAAGAATGCACAAAAATTTCCGAAAAGCACAAGCTGCCTTTTCTGGTTTGAATGACAAAACGCAAGAAAGTATTACGGGTGTTAAAGTTATTAAAACATTTGGAGAAGAAGAGTTAGATATAGAGGACTTTGAAAAAAGAACTAATGATGTAGTAGAAAAAAATAAAGAAGTTTATGTGATTGATTCCTTGTTTGGTCCATCGATTAATTTCATTATTGGAATTTCATATGCACTTTCTCTTATTTTTGGTGGATTATTCATCATGAATGGGGAAATGACAATTGGTGCCTTAGTTACTTTCTTTAGCTATATTGGATTAATGAGATGGCCTATGTTAGCAGCCGGTCGTTTACTTAATGTTTTAGAAAGAGGAAGTGCCAGTTATAACCGAATTGAGGAGTTAATGACAGAGGAGTCCCATATCGTTGAAAAGGATGGAGCAATCAATCAATCTTTAGATGGCGATTTACAAGTGGATATCAAAAGTTTTCAATATGTGAATGCAGAGCATGATGCATTAACTGATATTCATTTTACTTTGAAAAAAGGAGAAACCTTAGGGATTGTTGGAAGAACTGGTTCAGGTAAAAGTACGTTGTTCAATTTACTCCTTCGTGAGTATGATCAATATACTGGTTCCATCCAATATAATGGAATTGATATTCGCCATTATACTCTAGATAGCCTTTTGAATGGAGTTGGATATGTTCCACAAGATAACTTCCTTTTCTCAACAAATATTAGAGATAATATTCGCTTTGCCGATCCATTTCTATCTCAAGAAGAAGTAGAGTCCGCAGCTAAAATTACAGACGTTCATGAAGATATCTTAGACTTTACGAATGGATACGATACTTTAGTAGGTGAACGTGGGGTGTCTCTTTCAGGAGGTCAGAAACAGCGTGTTGCGATTGCTCGTGCAGTTGTTACTAATCCAGAATTGTTGATACTCGATGATTCTTTATCTGCAGTTGATGCGAAGACAGAAGAAAAAATATTAGAGAATCTTAAAGAAAAAAGAAATGGTGAAACAACCATTATTGCTGCACATCGAATTAGTAGTGTGATGCACGCCAATGAGATTATCGTTTTAGAAGACGGAAAAATTTCTGAACGTGGAAATCATGAAGAGTTAATGGCTTTAAATGGTTGGTACCGACAAATGTATGAAAAACAACAGCTAGAAAGTAAATTGGAAGGGGAGGATGAATAATGGAAAAATCTGTATGGTCAAAATCTTTTTCTTTTAAAGAACAAATGAGTGTCCTAAAGAAAATCTTTGTATTTGCCGCCCCCTATAAAAAGCAATTTTTTACATCATTGCTTTTCGGTATCGGACTAGCTGCTGCCAATGTCATATCACCGCGAATCATCCAAATATTTTTGGATGATTATGTAACTAAAAATAATGCTACTTTTGAAATTGGATTACAATTTGCTGGATTATATATGCTGACTATTATTTTTAAAATGGTCACGATGTACTTTCAAAATTATATATTCAAGATGGCATCGGAAAAATCAGTTCAAAATGTACGAAATCATCTCTTTCGTAAAATAAATGGACTAGGGATGCGTTATTTTGATCAAACACCAGCGGGGTCTATTGTATCTCGAATTACCAATGACACTGAAACAATAAAAGAATTTTGGGCTGTTTTTCTTGCTCTTGCAGAAGGTCTGTTAAGTATCGTTTCTGTATTTATTGCTATGTGGATTTTGAATAAATCAGTTACGCTACTATTCTTACTGTTTTTACCAATGATGGGGCTTATGGTTTGGATCTATCAAAAATATAGCACTCAAATTTATCGTTCGATGCGTCAACGATTGAGTGAACTTAATACAAAATTAAATGAAAATATATTAGGAATGTCGATCATTCAGCAATTCCGACAAGAAAAAAGATTACAAAAAGATTTTGATGATATCAATGAGTCTTATGCAAATGGCAGAATAGCAATGGTAAAAATGAATGCATTGCTTCTTTATCCTTTTATTAGTTTATTGCAAGCTATTGCCTTAACGATGGTTCTTTATCTTTTTGGTTTTCAATCTTTCGATGGTTTTGTAGAAGTAGGAATTATCTACTCCTTTACAACCTACATTACTAATTTTTTCCGACCTCTAGGCATGATGATGGATAACTTAAGTGTCTTCCAGGATGGAATTGTGTCAAGTTATCGTGTAATTAGTACATTAGATAATCCTGAACTAGTTCCTGAACAACAAGAAGAAGAAGGACTAGAAATTACTAATGGAAAAATTGAATTTAAAAATGTTACCTTTTCATATGATGGGGAGCAAGACGTTTTAAAAGATATCTCCTTTACTGCCCATCCAGGAGAAACCGTTGCATTAGTCGGCCACACAGGAAGTGGTAAAAGTTCAATTATTAATGTTCTGATGCGTTTTTATGAGTTTACAGAAGGTGATATTTTAATAGATGGGAAATCGATTAAAGATTATCCAATGGAAGAAATCCGTGAAAAAATGGGTCTCGTTTTACAAGATTCTTTTCTTTTCTACGGTGACATCTCACGCAATATAAGATTAATGGATGAAAATATTCCGGATGTAGCTATTGAAAAAGCAGCTGAATTTGTTCATGCAGACGATTTCATTGAAAGTTTACCAAATGAGTATCATGCGAAGGTAATTGAAAGAGGAGCAAGTTATTCTAGTGGAGAACGTCAATTAATTTCGTTTGCTCGCACGATTATTCGCGATCCAAAAGTATTAATTCTTGACGAGGCAACTGCAAGTATTGATACGGAAACTGAAAATCTAATTCAACAAAGTATGGAGAAGATGCGGAAAGGTCGCACAACCATTGCGATTGCACACCGTCTTTCTACCATACGAGATGCTCAGTTAATCTTAGTTTTAGAAAAGGGTAGAATTGTAGAACGTGGGACTCATGAGGAGTTAATCGCTTTAGAAGGAACCTACTATGATATGTATCGTCTTCAATCAATGAACAATTAAAGAGTAAAAAAATAGAGCCAAATGGCTCTATTTTTTCTTTTTTATATTCATAATTGAAATCAGGATTAATTTCCTTGTCTAAAACAGAAAATTGTTTGTGAATTCTCTGATTTATTTCAGCAAGTTCTTCTCGTGAAAGACGAACTCCTTTAGGAAGATAGATTGGATTTCCAAATCGAACATGTCCTTTTTTTCGTTTTAATAAAGCAGAAAAAGAAAAGGGACCTTGAAAGACAACAGGGACGATTGGAACATTTGCCATTCTTGCTATCGTAGAAGTTCCACCTTTGACAGCATCATCATAACGAGATCCTGTAGAAAAAATAAAAACATTCCGATCTCCTTTTTTTAAAATAGATACAGGTTGTTTAATTGCACTTGGACCTGGATTTTCACGATTTACTGGAAAGCCATGCATTTTGTATAGAAGCCAAGACATAAACCTAGTTTTAAATAATTCTTGTTTAGCCATCGTCGAAAACAGATGAGGATAAGCCGCTACTGCAATATAGACAGGATCTAGCCAACTTCTATGAGGTGCAGCTAAAATATATGATGTATCCTTTGGTAAATTTTCTTTGTTTTGAATATCTATCTTCCCATTCAAGATAAAGATTAATACTTTTATGAGACGGACAACTACTTTGTAGAACATGAAGCAACCTCCTGATTTATACTATTTTTATAGTATGCGATATCTATCATCATATATCAAGATGATTTTATGTTTTTATGTTTTTTAAAAAAGATAATATTTTTTTCTTGCAATTTAATCTAGTAACGGTATAATATAATACGGTGCATAACCAAATTTCACACTTCAATTGATATAGAGGCGGGTGCTTAGGGATAAGTTGCTTTTATAGTTGATATTGAGGGAGGAAAATAAAAAAACCAAACGGAGGAACAAATCATGGCAGTAATCTCAATGAAACAACTATTGGAAGCCGGCGTACATTTTGGACACCAAACTCGTCGTTGGAACCCAAAAATGAAGAGTTACATCTTCACAGAAAGAAACGGAATCTACATCATCGATTTACAAAAAACGGTGAAACTAGTAGACCAAGCATATAACTACATGCACAAACTTGCTGAAGAAGGCGGAATTGCGCTTTTCGTAGGTACAAAAAAACAAGCACAAGAATCTATCAAAGACGAAGCAATTCGTTCTGGCTAATATTACGTAAATCACCGTTGGTTAGGTGGAACTCTTACAAACTGGGATACGATTCAAAAACGTATCAAACGTTTGAAAGATATTGAAAAAATGGCAGAAGATGGTACTTTCGAAGTATTACCTAAGAAAGAAGTCGGCTTGCTTGTTAAAGAACAAGATCGTCTTGAAAAATTCTTAGGCGGAATCAAAGATATGCCTAGAATTCAGATGTAATTTTTATTGTTGACCCAAGAAAAGAAAGAATCGCTGTTCAAGAAGCACATAAATTGAACATTCCGATTGTTGCTATGGTTGACACAAACTGTGATCCAGACGAAATCGACGTAGTGATTCCATCAAATGATGACGCAATCCGCGCGGTTAAATTGATTACCGGAAAAATGGCAGATGCTATGATTGAAGGAAATCAAGGAGCAGATCAAGAGGCTGAAGAAGCATTCACTGCTGAGACAGAAGATGCAACTTCTTTAGAAGAAATCGTTGAAGTGGTTGAAGGCAACAACGAAAACGCATAAGCCTTAAACAAACGATTTACTCATTATGAATTTAAAGTGAGCTGTCTCAGAAAAGAACAAAGATATTGCAGTAAGTCAGCTAACATCTTTTGTATTTTTTGAGGCAGTTTTTATGTAAAAATTAGATACTATATTAGGAGGACATAAAAATGGCAGATGTTACTGCAAAAATGGTTAAAGAACTACGTGACAAAACTGGCGCAGGAATGATGGATGCGAAAAGAGCTCTCGTAGCAGTAGATGGAAATATGGAAGAAGCAGTTGATCACTTAAGAGAAAGTGGATTAGCACAAGCTGCAAAAAAATCTGGACGTATTGCTGCTGAAGGATTAGCAAATGTTTATGTTAATGCAAACACGGCAGTTATTGCTGAAGTTAATGCTGAAACAGACTTTGTTGCTAAAAATGATCGTTTCCAAAACCTAGTAAAAGACATTACTGTAACGATCGAAGAAAACAAGCCAGCAACCGTAGAAGAAGCTTTAGAAATCAAATCTGGAGAAGAAACGTTGAGCGATAGTATCACAAATGCTACAAACGTGATCGGTGAAAAACTTTCTCTTCGTCGTTTTGATATCGTAAATAAAACTGATAACGAAGTATTCGGTTCTTACTTACACCAAGGTGGACGTATCGCTGTATTGACTGTTCTTGAAGGAGCAGATGAAGAAACAGCTAAAGACGTAGCTATGCATATTGCAGCTATCAATCCTAAGTACATTTCACGCGAACAAGTTTCTACTGAAGAACTAGAGCATGAAAAGAAAGTTCTTACTGAACAAGCGTTGAACGAAGGAAAACCTGCAAATATCGTAGAGAAGATGATCCAAGGTCGTCTAAACAAATTCTTGAGCGAAATTTCAATGAATGATCAACCATTTGTTAAAGATCCAGATATGACTGTTGGTAAATTTGTTGAGTCCAAAGGTGGAACAGTTAAATCCTTTGTACGTTTTGAAGTAGGAGAAGGAATTGAAAAACGTCAGGAAAACTTTGCTGACGAAGTAATGAGTCAACTTAAGAAATAATAATACTGGCAAGGCCTGAGGCAGTTGTCTCAGGCTTTCTGTGTGTATAGAGTATGAAGCAAGTAAGTATCTAAATGGACGAAATAGGAGGAGAAGTTATGGAAAAACCAAAATATAAACGCGTCATTTTGAAGTTAAGTGGAGAAGCGTTAGCTGGAAAAGCAGGTTTCGGGATTAATCCTCCCATTATTAAAGAATTTGTCAAAGAAATTAAACAAGTCCAAGAATTAGGAGTAGAGATTGCTATTGTTGTGGGTGGTGGAAACATTTGGCGTGGCACAACTGGAGAAGAAATGGGTATGGAGCGGGCACAAGCTGACTACATGGGAATGCTTGCGACTGTCATGAATTCATTAGCACTCCAGGATGTTTTGGAAAATGAAGGAGTACCGACAAGAGTACAAACATCTATCGAGATGCGTCAAGTTGCTGAGCCATATATTAGAAGAAGAGCAATCCGTCACCTTGAAAAAGGTAGAGTAGTTATTTTTGCAGGTGGAACTGGAAATCCGTATTTCTCAACAGATACAACAGCGGCATTAAGAGCTGCTGAAATTGAAGCGGATGTTATTCTTATGGCGAAGAATAATGTGGATGGAGTTTATTCTGCTGATCCACAAAAAGACGCAAATGCTATTAAATTTACAGAATTAACCCATTTAGATGTTATATCAAAAGGGCTACAAGTAATGGATACTACTGCAAGTTCATTAAGCATGGATAATGATATTCCATTAGTTGTTTTCAATTTAAATAAACCCGGAAATATCCGACGTGTTATAATGGGGGAAGAAATAGGTACAACAGTAAAGGGGAGTAAAAAATGAAAGATATATTAATGGACACTTCTGAACGTATGAAGAAAGCGGAGGCTTCGTTTGAAAGAGAATTAGCTTCCATTCGTGCTGGACGTGCAAATGCTAGTCTACTAGATCGCCTTGAGGTAGAATATTATGGTGCAAGCACTCCTGTTAATCAACTTGCAACGATCGCTGTTCCAGAGGCAAGAATGCTAACCATCACTCCATACGATAAAACTGTTTTAGGTGATATCGAAAAAGCTATTTATAAAAGTGATTTAGGCCTTAATCCCGCTAATGATGGAACGTTAATTCGACTTGTGATTCCTCAACTTACTGAAGAACGAAGAAAAGAGTTAGCAAAATTAGTAGGAAAAGACAGTGAAAACGCAAAAATTGCTGTTCGAAACATTCGTAGAGATGCAATGGACGCTTTGAAAAAAGCTGAGAAAAACAGTGAAATTACGGAAGATGAATTACATATGACTGAGAAAAAAGTTCAAGAACTAACAGACGAAAGTGTAAAAAATATAGACACGATCGCTGAAAATAAGGAACAAGAACTACTAGACGTTTAATTTTTTATAAGGAAAGAGCGATTATGCTTCTTTCCTTTTTTTAATGGATAATTTAAAATTTCATAAGAAAGCAGTAATTTGAGATTCTATGTTGGTATTGATAGGAATGTCTGATAAAATGAATGGAGTTGAAACAGAAAAAGGTAGGGGTAAAAATGGCTATATTTGATAATACAAAAGAAAAGAAGGAATTAATTCTAGATAAAGAAGGAATGATTCCAGCACATATAGCAATTATTATGGATGGAAATGGTAGATGGGCAAAAAAAGACTCATGCCAAGAGTATTCGGTCATAAAGAAGGAATGAATACTGTAAAAAAAATTGCAATCCATGCTAGCGCATTAGGAGTAAAAGTTTTATCATTGTACGCTTTTTCCACTGAAAATTGGAAGCGTCCAAATGAAGAAGTAAATTTTCTAATGAATTTACCGATTGATTTTTTTGATGTATTTATGCCGGAAATTATTGCTAATAATATTAAAGTTACAGCAGTTGGAAATGTGGATGAACTTCCTGAAAAAACGAAGTCTATTATTTATAAGGCCATGGAGAAAACAAAAAACAATGAAGGTCTTATTCTAAACTTTGCTTTTAATTATGGTTCACGTTTAGAAATTACCAAGGTAATGCAAGATGCTGCACAAGAAGTCAAAATGGGAACCTTACTTCCAGAAGAAATTACCGAACAATATATATCCGATCATCTATTTACTGGGATGTTAGGAGCTTACAAAGATCCTGAATTATTAATTCGTACAAGTGGTGAATTGCGTATCAGCAACTTTTTACTCTGGCAAATTGCTTATAGTGAGCTATATTTTACAAAAGAATTTTGGCCGGATTTTAGTGTATCCTCTTTAGAAAAAGCAATTGCAACATACCAAAATCGAAACCGTCGTTTCGGAGGGTTATGAGGTGAAAAAATGAAAACAAGAACAATTACAGGGTTAATTGCCGTAGCTGTCTTTCTTCCAATGGTTTGGTACGGTTCCTGGTTACTAGTTTTAGGTACTTGCATCCTGGGATTAATAGGGATATCTGAATTCTTTATGATGAAAGAAAAAAGTTTTTTAGTTTAATGGGGCTTATTGCTTCAATAACTACGATTTTTTTAATGTTGCCTGAAACGTATTTAACTTTTTTACCGAATGGAATTACAACGATCCACCTTTTTTACTTAGGTGCAATGTTGATGCTTGTCATGACGGTACTTTCTAAAAATGAATTTACTTTTGATGATGCAGGAGTCTTTATGCTTGCTTCTTTATATGTAGGAAGAGGCTTCCATTACTTTTTAATGACCGCAGATATGGGGTTTTTTACAGTCATGTTTGTTTTATTCATCGTATGGTCTACAGATATAGGCGCTTATTTATTAGGAATGAAATTTGGGAAAACAAAGTTAGCTCCTGTTATTAGCCCCAACAAGTCCATTGAAGGCGCTGTTGGCGGAGTAGCAACGGCAGTAGTAGTCTCCTTAATTTATGTTACCTTTTACAATCAAATGAATTTATCAATTCTTCTACTAGTCTTTCTAACGATTTTGCTATCGGTAGTAGGCCAGTTGGGTGACCTAACTGAATCTGCTTTTAAAAGATATTTTGGAGTGAAAGACTCTGGGAAAATTCTGCCTGGACACGGAGGTATTTTAGATCGTTTTGATAGTCTCCTTTTTGTAATGCCTTTGTTTCAAATCTTTTTGAGTATCTACCAACTTAATTAAATGAACGTATTCTGTAAGGATAGGAAGTGCTATAGTTGATACAAACCATTATTACCTTCATTATTATTTTTAGTATTCTAGTGATTATCCATGAATTTGGACATTTTTACTTTGCAAAAAAAGCTGGAATCTTAGTACGAGAATTCGCAATTGGAATGGGACCGAAAATATTTTCCACACACAAGAATGGCACAACCTATACTATTCGTATTCTTCCAATTGGTGGATATGTACGAATGGCAGGGTATGGTGATGAGGATGTTGATCTAAAACCAGGAATGCCTGTTAAAATTACGGTAGATGATGATAACCAAGTAACCAAAATCAATTTATCGGATCATCAACAATTGAATGCTGTTCCTTTAGAATTAATCTCATCTGATATCGAAAAAGAGATGTTTCTCGTAGGTACCACACCTGGTAAAAGCGAACCTGTACGTTACTCTGTTAAGCGAGATGCGATTATTGTAGAAACAGACGGAACAGAGATACAAGTTGCTCCAATTGAAGTACAATTTCAATCAGCGAGTCTTGGGAAGCGTATGATGACAAATTTTGCAGGACCAATGAACAATTATATTTTAGGAATTATTGTCTTCTCCCTATTGGCTTTCTTTCAAGGGGGCGTTGTTTTAGATGACAATCTACTGGGTGACATTCAACCCAATAGTCCAGCTGAATTAGCTGGCTTGCAAAAAGGAGATACCATCGTAGCAGTAGACGATACTGATATATCGACGTGGCAAGAACTAGTGAAAACCATTCAAGAGAACCCGAATGAAGAATTAATCTTCAGTGTTCAAAAAGAAGACGATGTAAAGATGGTTGCCGTTACACCGAAAAGTCAAACGGATGAATCAGGTAATACATATGGTTTGATTGGAGTAGCTGCTCCTGTCGATACAAGTTTCCTAGGGAAGCTAACCTATGGATTTAAAGAAACATGGTTTATCGCTACTTCTATCTTCGGTTTAATTTTTTCCATGTTTACGAGTGGGTTTGAGATAGATGCCTTCGGAGGTCCAGTTGCAATCTATGCAGCTACTGAAGAAGTAGTCAGTTATGGTGCATTAAGTGTCCTTAGCTTTTTAGGATTCCTCAGTGTAAATTTAGGAACGGTGAACTTACTGCCTATTCCTGCTTTAGATGGAGGCAAACTTTTACTTAATGTAATTGAAGGAATCAGAGGAAAACCTCTTGAACCAGAAAAAGAAGGAATCATTACGGTTATTGGTGTAGGTTTACTACTCATCCTTATGGTATTAGTAACTTGGAATGATATCCAGCGTTTCTTTTTTGGTGGATAAACTATAAATAAATAATTCGTATATTACAAAAAGATTCAAAGGAAAGCCTTTATGGATTCTTTGAATCTTTTCATTTTGAAAGAGGGATCAATCGTAATGAATAAACATGAACTTTTTCAACAACTGTTAGAACAAATAAATCTTCATCATGAACCAGAATATCTTCCTTATTTTGAAGGAGGCGAAATTGAAAAGGTATTGGTTTACAAAAAGCAAAAAACGTGGACCTTTTTATTTCATTTCAATGATATTCTGCCTTTTGAAGTATTCCAAGCACTAAATCTTCATTTAAAAACGGCTTTTAAAAATATAGCGACCATTGATATTCGTATCAAATGTAAGGAAGCCGTACTAACCGATGAGAAAATACTGGATTACTGGCAGACAGTAGTTGAAAGAAGTAATATATCATCTCCTGTTGTCCAAGATATTTTAAGAAAACATTCTCCTACTGTTACAAACGGAAAAGTATTATTGAGTATGGATAATGAAATAACTCAAAATCATCTTAAAGATAACTATTTATCTGTTATTCAACAAAATTTTTTGGTACTAGGATTTCCAGACTTTCAAATTCAGTTGAATGTGAATCAAGAAGCTTCTGAAGAAAGACGGGTCAAGTACTTAGAAAGAAAACAAGAGCAAGAAGATATAATGGTTCGTCAAGCAGAAGAAAATATAAAACAACTGGAACAACAAAATAAACAAAGTCATTCTGGTGCTAGTAGTGGCATTTTACAATTAGGAAATAAAATTCCTGAATCAGAGGATATTCGTCAAATGATTACCATTAAAGAAGAAGAACGCTCGGTAGTTGTACAAGGAAATGTTTTTGATTTTGAAGTGCGCGAACTAAGATCTGGAAGAAAAATTTTGACCTTTAAAATTACTGATTACAGTTCTTCTTTTAGTGTGAAAATGTTTTCTTCAAATGAAAAAGATGAAGCAAATTTTGAAAAGATTCAAAAAGGGAAATGGGTACGTGTCCGAGGAAGCGTTCAGGAAGACATGTACATGCGTGATTTAGTGATTACCGCACGGGATATTAACGAAGTAAAAGTTCCCGTCCGAAAAGATACTGCTCCAGAAGGTGAAAAACGTGTTGAATTACATTTGCATACAAAGATGAGCCAGATGGATGCTACCAACCATATCTCTGATTATGTTGCTCAAGCAGCTAAGTGGGGGCATAAAGCTATTGCCGTTACCGATCATGCGGTTGCACAAGCTTATCCAGATGCACATGCTGCTGGACAAAAGCATGGTGTAAAAATTTTATATGGAGTGGAAGCAAATATTGTAGACGATGGAGTCCCTGTTGCATATAATGTCACTGATGCCGAACTTGCTGAATCCACTTATGTTGTTTTTGATGTTGAGACAACCGGTCTTTCCGCTGTTTATGATTCGATTATTGAGTTGGCGGCCGTAAAAATGTACAAAGGGAATGTTATCGATACTTTTGAGGCATTTATTAATCCAGGCAAGCCTTTATCTCAATTAATTATTCAATTGACCGGAATTACCGATCAAATGTTAAAGGATGCTCCTTCCGAAGACAAAATTGTCCCTTCTTTTAAAGAATTTTGTGGTGACTCTATTCTAGTAGCCCATAACGCATCTTTTGATATGGGCTTCTTGAATAAAAGTTATGAAAGAAATGGGATAGAAGATGCTCCTAATCCGGTTATCGATACGTTGGAATTATCAAGGTTTTTGCATCCACAACTGCGTTCACACAGGCTGAATACGCTCGCTAAAAAGTATAATGTCAATTTAGAACAACATCACCGAGCTGTATTTGATGCAGAAACAACTGGTCATTTATGCTGGATATTCCTAAAGGAGGCAGCAGAGGATCATCAAATATTTTATCATCATGAATTGAATAAAGAAGTAGGTAAGGGTGATTCCTATAAACTAGCTCGCCCCTTCCATGTAACGATTCTCGCTAAAAATCAAGATGGCCTAAAAGATTTGTTCAAATTAATTAGTGCTTCTAATATCAATTATTTCTATCGAACTCCACGAATTCCACGGAGCTTGCTAAAAGAAAACCGTGAAAATCTATTAATTGGCTCTTCCTGTAGTCAAGGAGAAATTTTTGAGTCCATGATGCAAAGAGGAAGGGAAGACGCGAAAGCGAAAGCTCAATTTTATGATTATTTGGAAGTCATGCCCAAGCCCGTTTATCGTAGTTTAATCAAACGAGAAATGGTAAAAAATGAAAAAGACTTAGAGGAAATCATTAGTCAAATCGTAAAAATCGGTGATGAATTAGATAAACCGGTTGTTGCTACTGGGAATGTTCACTATCTGAATGAAGAGGATTCCATTTATCGAGAAATTTTGTTGGGTTCTATTAAGATGAATCAAGGAAAAGAATTATTCTTACCTAAAGTCCATTTCCGTACTACAAATGAAATGCTCGATGAGTTTGAATTTCTAGGAAAAGATAAAGCAAAAGAAATCGTTGTTCAAAATCCTGAGAAAATTGCGGATTCTATTGAGGAAATACTTCCTATTAAAGATAAACTATATACACCCAATATGGATGGTTCAAATGAAGAAATTACTAATTTATCTTATAATGAAGCCAAACGTCTATATGGAGAGGACCTTCCTGAAATTGTAGAGAAGCGTCTTCAAAAAGAGTTAAAAAGTATTATTGGAAATGGGTTCTCAGTTATTTACTTAATTTCCCAAAAGTTAGTATTAAAAAGTAATCAAGACGGCTATTTAGTTGGATCACGAGGATCAGTTGGATCTAGTTTTGTAGCGACGATGACTGGTATTACGGAAGTGAACCCATTACCACCGCACTACCGTTGCCAGAATTGTCATTATAGTCATTTCTTTACAGATGGTTCGATCGGATCTGGGTATGACTTGGAAGAAAAAGATTGTCCAAACTGTGGAAATAAACTCAGTCGAGATGGACAAGATATTCCCTTTGAAACATTTTTAGGATTCTATGGTGATAAAGTACCTGATATTGACTTGAACTTTTCTGGTGATTACCAAGCAAAAGCTCACGCCTATACGAAAGATCTTTTTGGAGAAGAGTATGTGTATCGTGCAGGAACTATCGGAACCGTTGCGGATAAAACAGCATTTGGTTATGTAAAAGGGTATGAACGAGATCGAGATTACCATTATTCATCCGCCGAAATTGATCGATTAGCAAAGGGATGTACGGGAGTAAAAAGAAATACAGGGCAGCATCCAGGGGGAATTATTGTTATTCCTGATTATATGGATGTCTATGATTTTACACCCATCCAGTTTCCAGCTGATGCTCAAGATTCTGAATGGAAAACGACTCATTTCGACTTCCACTCAATTCATGACAATGTTTTGAAATTAGATATTCTGGGTCATGATGATCCAACGGTTATTCGAATGCTTCAAGATTTATCTGGAATGGATCCTCAAGACATTCCACCAAATGATCCAGATGTGATGAAGTTGTTTAGTGGTACAGATGTATTGGGAGTAACACCTAAGCAAATCTTTAGTAATACCGGTACTTTAGGAATTCCAGAATTTGGAACTAAATTCGTAAGAGGAATGTTAGAACAAACCAAACCGAATACATTTGCAGAATTACTACAAATTTCTGGACTATCTCATGGAACGGATGTGTACTTAGGGAATGCAGAAGTCCTTATCCGTGATAATAATATTCCTTTGGCTGAAGTAATTGGTTGTCGTGATGACATCATGGTTTATTTAATTCATGCAGGGATGGAAGATGGTCTGGCATTTAAAATTATGGAGAGTGTTCGAAAAGGAAAAGGAATTCCAGACGAATGGCAAGCAGAAATGCGTGCAAGCAAAGTACCTGAATGGTATATTCAATCCTGTTTGAAGATCAAATATATGTTCCCTAAAGCTCATGCTGCAGCATACGTATTAATGGCTTTACGGGTTGCCTATTTTAAAGTTCACGATCCTCTTCTATACTACAGTGCATACTTCTCTATACGAGCGAATGATTTTGATTTAGCAGCTATGGCTCAAGGAAAAGAAATGATTAAAGCACGCATGAAAGAAATTATGGACAAAGGTATGGATGCTTCTGTTAAAGAAAAAAATCTACTAACTGTTTTAGAGCTTTCCAATGAAATGGTAGAGCGTGGATTTGAATTTAAAATGGTAGATCTTGATAAATCAGATGCCTCTAAGTTCATTATTGAAGGCAATAGTTTGATTGCACCATTTCGCGCTATTTCTGGTTTAGGGGTCAACGTAGCTAGTCAAATTATTCAGGCTAGAGAAGAAAAACCATTTTTATCCAAAGAAGATTTAGCTATTCGTGGTAAAGTTTCTAAAACAATTATCGAATATATGACAGAACATGACGTATTAAAGGATCTTCCTGATGAAAATCAGCTCTCTTTATTCGATTTTTAATCTCGAAAAGTCTATAACAAAGCCTTTTCTTGCATTTATCATGAAAGTAGTGTATGATTAGGAAAGAATAAAAATCTTGCGGAGGGAGTGAGCGGAAACGCTCGCTCTTTTTAACGCAATAAGCCATAATTAATAATTGTTAAAATATACAAGGGAGGGTTTTTGTGAGCCGAGTAATTGATGTTGTAAAAGAAGCTGTTTTACCTATTTTGGAAGAGCAGAACTTTGAATTGGTTGATACTGAATTTTTAAAAGAAGGAAAGAATTGGTTTTTAAGACTCTATATCGACAAACCGGGTGGGATTGATATTGAAGATTGTGCATGGGTCAGTGAAAAGGTAAGTGACTTGTTAGATGAAATGGATCCAGATCCAATTCCTCAAGCCTACTTTCTAGAAGTATCTTCACCTGGAGCTGAACGGCCATTAAAAACAGATCAAGACCTGGAAAATGCAATTGGAAGTTATGTGAATCTTTCTTACTATCAAGCAATTGAAGGTGAAAAATTTCATGAAGGGACTCTTTTATCTGTTACGGATGAAGTTGTTTCTTTAGAAATTAGAATAAAAACAAGAACAAAAACTATTGAAATTCCACGTGAAAAGATTGCTAAAGCTAGATTGGCTATCAAATTTTAAGGAATAGTCGGGAGTGAAGAAAAATTGAATAAAGATATGCTGAATGCTTTGGATGTCCTCGAAAAAGAAAAAGGGATTTCTAAAGAGATTGTCGTAAATGCACTAGAAGCTGCATTAATTTCTGCTTACAAAAGAAATTATGGACAAGCTCAAAATGTGGAAGTTGAATTTAATGATAAAACAGGAGATATCCACGTTTATTCTGTAAAAGAAGTAGTCGATATGGTATTTGATTCCACTTTAGAAGTAAGCATAGAAGACGCATTAGAAAAAAATAAAGCGTATGAATTAGGTGATAAAATTCGTTTCGAAGTAACACCTAAAGATTTTGGTCGAATTGCAGCTCAAACTGCAAAACAAGTAATTATGCAACGAATCCGTGAAGCGGAACGTAGTATTATTTATGATGAGTTTATTGCTTATGAAAATGATATTTTAACAGGAGTGGTAGAGCGTCAAGACTCTCGCTATATCTATGTAAACTTAGGTAAAATTGAATCCGTTCTTCCTAAACAAGAACAAATTCCTGGTGAAGAATTTCAAGCACATGATCGTATAAAAGTTTATATTACAAAAGTGGATAACACTTCAAAAGGCCCTCAAATTTATGTAAGCCGAAGCCATCCAGATTTGTTGAAACGATTATTTGAGCAAGAAATACCAGAAATTTACGATGGTGTTGTAGAAATTGTCTCCATTGCTCGTGAAGCGGGAGATCGATCGAAAGTTGCTGTTCGTTCTCGTGATGTAAATGTTGATCCAGTTGGAACCTGTGTTGGCCCTCGCGGACAACGTGTTCAAACAATTGTTAATGAATTACGAGGAGAAAATATGGACATTGTTAAATGGGATGAAGAGCCTTCTGTTTATATTGCAAATGCTTTAAACCCAGCACAAGTCGTTCATGTTGATTTCCATCCGGCAGAAGGAAGTTGTACCGTAGTCGTTCCAGACTTTCAATTATCTCTTGCTATTGGTAAAAAAGGACAGAATGCTCGCTTAGCAGCGAAGCTAACTGGATTTAAAATCGATATCAAATCTGAGAGTGATTATAATAATATAATGGCTAAAAAAATTGCATCTGGTGAAGCGAAAGCGGTAGTACCTGAAGAAGAGGAAGTAGAAGCAACTCGTACCAATTCTGAGCCTATTGAACATCTTTTAGCTAATCCGGAAAATATTTCTGTCAATGATTATATTGAAGAGTTAGAAGAAACGGAATCAGAGGAGCAATTGAATACAAAAGAAGAACTTGCAGAAGATGTTCTTACCGCTGATGATGTAGAAGATCGAATTGCAGAAGTTGAACTTGATCCGGAAGAGGATTACAATGAGTTGTTAGAAGATCATCAAGATTAATAACGAGGTGACTATTTTTGAAAAATAAAAAAATACCTATGCGCCGTTGTATTGCTTCGAATGAAATGAAACCAAAAAAAGAAATGATCCGAATTGTAAAAAGTAAAGATGGCACGTTAAACATTGATCCTACTGGAAAAATGAACGGTAGAGGAGCTTATATTTCTCTTGAACCAGCGTTAGTACAAGACGCTTGGAAAAAACATCTTTTGAATCGTCAGTTTGAAATGGATGTCAGCGATGACTTCTACAAAGAGTTATTCGAATATGTAGAGCACCAAAAAGCTAGGAGTCTGTTATGAGTCCAGAAGAGAAACAGTTACAATTGTTAGGTCTTGCTTTAAGAGCTAGCCGGTTAATAACTGGTGAAGAAATGACCATTCGATCTATTCAAAAAAATGAAGCAAAATTAGTATTGGTTGCTTCAGATGCAAGTAAGAATACAAAAGAAAAAATGATTAATAAATGTCAATTTTATAAAATACCGATTTCTACTGAACATACATCAGATGAAATCAGTCAAGCAGTAGGCAAAAGTCGTTCCATTTGTGCCTTTACAGATAAAGGTTTTGCAGAAAGTTATTACAAATTGAAAGGAACGAGAAAAATATGAAATAAGGGAAGGTGAAGACATGGTAAAAAAACGTGTCTACGAATATGCCCAGGAGCATAAAGTACCCAGTAAAGTAATACTGGAACAAGCAAACAAAATCGGACTAAGCTTTCAGAGTCATATGTCCACAATGGAAGATGGGGATGTTACAAAAATGGATGAAATGATGAAAAAACAAAGTGAGAATAAGAATCCCCAAAGTAAGCCGGCACAAAAACCAGCTGCAAGTACTACAAAGAAACAAGACCAGGCAAAACCTGCTGCTACTAAGAGTAAGACTAGCCCAGCTAAAAGCCAAACGAAACCAAATCAAACAGCGACTTCTCCGTCAACTCAAGAAAAGTCGAACGCACAAAAACCAGCTGCAAAGAGTACACCTCAACGCAGTGGGTCTAACACCTCGAACCCAACAAATAAAAATAGAGGGAGAAATAACCCTTATAAGAAAAATACTCGAGGTAAAAAAGGCAGATATAATAGTAAGCCAAAACCACCTGTACCACAAAGAAAATTCCGTGAATTACCAGAAACTTTTGTATATACAGAAGGAATGAATATACAAGATGTTGCTAAGAAGCTACACAGAGAGCCTGCTGAAATAATCAAGAAACTTTTCTTAATGGGGGTTGTTGCAACACAAAACCAACCACTTCCTGTAGATGTACTTGAACTTATTGCAACAGATTATGGAATTGAAGCAGAAGAAAAAGTAAGTGTTGATATCTCTGATTTAAGTCTTTATTTTGAGAGTGAAGAAGATGAAAGTGAAGAAAACCTAACAACTCGTCCACCAGTCGTAACGATTATGGGACACGTTGACCATGGTAAAACCACTTTACTAGATTCCCTGCGTAACACGAAAGTAAGCTTAAGTGAAGCGGGTGGAATTACTCAACATATTGGTGCTTATCAAGTTGAAACAGATGGAAAAACGATTACGTTCTTGGATACTCCAGGACACGCGGCCTTTACAACGATGCGTGCTCGTGGTGCTGATGTTACCGATATTACGATTATTGTAGTAGCAGCAGATGACGGAGTTATGCCTCAAACAGTAGAAGCAATTAACCATGCAAAAGCTGCAGATGTACCGATTATTGTTGCAGTCAATAAAATTGATAAGCCAACTGCTAATCCGGACCGTGTCATGCAAGAACTAACTGAACATGCTTTGATTCCAGAAGCATGGGGTGGAGACACTATTTTTGTTAATATTTCTGCAAAATTTGGTGAAGGTATTGACGAACTGCTTGAAATGATCTTATTAGTATCTGAAATCCAAGAGTTAAAAGCAAATCCAGATCGCTTGGCGATTGGTTCTGTTATCGAAGCTCGTTTGGATAAATCAAAAGGACCAATCTCAACTTTACTTGTTCAAGCAGGAACACTAAAAATCGGTGATCCAATTGTAGTTGGGAATACACATGGTCGTGTGAGAGCTATGACAAATGATCAAGGACGTAGAGTGAAGAAAGCATATCCATCTATGCCCGTTGAAATTACAGGATTAAATAATGCACCTCAAGCCGGTGATCGTTTTGTTGTCTTTGAAGATGAGAAAACAGCACGTCAAGTTGGAGAAGATAGAACAAAACGTGCTCAAATTGAATCACGTTCTTCCGATAACAGAGTTACTTTAGATAATTTGTTCGATAGCTTAAAAGAGGGCGATTTGAAAGAAGTAAGTGTTATTATTAAGGGTGACGTTCAAGGTTCCGTAGAAGCATTAATGGGTAGCTTGAAGAAAATTGAAGTAGAAGACGTTCGTGTACGTATTATTCACTCAGCAGTGGGTGCAATTAATGAAAGTGATATTACATTAGCAGCAGCAAGTAACGCTATTATTATCGGTTTCAACGTACGAGCAACTCCTCAAGCTCAAGTTCAAGCAGAACAAGAGAAAGTTGATATTCGTCTACACCGAGTTATTTATAATGCGATTGATGAAATTGAAACAGCGATGAAGGGAATGCTAGACCCTGAGTTTGAAGAAAAAGTTACTGGTCAAGCATTAATTCGTGAAACGTTTGTTGTTTCTAAAGTAGGAACAATCGGTGGAGCATTAGTTACAAGTGGTGTTGTGAAGAGAAGCAGTGGAGTAAGAATTATCCGCGAAAATATTGTCATTCATGACGGAACTCTTGCAAGCTTGAAACGCTTTAAAGATGACGCAAAAGAAGTCAAAAATGGCTTTGAATGTGGTTTGATGATTGAAAATTATAATGATATTCGTGTGGATGATGTCGTAGAAGCTTATGAAATGGTTGAAATCAAAAGAACCTAATCACTTTTCCAAAGAAGGAGAAATAGACTATGGCTAACTATAGAGCAGACAGAGTCAAGCAAGAAGTACAACGAGAAGTCAATGATATTCTTTCTAAAAGAATCAAAGACCCGCGCATCGAAAATGTTACGATTACCGATGTGGAAGTCACTGGAGATTTACAAAATGCAACGATTTACTACAGTACGTTGGATGATTTAGCCAGTGAACGTAAAAAAGTTCAAGATGGTTTAGAAAAAGCAACTGGGTTAATCCGCAAAGAATTAGGCGCACGTTTAACTCTTTACAGAACTCCAGAGCTTGCCTTTAAACGAGATGAGTCTGTTGACTACGGAAGTAGAATTGATGAACTCATTAAACAAGTTCAACAAGAAGACTTAGAATAATTATTTACAAAAAAGTTCCAGTTTGTACTGGAGCTTTTTTTGTATTCTCATATAGGTAAGAAGGAAAGATATGGTAAAGTATAGTATATGGAAATAAAGAGCCGTTATCCTTTTAGAAGAGAGGTTAGAACAAATGAGCCTTCAATTTATTATTGGTAAACAAACAACAAATAAAAGAAAAGAATACATCCAAGATATTAGTGAGAAAATGATTGAAAACCCAAATGCACAGTTCTTTATTATTGTACCGGAACATGCTAAGTTTGAAGGAGAAATGACGATTCTGGAAGAAATTTGGGCACTCAAAAACAATCCAAATCCTTCTTTTATGGGATCGATTAACTTACAAATATTTAGTTTTAGTCGCTTAGCATGGTTTTTTCTAAAAGATCATCCTATTTTTCAAAAAAAACAATTAAGTGACGCGGGAATTAGCATGGTTATACGAAAAATCCTTTTAGAAAAAGAAGAAGAACTTATTTTATTTCGAAAAGAAGTTGATAAAGAAGGTTTTGTTGCTCAATTAACTGATTTATTTAAAGAATTAAGAGCAGGACGGATTACTCCTCAAGAGTTACGATCCAGTCAATCTTTAGCAAATGATTCTATTCGTCAGACGGATCTTCATATAAAAATGGAGGAATTAGCAGCTCTCTATGAGAGCTTTTGTATGAAAATGGGTAATGACTTCTTGCAATATGAAGATCTTTTAGAGCTCTTAGCAGCAACGATTGCACAAAATCAGATGGAAGATGTCTATCTTTATATCGATGGGTTTTATCGATTTACTGCTCAAGAAATGCAAATTATTAGTTCCTTTTTACAATCTGCGAAAAAAGTAACCATCTCACTTGACTTAGACAAACCCTATGTTGATGCGTTGCCTGATTTGCATAATTTATTTCATGTAAGTGGGGCTACTTATCATCGTTTGTATCATTTTGCAAAAGAGAATCGGATAAATATTTTACAAGACAAGAAACCCTACTCTCAAACAGACGGATATGAGAAAGGGTTTCTAGAACTAGATGATTACTGGATTCATTCTTCATCCGGCCTTAAAAAAACAGGACAGAAAACGGAATGGAGTGGTGCTACTAGGGATGTTATGGAGATTTGGGGCTGTGATACAAAACAAGCAGAAATCTTTCATGTAGCCAATAGTATCAATCGCTTGGTACTTGAAAAAGGATATCGTTATAAAGAATTTTTAATATTAGCGAGAAGGGTTGAAGACTACGAAACGATTCTCAAACCATTATTTTCTCGTGCTCATTTAAAAGTTTTTTATGATAAAGCTGAAGAAATGAGACATCATCCTTTTACTGATTTTATTGATTCTATCTATAAAATACGTAAGAATTATTGGAGATATCCTGATGTTATGCGACTGCTTCGTACGGAATTAATGCTTCCCAATGATCTGCTTCTTCCCAAAGAAGAGAGCGAGAATTTTATAAATAATTCTCTATGGGAATACCGAGATGTCGTTGATAAAACTGAAAATATATTGCTTGCTTACGGATTTGAAGGTAATGCTTGGATGAAAAAAGATGATTGGAAAATCTATTCATTTGATGACTCATCAGAAAATGAACACGCTGATCCGTTTGGAATTGTAGAGGCAAATTTTATGAAACAATTTTTGCAAAATACTTTACTACCTTATTATCAAAAAATAAGTAAAGTAAAAACAGGAAAAGAAGCAGCTATCCTTTTATTTCAATTCTTACAAGAAAATGGAATCGATAAGCAAATGATAAACTGGCGAGATGATGCTATAGAAAAACAGGAATTAGAACGAGCTCGACAACATGAACAAGTATGGAAAACATTCACACTTTTATTGGACGAGTATGTAGAGACAATGGGTGATACACCTTTCGATGAAGCAATCTTTCATGAAGTGTTGATGACTGGTTTTGAAGCAGCAACGTTCAGCATTGTCCCTCCAAGTATTGATGAAGTTATTTTTTCTAGTATGGATGGCGCACGTTTTTCTTCATCAAAAGTTGTTTATATTTTAGGAGCTACTGAGGGGAATTTACCACAAGTTCATGAAAATCACTCGTTATTAACCGAAGAAGATAGAGAGACCCTTCACCAGTCCCTTCAAAATGAAGAAAAATATATACGGCCTTCTATAACGGAATCAACTGCTGCAGAACCCTTTATCGCCTATCAATCTTTTCTTGCTGCAACAGAAAAGATATTCATTACCTATCCCTTTAGTGTGGATGGTAGTAATCGAGTGTCTAAGCTTTCTCCATATGTGCAGAGGATCGCTAACGAGATGGATATTCGGATTGAACATCGAGCAGCAGATATAACAGATGCCATTTATCCGATCAATTTTACCGGCACAAAAAATCAAAATATTAGTCAACTTGTAAAGTTATTACGAGTACAACAAACTTCAAACCAAAAAATACCCGTACTATGGCGGAAAATTTTAACGTATCTATCAAAAAATATAGAAACAAAAGAAATTATGGATCAAGTGTTTCCAAGTCTCTGGCATAAAAATCAGCCCGTTCCTCTAACGGCTGAAATTGCAGAAAAATTATATGGCAAAAATTTGTACTTATCGGTTTCACAATTGGAAAGCTACTATGAAGATTCTTATAGCCATTTTTTAAAGTATGGTTTACGCCTAAAAGAAAGACAAAAGTATGAACTTTCTGCTGCAGGTACTGGTGAATTTTATCATGAAGCTTTGGAACATATCGTTCAGAAAATTCGTACCAAGAATGTGAGAGAACAAAAAGAAGTAGAAAAAATCACACAACAAGTTTTACAGCACTTATTTGGAACTGAAAAATATGCAATCCTTTCTAGTTCAAATCGAATGAATTTCATTCGAGAACAACTCAGTGAAACCATCCAAAGAATGTCCTGGGTCATTCACAACCATCAAGAGCATACCGCCTTTCAAAACTTACGTACAGAAGCGGTATTTGGTCAACCAGGTGTTCCTGACGTCTTAGAAGGCCTACATTTCCCTTTAAAGGACGGGAAGTCTCTTTCTATCAGAGGAAAAATTGATCGGATTGATATTGTACCTTCCAAAGACAAACAATATTTATCCATTCTGGATTATAAATCTAGCCAACATACATTTGATTTTACAGAAGCTTACTATGGATTAGCGATGCAAATGATTACTTATTTAGATGTCGCCTTAACCAATGCTGCTACGTTATTATCAGGATTGGTCATTCCGGCAGGAGCTTTCTATCTTCATGTAAAAAATCCATTCTTAGAAATGCTAGAAAAACCAGCAGACGATGAATGGAAAAAATTATTACTGAAAGAAAATAAATGGAGAGGCTTACTAATTGCAGACAAAGAAATTAGTGATGCACTTGATCCTTCTGCAGAAGAGAGTGGCTCTTCACTTGTACTTCCTTTTAAATATAAAAAGGATGGAAATTTTGCAGTTGTTAATGATTTAGTTACTGCAGATGAATTGGCATTACTCATTGCTAATAATCGTCGTAGAATTGAAGAGGCAGGTGAGCGGATTCTTTCAGGAGATTTACAATTGAATCCAATTAAAGGGAAATTATATACGCCGTCCGTTCAAGGCCCTTATCGCGCTGTTTCTCAATTTGATAGTACTTTACAAGAAAATCGTTACCGAAGATTAGAAAAAATGAAAAAAAATCAAGTTTTTAATAAACTTCGGGAAGAATTAACAGATAAAAGTGAAAGTGAGGAAGATGTGGATGATCCCTCCAAAAACTAAAAATGATCGTTTTACTGATGAACAATGGCAGGCCATTCACCAATCAGGAAGTAATCTACTCGTTGCCGCTTCAGCAGGTTCTGGAAAGACTACCGTACTTGTTCAAAGAATTATTGAAAAAATTAAAAATGGTACGAATGTAGATGAACTATTAGTTGTAACCTTTACAGAGTCTGCTGCAACAGAAATGAAAGAACGAATTCAGATTGCCATTCAAGAAGCAGTTAACAGTGCCATTAATCAAGAACAATATCATCATTTATTGCGTCAAATAACTTTACTCCCACAGGCAAACATTAGCACGATTCATGCGTTTTGTTTAAAAGTCATTCAACGTTTTTTCTATTTAATTGATATTGATCCGGTATTTCGAATTATGGCCGATACGATTGAAATGGAAATGATGAAAGAAGATGTTTGGGAAGATTTAAAAGAGATATTATATGGAGAACCACGAACGTTCTTCAACGAATTAGCAAAAGGATATTCTAGCGACCGAAATGATGATGGATTAAAAGATTTAATTTTTTCATTGTATAATTTTTCCAGAGCGAATCCAGATCCCGATGAATGGTTACAAGGACTGTTAAGAATGTATTCCATCGAAGAGGGCTTAGAAAATAGTGATTTATTTAAAAAGCTGATTAAACCGCAAGTGTTAGATCAATTGACTGGAAGTATCTATGATATGGAACAGGCCATTCATCTAGGAATGGGAGATCCGAACACTGAAACACAAAGAGAGGTCCTTCAATCAGAAAAAGAAATGGCCTCCCTTATCAAACAAGCAATTAAAGAAGATAAATACCAAGAAGCTTACGAAATCATTGAGAATAAGTTGACGTTCAAACGATGGCTATCTGCTAAAAAGAAAGACAATCCGGATGTTGAATTAATTCAACAAATGAAATCATTACGAGATAAATCTAAAACAGACCTTCAAAATTTGAAAAAAGTTTATTTTATGAGATCAAAAGAAGAGCAAGAAGAAGTCATTCGAAATACAAAACCCTATGTAGAAGAAATGATTCGTGTTACGAAACGTTTTACGAATCATTATTGGTCTGAAAAGCTAGCTGGAAATACTCTTGACTTTAATGATTTAGAACATCTTACCTTGGAAATTCTTTCTCCTTTAAAAGATGGACAGAGGACTTCTAGTGAGGCTAGTAATTACTATCGTATGAAATTCGAAGAAGTACTTATTGACGAATACCAAGATGTGAATAAACTTCAAGAGAGTATTTTATACGGAGTAACCCGTCATCAACCAGAAACGGAAAATTTATTTATGGTCGGTGATGTAAAGCAATCTATTTACGCATTCCGATTAGCAGATCCTGGTTTGTTCTTAAAAAAATACCAACAATATGGAGAATCGTTAAACGGCGAACGAATTATTTTAGCAGAAAATTTCCGTTCAAGAGGAGAAGTCATTTCCTTTACAAATTTCATCTTTACTCAATTGATGGATAAAGAAGTAGGTCAAATGGACTATGATGAATTAGCCGAATTAAAACAAGGAAACTTGTCTTTTCCAACTGGGAACCAACAAGAAACTGAAATTATGCTTTACATTAAGGAAGAAAATGACTTGGATGATTTTGACAGTTCATTTGACGAGAATCATACCTTGCAGTCTGATCCTTCTTTAGAAATGGTTATTGATGACAAAGCAACTGGAGAAGTTACAATGGTCGCCCAAAAAATTCGTAGTTTAATAGACGAGGACACCATGATTTATGATAAAAAACTAAAAGCGGAACGACCGGTTACTTATAAAGATGTCGTTTTGCTTACTCCAACCAAAAACAATAACTTGTTAATTTTAGAAACCTTTAAAGAATATGGGATTCCCGTTATTTTAAATGATTCGCAAAGTTTTTTCCAAAGAACAGAAATATCCGTCATTCTTTCTCTTTTAAAGGTAATTGATAATCCGCGTCAAGATATTGCTCTAGCCGCAGTTCTAAGATCTCCTTTAGTTGGATTAAATGAACGACAACTTGCAATGATTCGTATTCAACAAACAAGTGGAGATTTTTTAGATGCCGTCTATACGTTTAAAAAATCGTATGAAGAAAAGCGAATGGATTGGTCTTCTGAAAATCAAGAGAATTATCAAAAAATATCTGCCTTTTTAAATCATCTGAATACGTGGAGAGAACAAGCCCGCAAAAATAATTTGGTACATTTAATTTGGAGTATCTATGTAGACACTCATTTCTTAGATTATGTAGGAGGAATGAGTGCGGGTAAACAAAGAGTGGCTAATCTTCATGCACTGTATGAACGTGCAAAAAAATATGAATCCACAAACTTTAAAGGTTTATTCCAATTTATTCGTTTTATTGAACGAATTCAGTCACGTGATCAAGACTTGGCAGAACCATCTACCTTTAGTGAAGATGAGGATGCCATCCGAATCATGACTATCCATGCGAGTAAAGGGTTAGAATTTCCAGTAGTATTCGTTATGGACTTATCTAAACAATTTAATATGCGTGATATTCAAGGAAAATATATCTTTTCAGAAGAGTATGGCATTGGCTCAGATTACTTTGATATTGAAAATCGGATCCGATTCAACTCCTTAACCAAAAGTGCATTAGCTAAAGAGAAAAAGAAAAACTTACTTGCAGAAGAGATGAGAAAGCTATATGTCGCACTCACTCGAGCAGAACAAAAATTATTCTTAATAGGAACCTATGAATCTGTTGAGAAAGTTTGGCAAGAATGGGGGGCGGTGGATGAATCAACAAAAAGAGTCCTCCCCAATCATTTGCGATTGAATAGTAATACGATGATGAAATGGATAGGCTTAGCCTTATTTAGACATCAAACCATCGATCCTGATAGTATTTCAAAGGAATACCGTGGGGAACTAACTCAATATCCAGTTGATTTTAAAATTACTTTCCAACATGCAGCAGATATTTTGGGAAACATCGTAACGGTTCAGTTAGAAGAGGAACCGGAAGAAGATTGGCAAAAGAAAATCCTTCTACTTTCAAAAGAAAATATTGATGATAAAAAAGAAGAAGGAGTTGCTGATTTCAATTTAGCTCTTCGTTTAATGGAATCAGAGTATCCCCACCAAATTGCTACTCAAACAACTAGCTATCAAAGTGTTTCGGAAATTAAAAGATTATTTGAGGATCCCGACCAAACACAGCTACTCCAGTTAAACTTTGATACCCAACAGGCTGTTTCCCGGTATGTTGAACCAGAGTTCAATCGGCCAGCTTTCATGCAAGAAAATGTCAGACCGACTCATGCGGAAATTGGTACAGCCGTTCATTATGTGATGCAAAATGTATCTTTAGACCATTCTATTGAACTAAAATCAATTACAATCTTGATTAAGAATCTAGTAGAAAAAGGAATTATGAACGAAAATGTTGCTCCTTTTATAAATAAAGACCAAATCATTACTTTCTTTCAAACGGATTTAGGGAAAACTATTCGAAAAGAATCGGAACTAGTAAAAAGAGAAGTACCTTTTACCATGCTCATGAAAGCAGGTAATATTTTTGAAGGGATATCAAGAGAGTCTGATGACCATATCTTAATTCATGGGATTATTGATGGATATATTGAATACTCTGATCATCTTATTCTTTTTGACTTCAAAACAGATTATATCGGCGAAAAAGCAGAAAAGATCATTAAAAAGTATAAAGGGCAAATGAATATTTATAGACAAGCTTTGATGGAAATAAAAGGAAAACCAGTAACAGAAACCTACTTATGCTTACTATCTAGTAATGAAAATATCATTCTTCCTTTAGATAATTAGTAAAAAATAGCCTTTCTGAGCATAACTCTTATGAATTAATTGTTTTTTCGTTATGCTTCTTACAACAGTTATTATTAAAAAAATATAGCAAGTGAGAGGAATAAAATCGATGAATAAAAAAATGATAACAACTTTAGCTATTTCAGCTATGGTATTTCTGGGTGGTTGTGCACAAGCAGAGGATGATACGCTAACCGTAGGAATGGAATTGCAATATCCACCCTTTGAAACAACTGACTCAAAAGGGGATCCAGAAGGAATTAGTGTTGATTTAGCTTATGCATTAGGTGAGTACTTAGATCGAGATGTCGAAATTGAAAATATTTCCTGGAGTGGATTAATTCCAGCTATTCAATCTGAAAAAATCGATGTTATTATCTCCTCTATGTCGATTCGTCCAGATCGTGCAGAGAGTGTTTCTTTTTCAAAACCATATGCACACTCTACTTTAGGAATCTTGGCTAATAAAGACAGTGGTATCAAACGTGCCGAGGATTTAAATCAAGAAGGGGTAAATATTGCAGTTAAGGTAGGGACAACTGGATTCTTATACGTAACCGAGCAACTTCCTAATGCAACCGTCAATACCGTTGATAAAGCAGATACTGCGATTTTAGAAGTATCACAAGGAAAGTCAGATGCTTTTTTATATGACCAAATGACTATTTATAACGCTCAAAAATCCTATCCAGACTCGACAGTTGCTTTATTAGAGCAATTTCAAGAAAATACAGAACCTTGGGCGATGGCTGTGAAGTTAGAAAATGAAGAATTATTAGAAGACATCAATGCATTCATCGATGAATTTGAAGCGAATGGTGGATTTGATGAATTAGGCAATAAATATTTAGGGGAAATGAAACAAACATTTGACGATCTTGGTTTGGAGTTCTTCTTCCAGCCTAAATCTGAATAATCATAATTATTTAGAAGAGGGGACAATATGAAAAAAATTCTATCTATCTTTGTTAGTGATGGAGAAGAAACTTCGATTTATAAGAAAGTATTCAACATGGCATTTCTTTTTTTGATTTTTTATCTGTTTTATAGATTTACATTGGACGGTTATACGATGAAATGGGAAACGTTAATACCATATATTGGAAAAATATTTGATGGATATAAAATGACCCTAATTATTACGTTCTTTGCCATGATTGTTTCTGTAATCTTAGGTTCTCTCCTGACGTTTTTTAATAGTAGCAAGCTTTTAATTTTACAATACTTAAGCAAATCTTATGTCGAAATCATAAGAGGCACGCCTTTTTTAGTTCAAATCATTTTTTTCTTTTATATTATTACACCCGCTTTTGGAATTGAAAATCGCTATTTTATTGGAATTTTAATTCTAGCAATCTTTTCCAGTGCCTATGTCAGTGAAATTATCCGGGCTGGAATTGAAAGTATTGAGGAATCTCAACATGAAACAGCTCGTGCGGTTGGATTTACAACATTTCAAAAATATCGCTATGTAATCTTTCCTCAAGTCTTTAAAAGGATCCTACCATCCTTAACGGGGCAGTTGTCTTCTTTAGTAAAAGATTCATCTTTGCTATCGGTTATTGCAGTGAGTGAATTTACATTAAAGATTCAAGAAATCACAGCTATCAATTTTAGAACCTATGAGAACTACATTATATTAGCGGTGGGGTATTTGTTGATTACATTCCCTATATCAATTATTTCAAGAAAACTGGAAAGGAAGTTTAGCTATGAAACTCAAAATAAATAATTTAACAAAAAGTTTTGAGGGTGAAATAGTCCTAGATCATTTAGACTTGGAAATTGATGACGTTCACGCTTTAGCCATCGTAGGGGCATCTGGCGGGGGGAAAACAACCTTACTGCGAATTTTAGCTGGTTTGGAAAAGCCGGATTCTGGTCAAGTAATTGTGAATGGGAAAGAGATTATTTTTGAAGAAGAATATCTTCAGGAATATCGAAAAACGGTTGGAATGGTTTTTCAGTCGTATAATTTATTTCCACATATGACCGCAACTCAAAATTTAGTAATTCCGTTAGAAAAAGTTCATCATATAGATAAAAAAACAGCAATTGACAAAAGTATAAAATTATTTGAAAAGTTTGATTTAAGCGAACATAAAGATAAGTTACCTTTTCAATTATCAGGAGGACAACGACAACGTGTCGCGATTGCAAGAGCACTATCGTTTGATCCACAATTTTTGTTACTGGATGAACCCACTTCAGCACTTGATCCTAGTCTCACTAAAAGTATTACCCAAACGATTAAGTCACTTAGTGATGATCAAAAAGACTTAATTTTAGTAACACATGAGATGTCGTTTGCTAAAAATTCTTGTGACTATTTTATTTTCATTTTAAACGGAAGAATTGAAGAACATGGAAGAAAAGAAAAGTTCTTTGGAGAAAATACTAAACCTGTTCTTAAACAATTTTTAACTGAGTGATAATAATTAATAGAGTGGAGTATAAAAAGTATCAACAAATAATTTTAAAAGGAGAGGTCACTTTGGCATTAAGTGTACTAGCAATTATTTTTCTTAGTTTAATATTTTTAGCAATCGTATTACAAATTTTATTATATAGAAAAAAAGTAAATCAGATTTTAGTATTTTTATAGCAAATGTAGGATTAGCCTTGACATTAGCTTTTATTGTTTTTTCATCTCTTCCATCTAATTTTATTGAGAGAAAAATGATAGCAATATTTTTTGGCGTTTTATCAATTATAGCTTTTATTACAAAAATAGGATTCAAACAATTTGATTTAGGAAGTAAAATTGTTCTAACAATTGCTATTATAGCGGGTTGTTTACAATTATTTATATAAAATATAGTTTCATTAAAAAATAAAAATAAAAGAAACCCAGAAATTAGACTGAAAATCTAATTTTTGGGTTTCTTTAGTTGAGTATTATACGGTTACCATATTCTATTAATACGTATATTCATTTGCAGCATTCCATAAAAGGAACTCCGTAACACCATGATCATTTAATGCTTGAACTTGGGCTTTTACTTGAGCAGAACCGTAATTCTGATAATATCCAGCCCCAAGATAGGAAGCCGTAAAATCTTGTAACCACGGGCGTGTTACAGGTGTACGCTCTAGAGAATCAAGTAATGGTAGTTCGACCTTCATATATTCATCTACCAATTCATACGGATGTAAATCCGGACGATCAATTCCAAAATAAGAAGCACCCCAGTGACTAGGATAAATCATGGAGGAAATGACATCTACATGATTTGATATCTGGCTAAAGTTTTGACCAATACCAGGTGCTTCCGGAACTGTGGCAGCATAACCAAAGATATCTACAGAAACATCTACGCCATAAGGTAATAGTTTCTCATGTGCGTATTCAACAAAATCTGTAATTGCATCCACTCGTTTGGTTACATCATCGGTATCTTGAGTTGCATAATCTCCCATTTCATAAACTAAATCAGAACCCCATACTTCAAAACCTTCAGGAAAACGAACATAGTCAAATTGAATTTCTTTAAAACCTGCTTTTGCAGCTTCAATACCTACATTTACAGCATAGTCCCATGTTTCTTTCAAGAATGGGTTAATAAAAGCTTCTCCATTTCCTGCTTTCCAAACTCTTCCATCAGGATAGCGGAAGGACATTTCAGGTTGATTTTCAGCAAGCAGACTATCTTTAAAAGCGACAATCCGCGCGATTGGATAAATTTGTTTTTCTTCCAATCGTTTTAAAAGACCATCCATATCATCAATGTAATCAACCGTATTTTTTTGAATATGTTCATTTTCTGATTCAAAATCAGCAGTGACATGTCCAGTATCATCTTTAATGTCTATTACCATGGAGTTTAAGTTATTTCCGTCCATATAGGAAAGTAATTCTTCTACTTTATTAGGATTACCTGCCGAATAGGAAGTTAAGTATATTCCTTTTACTCCATCTTCTGGATAAGCAATCTCAATTCCACTATCATAATAAAATTTCTTTGGTAAATCTCCCATATCAGGAGCTTCTAAAAATTTGTTTTCTCGTAAAGTCAAAGTAGTAGGTGTTTTTACCGCACTTTCATCAGTTCCACTTTCACTAGCAAAAATAGATGTGGATGAAGATAAAACGAGAACAGTCAGTAGGCCAGTTGTTATTTGTTTCCATTTTGTATACATGAATTATTCAACCTCTCTTTCCGGTGAAGCAATTACGGTTGGATCTACAAATTCATAGCCTTTTTCACGTAAGCCATCCATAATATCTCCTATAGCTTCTGCCGTCCATTTCCGATCATGCATCAACAAGTTCGCGCCATCACCAAGAAATTCTGAATCGACCATTATATCTGCCAAAGCAGTGGCATTCATATATTCTTCAACCCAGTCATATCCGTAGGTCCAGTTCATCATCGTCATTCCTTCTTGGTCCAAAATGTTCTTGGTATCTTCATTATATTGACCATAAGGAGCCCGTAAGAAACGAGGCTTTTCTCCAGTAATTTCTTCTACTAACTGATTGGTACTTGTGATTTCTTCTAGTTGCTCTTCATAGGAAAGGTCATGAAAGCTCGGATGAGAGTAGGAATGATTTCCAATTTCAAATCCCATATCGTAGACCGTACGAATAATATCTTTTGCATTCTGTTCTTCTAAGAACTGACCCATTACAAAGAAAATAGCATTTGCATTTTTACTCTGTACGGTCTCAGCAATTTGAATCGTATAACTGTCTGGTGGTTGAGGAGAATCATCAAAGGTTAATAAAGCTACTTTTGAATTAGCATCATGAATAGGTTGTACTGTAAAAATATCAGGATTTATTTGATATTCATACACAACCGGTTCTTTTTTCTCAGATTCTTGAGAACTGCTTGCAATCGTAGAGGAATTTTCTACTTCTTCACTCGTGATAGAAGATTCTTTTTCAGTAGCATTCTCAGAGCCAGTTGCTCCACTTGTACATCCAGAAAGAATGGCTAGAGATAGAATGGTAGTTATTGTTTTTTTAAATTTCATTATGTATTCTCCTTTCACTTTTCAGTTTCTTCGGTTAATGATTCCGATAATTGGTTTACTTGTTCGTCAAATTGATTAAATAAGTCAGCTAATGGGCGAAGAGACTCTAAGTTTTGATCGCTCATCTCATTAAGAGAATCTACTCCGTTATATAAAGTATCAAAATCAGCTTCCTCTTCTCCAAGAGATTGGAAAACAACTTTTTCTTCTGATAATTGATTTTCATAAGTTGAAATATAAGCATCCATGATTTTGTTGATTTCTTCTATGGTTTGAGTAAGAGATGAAATTTGTTCTAACGGGAGAGACTCTTCCTCAAAAGCGTTTAAATCTTCTACGTCTGTTTGTACTTCTTCAAGAACCTTTTTTAGTTTTTGAACTTCTTCTTCTCGACTCTCAACATTTTCAAATACAAGTGCAGACTCATCTTGGAAATTCTTTAGTTCTGCATCAGTCAAAAGAGACTCATCAAAATCCCCTTGAATTTCCATTTCTTTATTTTGAATGGTATTTAACGAAACAACGATTTCTTCTTTTTCTGAAGAAACTAAATCTACTTCTTTTTGAACATTTTGAATTTGATTTGTACAACCAGCCAACAAAATACTGCCTACCACAATTAACCATTTAAAGTTCTTTTTCAAAACCATAACTCCTTCTTAGATATATTTGCCACACTTCACAATTATACTGCAACACTATGCATATAATCAACAGATGTAAAAGACGATATGCTTTTAGTATCTTTCTGACGAGCTAACATTATTAGAAATCACACTGAAAGAACTTGAGCCTTTTTGTTTTGTCTTATTTCGTTTACAATAGAGGAGGTAAAAAAGTGAACATGAAAGAGGGAACAAAATGATTGTATATTATTTGATAGCAATTTTATTGATTGCGATTGATCAGTTGAGTAAATGGTTTATTGTGCAAAATTTTGAATTATATGGAGAGCAAGAATTAATTTCAGGTATCCTTTCATTATTTTACATTCAGAATAGAGGGGCAGCTTGGGGGATCTTTGAAGGAAGAATTTTCTTTTTCTTTCTCGTTACCATTTTCGTTGTGGGTTATATGATTTACTCCTTTCATAAATATAAAACAGATAGTAAACTAGTAGGGTGGAGTTTTTCGCTTATCTTAGCTGGAGCATTAGGTAATTTCATTGACCGAATGTTAAATGGATTTGTAGTAGACATGATCCGAATTGATTTTATGAATTTCCCTATTTTTAATATAGCGGACATTTGCCTAACAGTGGGAGTATTTTTGATGATTATTTATATTTTATTTATAGAAGGAAAAGAAAAAGGACTTTCAGAAAAGTAAGGAGGCTATACGAGTGAAACCAGAAAAGATCATCCTTCATATTCAAAATGAAACAGGGCGTGTTGACAAAGTTATTGCGGAACTTCTTGAAAAATATACGCGATCTCAAATTCAATCTTGGATAAAACAAGGACATATCTTAATTAATAACAAACAAGTAAAAGTAAACTACAAAGTAAACCCTGGTGATTGCATCGTCTTAGAAGAACCAGAAGAAGAACCATTAAAAATGGAATCAGAGAATATTCCGTTAGATATTATCTTTGAAGATGAATCTGTTTTGGTAGTTAATAAACCATCAGGTATGGTCGTACACCCTTCAAAAGGTCACGTAAGTGGAACTCTCGTAAATGCGTTACTCTTTCATGTGAATGAACTTTCAGAGGGAACGGCTTATATTAGACCGGGGATTGTTCATCGCATTGATAAAGATACATCGGGACTATTGGTTATTGCTAAAAATAATACTGCACACCAAAAATTAGCGGACCAATTTCATGATCATACCATCGAGAGACAATACACAGCACTAGTCCATGGGAATGTTCAACATGAAGAGGGGACAATAGATGCACCTATTGGCAGAATGCAAAACAATCGATTGAAACGGACGGTAGCAAAAGAAGGAAAGCCTGCGATCACGCACTTTACACGAATAGAAGAATTCCAGAAATTCACCTTACTGAAACTCCGTTTAGAAACGGGAAGAACCCATCAAATTCGTGTTCATATGGTCTATATTGGCCACCCACTTTTAGGTGATCCGATGTATGGACCCTTTGAAACGGTTCATAAGCAAGGACAGTTTCTTCATGCGGATACTTTGGGGTTCCTTCATCCAGTTACAAATGAATGGATGAAATTTCAAGCACCTCTGCCAGATTATTTCGAAAATAAATTACGCGAATTAGCCGAATAGAATTGACAGTCTCCTTTCATTTGATTATGATTACTCTTAATGAAATCATGAATACCTTTAAAATAGTCCAGAGAGGCTATAAGGTCCCACATTCAAGCCACTCTTATGTGGAAATGGAACCCTTATGCTTCTTGCGTAAGGGTTTTTATCTATTTATTTATAAAAAAGGAGAATGAATATGAGAGAAGAAATTGGAATTATGGATGATGCTGCGATGAAACGTGCTTTAACAAGGATTACTCATGAAATATTAGAAAAGAATGGTGGAACAAAGAATCTTGTACTTGTTGGAATTCGTACGAGAGGAATCTTTTAGCAGAACGGATTGCTCAAAAGATGAAAGACTTCGAAGGTATTGAAGTACCAGTAGGAGAGTTAGACATTACATTATATAGAGATGATAAACATTATGCAGGAGATGGTAACCCCGTATTAAATAAAACAACCATTCCTTTTTCAATTGAAGGAAAACACGTTGTTCTCGTGGATGATGTACTGTTTACAGCAAGAACCATTCGTTCTGGAATGGATGCGATTATGGATTTAGGAAGAGCAAAGCGAATTACGGTTGCTATTTTGATTGATCGTGGTCATAGAGAACTCCCTATTAAAGCAGATTACGTAGGTAAGAATATTCCAACTGCTATTACTGAACAAATATCTGTCCAATTACAAGAAGTAGATGGAAAAGAACAAGTAACACTTGTTAAGGGGATATAAGGAAAAGGAGGGTACGTTATGAATGACAAACCGATTGTAGCGTTAGACTTTTCAACGGTCGAAGAAACAAAAGATTTTTTACAGCTGTTCCAAGATGAATCTTTATATGTAAAATTGGGGATGGAACTATACTATCAAAATGGTCCTGAAGTTGTACGATGGATTAAAGACTTAGGACATCAAATTTTTTTAGATTTAAAACTTCATGATATTCCGCATACAGTCTATCGAGCTATGAAAGGTCTAGCAGCTTTAGATATTGACATGATTAACGTTCATGCTGCAGGTGGATCAGAAATGATGAAGGCAGCTAAAACAGGAATTATGGATGGCACTCCCACTCATGCAGAAGTGCCTAAACTAATAGCCGTTACACAATTAACTTCGACCACAGAAGAAATGATGCATCAAGAGCAACTCATCCAAAGTAGTTTGATGGAAAGTGTCATTCATTATGCACAGGTGAGTAAACGTGCAGGTCTAGATGGAGTTGTATGCTCCGCATGGGAGGCTGAACTTATTCAAAAAAGTACCTCGTCCAATTTTCTTTGTATAACTCCAGGAATTCGTCCATCCGGTAGTGTCTATGGGGATCAAAAACGAGTTGCAACACCTGAACTAGCTAAAGAGTTGGGTTCTTCCTATATTGTAGTCGGACGACCCATTACGCAAGCAATAGATCCTCTTAGCGCTTACTTAGAAATAAAACAACAATGGAATGGAGAAAAATAAAAACATGAATATATCTGAAGAAGTAGCAAAAGCGTTATTGGATATTAAAGCTGTGACCCTAAGTCCTACCAAACCTTATACATGGGCATCAGGAATTAAAAGTCCAATCTATTGTGATAATCGCATTACTATCAGTGTACCGTCTGTTCGAAAAAAAATTGCTCTTTCGTTAGCAAATTTAATTAAAGAAAAATATCCCGATGTAGAAGTGATTGCGGGAACCGCTACAGCTGGTATTCCTCATGCCGCATTTGTAGCTCAAATTTTAGATTTACCAATGATTTATATCCGAAGCAAGGCAAAAGAACATGGAAAAACAAATCAGGTAGAAGGTCGGCTTGAAAACGGCCAAAAGGTGGTACTCATTGAAGATTTAATTTCCACAGGTGGAAGTGTCATTGAAGCTTCAAAAGCTACAGAAGAAGCTGGCGCGAACGTTTTGGGATGTGTTGCCATCTTCACATATGAAATGGCATTAGGGAAAAATAATTTTGCAACATCAGGATTTGAATTACACTGTCTATCCAACTACTCTACATTATTAGAAGTTGCACAAAGAGAAGAGTATATTAGTAAAGCAGAATTTGAATTGCTTATTAATTGGAGTAAAGCCCCTGAAAATTGGCAGCCAATCATTTAATAGAATACAAAAAACGTTCCTTTTTTAGAGGAACGTTTTTTGTTTATTTTACTTTTAATTGTTCAACGAGTTCTTTGGACGGGTCAACAAATAGTGTTTTTTGTCCCGTATAAATAACAAAACCAGGTTTTGCGGCATTTGGCTTATGTACATGCTTAACCGCAACATAATCTACAGGTACATTAGCAGACTGTTGAAATTTTGAATAGTAAGCAGCAATAATCGCAGCTTCTTGTAGAGTCTGTTCAGAAGGTTCTGGATCTTCTACTATTACGTGAGAGCCAGGGATATCCTTCGCATGCAACCAAATATGATTTTTTCTTGCAGTTTTAAGAGTTAACTGGTCATTTTGAATATTATTTTTACCCACTCGAATATCTACTCCCTCTGTAGAGCGAAAATGATAGGGCTTGCTAGCTTTTATCTTTTTCTTTTTCCCTGTCTTTTTTGATTTAAGATAGCCAGAATCTTTTAATTCTTCTCTTATTTCTTGTAAGTCTTGAGGGTCTGATAAAATAATTTGAGTTTCGAGAGTTTCTAGATAATGATCTTCTTTTTTTGTTTTTTGTAATTGATCTTGAATGTATTTAACTGAATTTACTAATTTATGATATTTCGAAAAATATTTCTGAGCATTCTGAGAAGCAGACCGAGAAGGATTCAAATCAATGGTAATTGGATTTTCTTCCTCATAAAAATTAGGTAGTGTAACGGTAGAAGCCCCTTTTTCAACTTGATACAAATAAGCAGTTAGAACTTCTCCTTTCACTTTGTATAAGTCTGCAGATTCACTATCTAAAAGGCTTTGTTCTAATTTTTTTGTTTTTAATTTATTTTTTTGAATTTCGGTTCGAATAATCCCTAATAAGTCAGAAGCTACTTGACGAATTCTATCTGTAGTTGCTTTCTCAACATAATAGGTATCTAACATCTCACTAGGACTATCAAAAGCAAGCCTTGTTCCTTCTGCAGTGTCGTAAGCATAAGGTGTAAACGATTGCTTTCCTTTTTCATCAGTAATAAGGGTAGGCGGTCCTTCTAGAACGGAATCTTTGAAAATAGACAATGCTTTTGGAAGTTGATTTCCATTTGAATCCATTAAATGAAGGAGCTCTTTAGCACTGTCTTTTCCTAATCCTTGAAAAATGGTTTGAATTCGTTTGATGGGACTCCCTAAATCGAGGGATTGTTCCCATCGTTCTATTCCTTCATCTTTATCCATATCAAAAGGATTTAATTTATTTTGGTGTGGTGGCAGGACATATTCTGCACCAGGATGAATCGCCCGATAGGTATTTTGATAAAAGGGAACATGTTTTAAACAATCCATGATGACATTTGTTTCTTCGTTTATCAAAAATATATTACTGTGTCTTCCCATTAATTCCACAATCAGTAATAGGTGTTTAAGATCTCCGATTTCATCAAATTTCCGAATTTTAAAAATAACAATTCGATCATTTCCAAGCTGATTAATTTCTTGGATCGTTGCTCCTTCAATATTTTTTCGCAAAAACATGCAAAAGTTTGGTGCAAACTCTGGATTGGATAACGCTTCTTCTGTTAACTGTATTCTTGCATAAGAAGGATGAGCAGAAAGCAAAAGTTTTTTATTTTTTCGATTTGAACGAATGGTCATTAAAATTTCATTTTGAAAAGGCTGATATATTTTGGAAATCCGGCCATCTTTCAAATTAGCGTTTAATTCGTCTACAATGACATGAGTAAAAATTCCATCATATGACATATTTTCGCCTCCTTTTTCATTTCTATCATTTCTATATTGTAACATATTTTTTGAGAAGGAAGAAAAGGTTGATTTCGGCGTCTATACATCAAACTTGCCAAATATTCACTTTTTACCTCCAAATATGATATCGATTATCCTTACATCGTATTGAATTATAACTTATAATTGAATATATAAAGGGATTGTCTTTTATGAAAGTGAACTTCCTTTTTAATATTTTCGTGTATCTAGATTACCGGGGGGATTTTAAATGCAAGGGATTGGAAGTTCTCTACCTTTATGAATGATGATTAAAAATTAGGTTCTATATAAAAAGATGAGAGAAGCTGTTTGTGTATTGAAAACAGTCTTTCTCATCTTTTTATAATATACTCCTTGACATTTTCAATTTCCTTAGTTAGTATATAGATATCGATTTGAAAAGGAGCGGTTATTATGTCAAAGCAAACACAAGTACTAAACTTTACTAACTTTTATTGGCAAAGCCACATAGTAGGTTGATCTTGTTGACATAATAATTGTCCACAGATACAACCTCAGAGCTATCTGAATGTATCTGTGTGGAATACTGTAAATAATCTATTGCCACATAGACAAAACATCATAGTCTATGTGGCGGTTTCTATTTGAAGCTGCCCCCTGAGTTATTCAGATGGCAGCTTTATTTTTTTACAAAAAAATAGATTTTACAGGAGGAATTGTCATGAAAAAATTACAAACATATTTATTAGGTGCGATTAGTTTATTAGTTTTAAGCGGGTGTGCTACTACTGCAAATTTGGATTCTCAATCTAGTGAAACAATTCAAGAATCTGAGACTACTGAGAACCTAACTTATATTGGGATCCTTCAGCTAACCTCTCATCCTGCATTAGATGCAATTACAGAAGGAATCATTGATCAATTGGAGACAGCTGGATATGTCGATGGAGAAACAGCAACAATTGACTTTCAAAACGCTCAAGGTGATCAAGCCAATATGCAATCAATTGCTGAACGCTTCTTGTCCAATGATGCCGATGTCATGGTTGGAATCGCGACCCCCGCAGCACAAGCACTTGTAAATGTTACGGATGAAATTCCAATCATCATGGGAGCTATTACTGATCCCATTCAGGCTAATTTAGTAGATTCACTTGAAGTTCCTGGTAAAAACATTACTGGAGTAAGTGATAAATTACCGATAGAGCAACAATTTGACTTAATGTTAAAGTTATTACCAGATTTGAAAACAGTTGGCTTCATATACTCATCCAGTGAAGACAACTCTGCTAGTTCCGCTAATGAAGCTAAAAAAGTAGCAGAGTCATTAGGTCTAACTGTAGTTACGAAAACAGTTAGCTCAGCGAATGATGTTCCACAGACTGCAGAATCATTAGCAAAAGAAGTGGAGGCTATCTGGGTACCAACAGATAATACGATTGCAACAAGTATCGCTTCACTTGTTTCTGTAACAGATGGATATTCGATTCCTGTATTCCCATCAGTAGATACTATGGTAGAACAGGGCGGATTAGCTGGTGTAGGTTTAAATCAATATAGTATTGGAATTCAAACTGGAAAAGTTACTGTTGATATTTTAGAAGGTGCTAATCCTTCTGATTATTCCATCCAGTTTCCAGATGAAATTGAAATTATTTTAAATGAAGCAAAAGCAGAACAACTTAACATTGAAATATCCGATGATATCAGAGAGAGTGCGATCATCAAATAAAAAGATAAACCGACACAGAAAGAGGGACCAACATGAACATGATAATTTCTGCTTTAGCCCAAGGACTAATTTGGAGTCTCTTAGCGCTAGGGTTGTATGTAAGCTTCCGAGTACTAAATATAGCTGATATGTCAACGGAAGGTACGTTTACATTGGGAGGTGCAGTAGGAGTCCAATGTATTACGTTAGGATTGAATCCTTTTGTATCCGTATTGGTTGCCATTGTAGCAGGAGCAATAGCTGGTGGTGTTACTGGGTTTTTAATTACAAAATTAAATATTCCTAGTCTATTAGCAGGAATTTTGACTATGACGGGATTATATTCTGTGAATTTACGAGTCATGGGTAAAGCAAACATCAATTTACTAGGAATGGAAACCATTTATAGTGGAATCAAAAAATGGAACTTACCAAGGAATATGGATACCATTCTTGTTGGAGCCATAGTAGTTGGAGTGATTATATTCATCTATACGCTATTCTTTAAAACAGAATTTGGTCAAGCTTTGATTGCAACAGGTGACAATCAGGAAATGGCACGTTCATTAGGAATTTCTACTAATATCATGAAAACAATCGGATTGATGATGTCAAATGGGATTATTGCACTTGCGGGTGCAGTAATTGCTCAAAACAATGGATATGCCGATATTCAAATGGGAATTGGGGCAATTGTTATTGGTTTAGCTTCCATTATCATCGGAGAAGTTTTATTTTCTCATACGTCCTTTGTTATTCGTGTTGGTTCTTTAGCAATTGGTTCAATCTTGTACCGTATTATTATGGTTTTGGTTCTGGAAGCAGGATTAAATCCAAACGACTTCAAACTAATATCAGCAATTTTACTAGCAATTTTCTTAGCTCTACCAAAAATAAAAGAACTTTTCTACGTACGGCAATATCGAAAAAAACTATCTAAACAGACTCGAGTTGCAACTAAAAAAATACCTGATGAAGGAGTGAAATAAAATGTCTAATGCAAATACAATCCTTGAGCTTACAGATGTTTACAAAACTTTTTATCCTGGTTCGATCAATGAAGTAAAAGCATTATCTGATATCAATTTGGATGTTCGAAAAGGAGATTTTATCACTCTAGTCGGAGGAAATGGCGCTGGAAAGTCTACTCTTTTAAATGCGATTTCTGGACAATTTCTTCCGGATTCAGGAATGATTAGAGTCAATCAAAAAGATATTACGTTCCTACATGAAAATCAAAGAGCACCTTACATCAGTAGGGTATTTCAAGATCCTAAAATGGGAACTGCACCTAGTATGAGTGTTCAAGAAAATTTATCATTAGCTTATCGAAGAGGTCAAGCTAGAAAATTACGTTATGGATCATCAAAAGAAGAAAGAAAACTTTTTCAAGAACAGTTGAAAAGCTTAGGTCTAGGTTTAGAAAATAGAATGAATTCAGAGATTGGTTTACTTTCGGGTGGACAGCGACAATCTATTGCTCTCCTAATGGCAACCTTAAAGCGTCCAGATATTCTTCTCTTAGATGAACATACGGCTGCCCTAGATCCGAAAACTGCACGCTTAGTTCTAGAACTAACGGACAAAAAAGTAAGAGAAATGGGACTAACTAGTATTATGATTACTCATAATTTACAAGATGCTATCACTTATGGAAATCGAATGCTGGTTTTGCATCACGGAAGAATCGTAAATGATTATAATGAAGCTGAAAAAGAAAAGTTAACTACTGAATCTCTTTTTTCTGAACTACAGGCCCTTACTGTTCAAGATATCCTTGTTTAAACTAAAAATTAAATATATTTCTACAACCACTTTATGAAACATAGAGTGGTTTTTTATTATCTAAAACTTTACATATTTCAAATATTGTTGTTTAATGTTAAGATATAAACATGAAAAACAAAGGAGAATGAACAGATGAAGGTGCTTGAAGATAGAATTCGCGAAAGTGGTATTGTTTTAGATGGGGATGTACTCAAAGTAGATAGTTTTTTAAATCATCAGATTGATCCAAAACTCATGCAAGAAATTGGAAATGAATTTGCTCGCCTATTTAAGGATTCAGGGGCAACTAAGATTTTGACCATGGAAGTATCTGGAATTGCACCTGCAGTATTTGCTGGATTAGCTTTAGATCTCCCAGTATTATTTGGAAAGAAAAATAAAAGTCTGACCTTACAAGATAATATGTACACAACAACTGTTTATTCATTTACAAAACAAGAATCGAATGAAATATCTGTTTCTAAAGATTTTTTAAATTCTGATGATAAAATTTTATTGATTGATGATTTTCTTGCAAATGGTCAAGCAATTGCTGGTTTACTATCTATTTGTAGTAGTGCAAATGCACCGGTTGTAGGAATTGGAATCGTTATTGAAAAATCATTCCAAAAAGGAAGAATTTGGATAGAAGAAACTGGGATCAGAATCGAATCTTTAGCAAGAGTAGCTAGTCTAAAAAATAACGAAGTTCAGTTTGTCGAAGAAAAAGAACTAGATGAGTAAAGACAGTTTATTTCATGCTGAAATGATTAATGAAGATGGGATATCAGGAACAGCTTTTGTTAGGGATGGTTTATCTGTACAAGTTAGTAGTGTCACCTCGCCACAGAAAGGTACGAATCCAGAAGAATTATTGGGGCTTTCTTGGGCAACCTGTTTGAATGCAACGATTCAATCTTTATTAAAAGGAAGAGGAACACCCGCAAAAAGTAAAGTAGTAGTTCATGTAGATTTAAAAAAGAAAAAAAATTTCAGGAATTTATTTTGATTTAAAAGTATTCGCTTCCATTGAAGGTTTCCCTCTTGAAAAAACAGAACAACTATTAACAAGTGCTCATCGTCGTTGTCCTGTCTCAAAAATTATCGGGAACTATGAATATGTTACCTTACAGGCAGTACCATTTATTTAAATGGTACTTTTTTTATTGAATATTCCAGTTATTTATTTTATGTATGCTAAAATTATACTAGAGTTTCAAATAGAATATTGGAGGATCAATCATGAACAAACAAAATATTTAGTTTGTTTTAAGCGATGATCAAGGTGAGTGGGTAAGATCATGGAATACAAGACTAGATGGCATAAAGGAACATGATGCTGGGACCTACTATCCAGAGATAGCTAATTTACCTTCTTCTCATAGGTATAACAATGCTACTAATTATCCAATGAAAGACTAAGGAGGAAACTATATGCTACATAATAAAAGAATTACCTTATTTATTACGGGCGGAATCGCTTCTTATAAAGCTGCCGAATTAACGAGACAGTTTATTAAAGCAGGAGCAGTTGTTCGAGTTGTAATGACTGACAATGCTCAAAAGTTTATTTCCCCTTTAACATTGCAAGTTTTATCCAAGAATAAAGTATATACAGATACATTTGATGAACAAGATGCTGAAGTTGTTTCTCATATTCATTTAGCTGATTCAACTGACTTAACAGTGATTGCTCCGGCTACTGCGAATATGATTGCTAAAATGGCAAATGGCATTGCAGATGATATGAGCTCTACAACCTTATTAGCAATTACAGCACCTAAATTAATTGTACCTGCAATGAATGTAAATATGTTGGAACATCCAGCAACGCAATCTAATCTAAAAAAACTTCAATCGTATGGCGATACTATTCTAGATCCCGATACCGGTTTTCTAGCAGAAGGATACGAAGGGAAGGGGCGTATGCCAGATCCTTATAAGATTGTAGAAGCAGCTACTTCTTTGTTGATTGAGCGAGATGAGTCACTTCCACTAAAAAATAAAAAAGTGATTATAGCAGCAGGGGGAACAAAAGAAAGAATTGATCCCGTTCGATATATTACAAATGATTCGTCGGGTAAAATGGGGTATAGCTTAGCTACTGTAGCAAGAAACTTAGGCGCCCAAGTTACTTTGGTATCAGCATCTAGTATCGAACAACCGTTCGGAGTTACATTTATTGCAGTAGAGAGTGCCAGAGATATGCAAGAACAGATGCTAAAACATTATGAAACAGCAGATATTGTTATCATGGCTGCAGCTGTTTCAGATTATCGATCAAAAGAGCAATCAACTCAAAAGATCAAAAAGTCATCAGATGATTTAGAATTGGTTCTTGAAAAGAATCCAGATATCTTAGCTGGTATGGGTAAAGATAAGAAGAGACAATTTTTAATAGGGTTTGCAGCAGAAACAAATGATCTAGAAAAATATGCTATGGATAAGTTAGTTCGTAAAAAAGCAGATATGATAGTAGCAAATGATGTATCTAAACAAGATGCAGGATTTAATGCAGATACAAATGAAGTAATTATTTTTCAACCAGACAGAGAACCCATAGCAATTGATTTAAAATCAAAAGATGAAATTGCTTTTGATATTTTAAAGATAGCTATAAAGACAATAAACGAAAAATAATTATATTTATAAATATTAAGATATAAAAATCCCGAAAATAGTAATTTTAGTTGAGTAGTAGAAATTACTGATATTTTTGGGATTTTTTGCTTAAAAACGATCTAAATGAGTAATTCAATAGGTAGCTATTTCGAATACATAACTTAGTATAATATATATTATGTAAACTAGAATATATATAAAAGTGAACATCTCTAAAGTTAACAGTCTCTTCTCTTATTGGGACTCTTTCATACTCTAAAATTTATTTAACATCGTTATCGTGTATTAGTTGTGAAATTCAACCGACAAAGAATGTTTGTACGGCTTGATCAGTCCGAATTATTAGGAATACATGATTAAAATACCACATTGGCCTAAATTGATTCTAGATAGCCCATTTTTTTCTCTTTCATATCGTCTTTATGTTTTGATAGGAACGTTTGTTAGATAATCAATATAAGTGAAGCCACTAATATAACAAATGCTCATAATTTTTTAAATACTTATTATTCATAATTAAATCAAATGGTTGCTTAAGGGAACTTGAGTGCGATTGTTCTTAGTAGATATTTGGAGAACACAAAAAAGACCTCGATTAAGAGGTCTTTAGAATACCTTATATAAAATTAATTTTGAATATATTCTTGAATTAAGTGAAAAGTGTTTTCGATCGCGTCTATATGAGTACGTTCCATGCCATGGCTGCTTGCAACTCCTGGTCCAATAAGTGCTGCTTTAATATTTGCGCCTCCTCTTAGTGCTGCGGAAGCATCACTTCCATACATTGGATAAATATCAACAGCGAAATCTAATTCTTTGTTCTTAGCAAAATTAATTAAGCGTGTTGTCATTTCGTAATCATAAGGACCAGATGAATCTTTAGCACAAATGGATACATCATATTCTGTACAGTCTAAATCAAGTCCAATACATCCCATATCAACAGCTAAGAGTTCGGTGATATCTTCAGGAATCCAAGAAGCTCCATGTCCCACTTCTTCATATGTTGAAAAAATGAACTTCAAATTTGTAGCCGGCACTACGCCCTCTTCTTTCAACATTTTTAAAATGCTTACTAGAATGGCTACGGAAGCTTTATCATCTAAAAATCGAGATTTGATGAAACCAGAATCGGTTACCATCGTTTTAGGATCATAGGCAATGATATCACCATTCTGGATACCAAGATTTTTTACATCCTCTTCATTTTTTACACGTTCATCGATTTTAACAATTAAATTATCTACATCACGTTCCTTTGTAGCTGCATCTTTGAATACGTGGATAGAAGGTGAAGTGGATAAGATTGTTCCTGTATAAATTTTTCCATCTCGTGTAATGATTTCGCAGTACTCACCATCTAGTGTTGGTGTTAATGGACCACCTAATTTAGTTAAAGCTAATGTTCCATCACTCTTGATGGAACGGACCATTAATCCTAACGTATCAACGTGCGCGCTTAAACCACGAGTTTGATGACGATCCTTTCCATCTACATGAACAATCAAGTTTCCTTTAGGTGTACTTATTGTTTCGTAACCAATTGCTTCAATTGTTTCTCTTAAAAAATCGATAGCATTTGTTGTATAACCTGATGGGCTGTTAATGGAAAGTAATTCTTCTAAAAATGAAATGGTTGCTTCTTTTTTAAACATAAATATGTGACACTCCTTTGCGATATGAAAGAAAAAACATCAGATACCGTTTCTTCTTTCTTTTTCTCTTCTATTATACCTTTATTCGTCATATATGTGCCACACTGATTTTCTAGGACAAATCATAAGAGAATTAGAAAGTAACTAATAATAATCAGCAAGGTGCTCATGAGAGTTCCTAAGAGATAATACTCTGCAAATTGTGGATTTTCTGAAATCTTATTGTACCTCGCAATAGACTTAGCTGTTAAAACAAATCCAATAGCAGTGAATTGGTTAACAGACAGCATTAGCAGGATAAATAAACGTTCTAAAACCCCAATCAATGCTCCGGCATTAGGTACGCCCTCTTCCCGTTCTTCCTCATTCCGTGGTCGATAGCGATTCAACACTTTTTTTATGATAATGCTACAAGGTCGTACTAATAGCAGCAAAATTAATATCCATGATAAAAAATGCTCCATATCCACGTTAAACGTATTTATTAAAAATTTTACTCCAGTAATATAGTTTGTTTCTATTGGATATATCTTGATATAGCTAGCTGCTAGAAGTAAGACAAGGATATGTAATCCTTGATTTGCTAGAAAAACTGTAGCATTTTTATCCTTTTTAATAGAGACATGGTTTGTAAGTAAGAATTTTAGACCATCAATCACGGTATGTAGGACTGAAAGAACTATAACGATACTAAGTAAGGACCAATTAAAAATAGGTAGCGTTACTCCTATCATAGCAACTAAATAGAAAAAACAATGGAGTCCTAATTTCTTAGCAGATATTTCTTTTAATGTAGCTAATGATGAAGACTGTAAGTAAAAGTCACCTAAGACATGCCCAATAAACAATAGTAACCATACATCCTTGCCCACTTAATCTCCCTCCTTACAATTTGGAGATAAAAAGTTACTAGCGTTTAGCAATGCCGTTTTATAAGTATAGTACTTCGCTATATTCAGAGCTTTATTCACGCTCGATTGCCCAATCCCCAGAGTTTCTGCAGTCTTATACTGATTTTCTTCCTGTATAAAATATGCATAAATAATTTCTCTTTGTCGTTCAGACCACTTGGATTTCAATGCCGTTGCCAAAGATAAGATGGTATTCAACAGCTGATCTGTTTGTTGATTGCCTTCTCCGGAAAGGATCATCGTATTGGTCTCACTTTGTGTATATTTTTTCTCATTTTCTTCAACGGTTTCAATCATTTTTCTTGCACGGTGGTAGGCAGAACCATCCATTTCCATCGAATTATCTCGTTGAATTTCCGTACTAATCGTACCTAAGCCAATACCAAATCGGAAGGAAACGGGTGCCATCGCCAATTCGATTTCAAAAATAATATTAAAAATTACTTTTTTGTTTTTTAGCAGACCTTGGAAACTATCACCTAAAGTAATCAGGAATTCAGAAGCGATATCCTCTGCATACTTTTCATTTATTTTTTGTAAAACAGAATGAAATTTCTCTTGTACATTTTTTCTATCTAAAATTTTACGAGAATCTTTGATATCACCTATAATGGCTGCATACAAGGGCTCTTGCTCTTTTTTTGTCATATTCTCCCTCCTTTATTAATTTTGATTCGTCTCTAAGTGAATCTTAACATATAATTCACCTTGAAGCGAATCATTTACTTTATATCTATTCAAGATATTTCCAAGCATATGCTTTTGGATTCAATTCTAAAAGCATAACTCAAATACATAGCCATTTTTTCTATAATCTCTTTCTTTCGTAAATAAAAAAAGAGCTAGGACATTGAACTGCCCCCTGTCAAGTAGACAGGGGGCAGTTCACATAAATTCTAGTCTCTTTCCTATTTCTTAGCAAATTTCTTGAAAAGGGTTCATTCCTTATTTATTTGTATGTATATATGGTTGAACTTCTTTTAAAACTTCCCCTACAGATCGTTGAATAAATAAATCAGTACGTAATGGCTGGATATCTAATGGATCACGATTAATAATCACAACATGCTTTCCTTCGAATAATTGAACTAGTCGGGTAGCTAATGGTGTTGAAAGTGATGTTCCAGCAATAATTAATAAATCACTAACTTTGAGGGTGTGTTTGCTTTTTTCAACCGTTTCACGGTTTGCATTTTCTCCAAAATAAACAACACTTGGGCGTACAATTCCTGAATCAACATAACAACGTGGGACGCCGTGTTGATCATATTCAACTTCATCATATTTATAAATGCGTCCACATTCCATACAATACCAATTTCTATGGTTCCCATGGAGCTCTAAAACAAATCGATGACCAGCTAATTGATGCATACCATCTACGTTTTGAGTAATGACTCGAATATCTTTTCCTTGTTTTTCTAAATTTGCCAGAACGAGATGTCCTACATTTGGTTCTGGTCTAAGTCCTGGCTTTTTTCTTCTATTAAAAAAAGCTGCCGGATTTTCTTTTATTCTCTTTGCGTTAGCAAAATAAAGTGGATTTTGTTCGTTCTCCTCCATCATCGTCCAAATACCATGCTTTGAACGATAGTCAGGAATGCCACTTTCTGTACTTGTGCCCGCCCCGCCATAGAAACAAATGATATTTGCTTCATTCATATATCCTGCTAATTGTTTTATTGCTGATTGGTTATCTATATCAGTCATTTTTTTGCTCCTTACGTTTCTCGTAGAATTCATATAACCTATCTGTAGTATAAGAAACTTCCATTATAGTAGCAAGTTTAACATTTCAATTGTAAAAACCCAGCAAATTTCATTGCTGGGTTTACGAAGGTTTATTAAAATGGTGATGCTAAAATACGATGCAAGAATTCTTTCGTACGTTCATTTTTAGGATGATTAAAAATTTGGTCCGGTGTCCCCTCTTCCTCAATCACGCCTTGATCCATGAAAATGATATGGTCCGATACTTCTTGAGCAAACTGCATTTCATGTGTGACTACAATCATTGTTAGTCCAGAATCAGCTAATTGCTTCATTACTCTTAAAACTTCTCCTACTGTCTGTGGATCTAACGCAGAAGTGGGTTCATCAAACAAAAGTAAGTCTGGCTCCATAGATAGCGCTCGGGCAATGGCTACTCTTTGCATTTGTCCACCAGAAAGCTGTGCAGGTCTAGCATGAATAAATGGTTCCATCCCTACCTCTTGAAGAAAATGAAGAGCTTTATTCTCTGCTTCTTTTTTAGATATTTTCATGACATTAGTCTGTCCCACTACACAATTTTCAAGTACATTTAAATTTTTAAATAAGTTAAATTGCTGGAAAACCATTCCAACTTTAGAACGATACTGAAAAATATTCATTTGATTTTCTAAAATATTTTGATTCTTATAATAGATTTCACCCGTTGTTGGTTTTTCTAATAAATTCAAACAACGTAGTAAAGTAGACTTTCCTGAACCAGAAGCACCAATCAAACAAATAACTTTTCCCTTTTCTACTTCAAAACTAATATCTTTTAATACTTCTCTCTCACCAAATTTTTTACTTAATTTTTTTACTTCCATTATTGCACTCATTTTTCCACCTCTTTAAACGTAGCTGCTTTATCAATATCCATTACTTGAGATTGATTTCCACCAATCATTTGGTAGGTTTTAGGACCATCTAATCTTTTTTCAATGGTACGTAAGATGGTTGTAACGGTAAACGTCATAATTAAGTATAGAATACACGCTACTGTAAAAGGACCAAAGTAATCGAAGTTGACACCCGCTACCGTTTTTGTTTGGAAAAATAATTCTGTAACAGAAATAACATTCAATACAGAAGTATCCTTAATATTAATGACAAATTCATTTCCGACAGCTGGTAAGATATTACGGAGAACTTGAGGCATAACCACAATCCTCATGCTTTGCCAGTGTGTCATCCCAATTGCTTCTGCACCTTCAAATTGTCCTTCATCAATGGAAATAATTCCACCTCTGACAATCTCTGTAATATAAGCTCCCGTATTAATGGATACAATAAAAATTGCTGCCGCAATTCTATTTAAATCCCAACCAAAAGCGATGGCTGAACCATAATAAAATACCATCGCTTGAACAATCATGGGAGTTCCACGAAAGATTCAATATAAATAGTAGAAATAAAATTACTTGTTTTTAAGATGAAACGTTTTATTCCTTTATCTGGTTGAGGAATGGTTCGCACGACACCCAATATCAGTCCAATGATGAGACCTAAGATTGTTCCAATAAGTGAAATATAAAGGGTTACCCATGCACCATTTAAAAAAAGAGAAGAGTTATCTGTAAAAATTTTCCATAAGTTATTCAAAATAATTCCTCAACTTTCTTTATTAATTAGCTGCTGGTTGATTAGCAATTGCTTGATTCATCAACTCTTGTCTTTCATCTTCTGTGATGCCATTTAGTGCAGTATTCATATCTTCTAGTAAAGGTTCCTCTTTACGAATACCGATTGCAATAGTGGTTTCTTCAGGGTCCGTTTCAAATCCATCTTCAAACTCTACAAATGTAAATGCATCATTTGCTTCTGATGCACTAATTGCTTCTGGGTATTCTGAAATGTATCCATCGATGGTACCAGATTGTAATGCAACACGCATGGAGGAGAAACTTTCCATCGCTGTATCTTTTTCAATATCTGGAATTTGATCAATCATATTATAGTGAAATGTATTGAGTTGAGCTGTAATTTTTGCTCCGGAAAAATCTTCTAACGACGTTGCACTTGCAAATTCACTTCCACTTGCTACAACTATAACTAATTGTGATTCTAAATAAGGATCACTGAAACTAATAGTCTCTTTACGATCTTCGGTTGGGGACATTCCTGCAATGATTGCATCAATTTTATTAGCTTGAAGTGCTGGAACTAATCCATCCCATTCTGTTTTTAAAATAACTAATTCTTTGTCTAAACTCTCTGCTATTTTTTTAGCAATTTCAACATCATAACCACCAGCAAATTCATTTGTTCCCTCAATTGGAACAGCACCATTACTTTCATCTGTTTGTGTCCAGTTGTAAGGGGCATATGCGGCTTCCATTCCTACTACAAGCTCATCCTCACTCGAACCTGAACCACATGCTGCCAATAGTGTTGTTGCTCCCAAAAATAATGCTGCTTTTTTCCAAATATTTCTCATCTTTATATTCCCCTTTTCCTTTTATCTATTTTAAAAAAGAATATAAAAAAACCGTGAGCAAAAGGCTCACGATTGAGAATCGTCCTTTTGCCCCAACATGAATAGCTCACCATAGGTAAAATGGGCATTTTACCTTGATAGTTCTATGTCTTTTCAACATAGCCCCAATATCAATTGTATTGATACTTCGGCGAATTCCCCTTTCGTTTCCTACTAATGGTTTTCGCAGCCTCTAATTCATGTCGTTGTTTTATTCTTTTTATCACTATACTTTATAAAAAAAGAGATGTCAAACCTTTTCTCATTATAAATTCATTTGTTTATAGCCTTAATTTCATCATTCTAATCATAAACATTTAAAAATTTGGTAGAATAATTGATTTCCTTTACAATATAGGTATAGAGTCGCTGTCTATTATTAAGGAGGAGAACAAATGATTCCTAAAATTATTCATTACTGCTGGTTTGGTGGGAATCCACTAGGAGAAACTGAGAGAGAAGTTATGGCTAGCTGGGAAAAATTTTGTCCAGACTATAAGATAATGGTTTGGAATGAGGAAACCTTTGATGTTGAAAATATGGGTGACTATGTAAAAGAGGCTTATGCAGAAGAAAAATGGGCCTTCGTTTCTGATGTAGCTCGTTTGTATGCCTTGAAAGAACATGGTGGTATTTATATGGATACGGATATGGAAGTCATTCGGCCTTTGGATGATTTATTAACATTAGAGGCATTTATGGGCTTTGAGGTAGAAACGACCATTTCTACTGCAATGATTGCAGCAGTCCCCCATCATCCAACTATAGAAATGCTTTTCTCTGATTATGATGAACGCAATTTTAAAAATGAAGATGGCACTTTAAATGAAAAAACAAATGTAATTAGAATTACAGAAATTTTACAAGAGCATGGATTAGAGTTAAATAATGAAAAACAAGAAATATTAGGAATAACTATTTTCCCTAGAGTTTATTTTTCACCTAAAAGCTACTGGACTCGTGAAATTAATGATACAGATGAAACCTACTCCATTCATCACTATACAGGTTCCTGGTTGTAAAAAAGAGAGAAGACAGTATTTTTTCTGTCTTCTCTCTTTTTTATAAGTAATCTTTTTTCTTTAACCAATAAATCGTACCAATACTTAATAGAATGGAGATAATCACTAAAATGATAAAAGCAAATGGACTTCTATCAATAGGTAACCCAACATTCATTCCCCAAAAAGCCCCAATAATTGTTGGAATCGTTAGTACGATTGTTAAAGAAGTTAAGAATTTCATGATATTATTTAAATTATTTGCGATTACACTCGAGAAGACCTCACTTAATTGGTCGATCATTTGATTGGCCTCATGAACCATCACTTCTGCTTGATTAGATAGTATTTTTATATCGTGCAGGAGACTTTTTCCATTTACATCATCTGAATATATATCGCTCTCTATCAGACTACGAATAATTATATGATTCTTACTAATTCCCGTATTAAAATAAACTAAATTTTTATGAATGGCGATTAATTGATAGAAAGCCTCATTTTTTGTAGTTGATACAATATTTTTTTCCATTTCTTCTCTTGTATGATCAATTTCAGCAATATCTAGTATAAATGAATGAGTTAACTCCCATAAAATATCTAAAACAATATGGTTTCCTCTTAAAATATTAGAATGTAATTTTGATTTATTCTCATAAATATCTTTCAAAAAAAGAGGTGTTTCCGAACTGATTGTAAAAATTTGATTATCAGAGACAATAATAGCTAATGGTAGTGTTTGATATTCTCGATAATTCTCCAATTGCTTTTTTACTTTTGAATATAAAACAATTAAAAGGTGGAATTTTTCTCCTTTTTCATTTTGATACAGTTCTTGTCTAGGAACTTCATAACGATCTAAAACATCAATAATAAAATCAGAAGGAATTTCGTGTTCTTTTTTCAAAAAATAGATCTCTTCAGGTGATGGATTAGAAAAATGCAGCCATTTTGCTCGTTCCCAGTTATCTGTTTTCGTGTAGGTACGATTTTCATTTAACTGAATAGCTATCACGATCTTCACTTCACTCTCTACATTTATTATTCATTAATTAGAAATGTTTCTAGTGTATAGGATAATTCAGTATAGGCATCATTTGTATACCAATGTTTTCCATTTCCTAAACAGGAACAGTAATACTGAATACCATTTTCAATGAGTGTTTTTCGAAAGTGTACATGTCCCATTATACTATGCTTAATAGGATATTTTTCGTAGAGACTATAGTAGCTTTTGGCTCCTAGAAAAGCATTATAATAATCATAAATACGATTGGGTAGTGGTACAACAAACTGAGGGTGTGTAACTACATGAGTCATTAGAATGATTTCCCTATCCCCCACTAGCTGAATATCGTTTTCGATTTGATCTAACATCTGCTGAGCTACAACTTGATCTGGCTCGTTCCAGTGAACAAATAATCGATCATTCCAACCTCCTACCTTCAATTTTTTATTTTCAAACTCCACCGTCGAATACTTGTCACTAGCAAAGCCATAATCATACCACCCAGGGTTGCCTACAATTGCCGTTTGATCATTTATAATAAATGGATTTCTTACTGGGGATTCTTCTCTATCTTGAAAGGCTTTGTATATTTCTTTTGTATTTGTTTCACCATTTCGAATCGACCAAAAATCATGATTTCCTGGTACAAACAAAATCTCAGATACATCATGTTCTGCCATCTGATCTAGAAATTTCAAAGAATCATGGTAGTCCGAACTAATATCTCCTGCTAACAAAAGTAAATCGATTTCATTATTATATAATAGGTCCGCAAGAAGCCGATCATATTTTTGGCCTATTTCTAATTTCTTTTCGTTCATATCAATATGCAAATCAGATAAAACTCCTATTTTCAAACGGCTCTCCTACTTTCTATTTATTCATTTCATATTCTATTTTGAGTATATCACAATTCTGAAAAACTTCTTTTCTTTACCATTTTAAAAATAAAAAAATAGACTGAACAGAAAAGACTCAGTCTATAGTTATAATGATTTATTTAGAATATGCTTTTGTAAGTTGTGGAACTACCTGTTTTTTACGAGATACAACTCCGGGAAGGAATGCTGCATGCCCTTCTAAATCAACATGGAAGGCATTTTTAACAACATCAACTCCATCTCCAACTGCTAAAATAGTAGAGTTACTTTCGATGATATCAGTGATAACGAGAACGAATAAGTCATACCCTTCTGTTGTATTTCTTGTATTCATAAGCGTACATAAGTCCTCTTTTCTTTCGATAACTTCATCAATGTCTACAGTGTTAACTTGTGCGATTCGAACGCTTTTATCACTCATTGGAAATGATTTTGCGTCCAAATCTAATAGTTCCTCATTTGATTTACTAGTTAAGTTTGTACCTGCTTTTAACATTTCTAGACCGTACTCTTCAATATCAACTCCAGCAAGAGTGGCGAGTTCTTTTGCTGCTTCCTGGTCCTCGTTGGTACAAGTAGGCGATTTGAATAGTAAGGTGTCAGAAACAATTGCCGAAAGCATCAAGCCAGCTAATGAAACTGAGATTTCTAGTCCTTTTTCTCTAAACATTTTATAAATAATTGTATTCGTACATCCTAGTGGTTCTGCACGGTAAAATAAAGGATTAGTTGTTTCAAAATTTGAAATACGATGATGATCAACCACATATTTTACTTCAACATCTTTAATATCAGAAACACTTTGCTGCGCTTCGTTATGATCTACTAAAGCAACTGCCTTTGTTTCATTAGAAGCCGTATGAATAACTCGAGGTGCTTCTGTATGAAAGTGGTTTAAAGCATACGCTGTTTCTTCATTAGGAGCTTCTAGTGCAACTGCTTCTGCTTCTACTCCTATTTCATTTAGATAATGTGCAAATGTGATTGCTGATGCAATTGCATCTGTGTCTGGATTTAAGTGTCCAAATACTAATAACTTTTCCATTAATCAATTCTCCTTTTTATATGTTCTTTCAATCATAATAAAAAAAAGGAAAAGGGCAATAAATAATCATGCCCTTCCCTTTTATTATTCTTTTAAAGTTGTTGATACCCCATATATTCGTCACAACGTAATAATTTACGAGCATTTTCTACTCGAGCAGCAGTTGGAGGATCAATTCCTTCTAATTTATAGGGAATTCAAGAGTTTCCCATTTATAAACCCCCATTTTATGATAGGGAAGAATTTCTACTTTAACTACATTTTTCAAGGTAGCAATAAAATCTCCTAGGCGTGAAAGGTACTCATCATAATCTGTCCGTTCTGGAATAAGTACGTGACGAATCCATACAGGTTTTCCGATTTTTGATAAGTATTTTGTCATTTCAATAATACTATCATTTGGCCACATCGTAAGTTCTTTGTGTTTCAAACGATCAATATGTTTAATATCCATTAAAATTAAGTCAGTTACAGCCATCAATTCTTCAAAACGACTAAAGAATGGCTCATCGTAAGTAAAGGGTTGTCCACATGTATCTAGTGCCGTGTGGACTCCTTCTTTTTTAGCTTTTGTAAATAATTCAATCAAAAAATCGATTTGGAGTAATGGCTCACCGCCACTGATCGTGATACCACCCTTGGAACCCCAGAATTCTTGATATTGAAGAGCCATATCTAGCACTTCATCTGTTGTCATTTCAGTTCCGCCACCTATATCCCATGTATCAGGATTGTGACAGAATTGACATCTCATTCTGCAACCTTGCATAAATACTATAAAGCGGATTCCAGGGCCATCAACAGAACCAAAACTTTCCGTCGAATGTACGAAACCAGTTTGAGGTGAGGTCATCATCATTAACTCCTTTTTCATCAATTAATAGAAAAAGGATAGATATTATATCTATCCTTTTTTTATTTTTTAAATTTACATACTTTCGTGCATTGTACGATTGATAACATCCATTTGTTGCTCACGAGTCAATTTAATGAAGTTTACTGCGTAACCAGATACACGTATAGTCAATTGTGGATAGTTTTCTGGATGGTCCATTGCATCTAGAAGAGTCTCTCTGTTAAACACGTTCACGTTTAGATGGTGTCCACCTTTTTTAATGTATCCGTCTAACATATTTGAAAGATTTTCTTTTTGAACTTCTTCTTCACGTCCTAAAGCTTTAGGAATGATAGAGAATGTATTGGAAATTCCATCTAATGAATATTTGTAAGGGATTTTAGCTACAGATGATAGGCTAGCTAAAGCTCCATGAGTATCTCTACCATGCATTGGGTTAGCACCTGGTGCAAATGGTTCACCTGCAAGTCGACCGTCAGGAGTAGAACCAGTTTTCTTACCATATACTACGTTAGAAGTAATGGTTAAAATAGAAGTAGTTGTAACAGAATCTCTGTATGTATGGTGTTTTTGAACTTTTTTCATGAATGATTTCAACAAATCGATTGCGATTTGGTCTACACGATCATCGTTGTTACCATATTTTGGATAGTCGCCTTCAATTTCAAAACCAGTTGTAATACCATCTTCGCCTCTGATGACTTTAACTTTTGCATATTTGATTGCAGAAAGTGAGTCAGCAGCAACTGAGAATCCAGCGATACCAGTTGCCATTGTACGCATAACATGAGTATCGTGTAGTGCCATTTCTAAGGACTCATATGAATACTTATCATGCATGTAGTGAATTACATTTAATGTATTAACATATAACTTAACAATCCATTCCATCATTACATCATATTTTTCCATTACTTCATCATAATCTAAATATTCAGAAGTGATTGGTTGGTATTTAGGTCCAACTTGTTTCTTAGTTTTTTCATCAATTCCACCATTAATTGCATAGAGTAATGTTTTACCTAAGTTTGCACGAGCACCAAAGAATTGCATTTGTTTACCAATCTTCATTGCTGATACACAACATGCGATACCATAGTCATCGCCCCACTCTGGACGCATTAAATCATCATTTTCATATTGAATAGCACTTGTGCTAATTGAAATTTTAGAACAGTAGTTTTTAAAGCCTTGCGGAAGCATAGTAGACCATAGAACGGTTAAATTAGGTTCTGGTGCTGCTCCTAGGTTCTCTAGCGTACGTAAGAAACGGAAGCTACTCTTTGTAACCATAGAACGTCCGTCAAGTGCCATTCCACCAATTACTTCTGTTACCCATTGTGGATCTCCAGAGAATAGTTCTTGGTAATCAGGTGTTCTTGCATACTTAACCAAACGTAATTTCATTACGAAATGATCAATAATTTCTTGAGCTTCTTGTTCAGTGATAACTCCATTTTCCAAATCACGTTGAATATAAACGTCTAGGAAAGTTGAAGTACGTCCTAGAGACATAGCCGCTCCGTTTTGTTGTTTTACAGCTGCTAGATATCCGAAGTACAACCATTGGAATGCTTCTTGCGCATTTTTTGCTGGTTTAGAAATATCAAATCCATAAATATTTCCTAACTCTTTCAATTCTTTCAAAGCTCTATACTGCTCACTGAATTCTTCACGTAAACGAATGATATCGTCTGTCATTGTTCCATCGCCGATATTTTCGTATTCATTTAACTTATCTTGCATAAGGTAGTCTACACCGTATAAAGCTACACGGCGATAGTCTCCAATGATTCGTCCACGACCATACGCATCTGGTAGACCGGTAATAATACCTGCGCTGCGAGCTGCACGCATTTCTGCTGTATAGGCATCAAAAACTCCTTGGTTGTGAGTTTTTCTATAATCACGGAAGATTTTTGAAATTTCTGAATCAATTTCATAGCCAGATTGAGAAGCCGCTTGCTCACTCATTCTTATTCCACCAAATGGCATTAAACTTCTTTTTAGTGGCTTTTCAGTTTGAAATCCAACAATTTTTTCTTTATCTTTATCGAGGTAACCAGCATCATGAGAAACAATAGTTGAAACCACTTTTGTATCCATATCTAGAACTCCACCAGCATCTCGCTCTTGCTTCGTTAATTCCATTACTTCTTCCCAAAGTTCTTTCGTATTTTCTGTTGCTTCAGCTAGGAATGCTTCGTCACCTTTATATTCCGTATAGTTATTGAGAATGAAATCGCGAACGTCAACTTCCTGTTTCCAAGTTCTTCCTTTGAATCCCTGCCATTGTTCCATGAGCTTGATTCCTCCTAAAAATATTTTTGTTTTTTTATTAGTGATATATGTAACACGTTTTATATTTATAGTATAACACGTTAAAAAGATTGTGCAACACTTATCAATTAAAAAATCAATTTTTTCTTTTTTATTTATCTATTTCGCCCATAAGTCTATTCTGACAACCTTTTAAAAAAATATATTTTTAAAAAAATCTGCTACTTATTTCACTTTCTGTGTGAAACAAAAAGAATCGAACTGTATTATATAACAGTTCGATTCTTATCTTTTTGTACTAAAACACATTTTTATTTTAGTGTTTGTGAAGAAAAAAACATTTTTCTTACGGAGAATACTTCTCCCTCACTTTGCTCATTTAAAAATGAAGATCCGTTACTGTATCGAGGAGTATAAGAAATATCTTTATTTACAATTTCTTTTTCTGCTCCCCGAGAAGTTTTAATGGAATAGATGGTGTTCAAATCAGAAGTCTCATCCATATAAATAACTCGATGTGGATTTGTTTTCAATTCTTTAAGAAGTAGAACGCCCCGCTTCGCTCTTCCCGTTCGGGCAACCTCACCTGAACGGAATCGTTTAACATTTCCTCGTTGAGTTATAATTAGGATTGGATACTTATCGTTTCCTTCTTCAAATACTACGCCGCCCACTACATAATCCTCTTCTTTAAGATTAATAGCCTTTACTCCACTTGTTCTAAGCCCAGTAATGGTTGCTTCCTCTACCAGGTATCGCAAGGCATAGCCACTATGGGTAATTAAAAAGACTTCTGGATTTGCTTGTCCTTCAACAAAATGAATACTTTGCACAACATCTGTTTTAGTTTTTAATTTAATTGCAACACTTTTTTCTTACGATATCCTCTAAAGGTTTTGTATTCAGAAAGTTCACTCTGTTTAATAAATCCTTCCTTGGTTATAAAAAGAACTTGCTTGTTTTCTTTATACTTGTCACCATTTGGTAGGATTTTTGCAGCTATCACTTCTTCTTCGGAATTAAAGGGGATCGTTTGGGATAAATGGTGACCCATTTCTTTCCATTTTAGTTCTGGAAGTTCATGAATAGGAAAATGAATATAATCCCCCTTATTTGTAAAAATTGCAATAGCATCCAGAGTAGATGCTTTTTCAATTAACAATGGTTGATCTCCATCACGCATTCCGATACTTTCTAATTCAGAAGCACCAAAAGAACGTTGGTTTGTCCGTTTATAGTATCCCTCTTTAGTTAATACGACATACACTTCTTCTTCGGCAATCAAAAACTCGGTTTCAATTTTAATTTCATCAATTTCTTCTTCTACAATCGATCTTCTCGGTGATGCGAACTTTTTCTTAATTTCAGAAAGTTCATTTTTCATCACTTTATACAAAATCTTCTCATTTTTTAAAATACTATTGTAAGAAGCAATTTGTTCGTTTAATTCTAACTTTTCATTTTGTAAAGCCACAATATCTGTATTCGTTAATCGATACAATTGTAAAGAAACGATTGCTTCTGCTTGAATTTCTGTAAAATTAAAGGATTTCATTAAGTTTTCTTTAGAGTCTTTTTTATCTTTACTATTACGAATCAGATGAATAACTTCATCCAAAATCGACATCACTTTAATAAGAGCATCTACAATGTGGAGACGTGCTTCTGCTTTTCTAAGGTTATAATTTGTTCTACGAGTGATTACTTCTTTTTGATGGCCAACATATGCTTGTAAGATATCAGCTAACCCAACTTGCTTCGGACGTCTCTCATCAATTGCCACCATATTAAAATTATAATTAATTTGTAAATCGGTGTTCTTAAATAGATAATTCAAGATTCCGTCTGTATTGGCCTCTTTCTTCAGCTCTATCACAATTTGAAGACCGGTTCGATCAGACTCATCCCGAACTTCTGCTATTCCTTCTATTTTTCTATTGATTCTTATTTCATCAATCCGTTTAACAAGAACCGCCTTATTTACTTCATAGGGAATTTCATTAATCACAATTTGTTGTTTCCCACCACGTAACTTTTCAATCTCCGTTTTAGAGCGAACAACTACTTTCCCTTTTCCAGTTTTGTAAGCACTTTTTAATCCTTCTAAGCCTTGAATAGTTGCTCCAGTAGGAAAATCAGGTCCTTTCACATATTTCATTAACTGACTTAAGGTTGCATTTGGATGATCAATCAAATGCAAGGTAGCATCAATTACTTCTCCTAAGTTATGAGGAGGGATATCCGTTGCGTACCCTGCAGAAATCCCAGTAGTTCCATTAACTAGCAAGTTAGGATAGCGTGCTGGTAAAACAATAGGCTCTTCATCTGTATCATCAAAGTTTAAAATAAAATCTACAGTTTCTTTATCAATATCACGTAAGAGCTCTGCAGATATTTTAGACAGACGTGCTTCGGTGTACCGCATCGCTGCTGCTGGATCTCCATCCATACTTCCATTATTACCGTGCATCTCAATTAGAGGCTCCCGCATCTTCCAGTCTTGACTCATTCGTACCATCGCCTCATAAACACTAGAATCTCCATGCGGATGATAGTTTCCGATGACGTTTCCGACGGTTTTTGCTGATTTTCTAAATTGTTTTTCGGATGTATTTCCACCTACGTACATAGCATAAAGAATCCTTCGCTGTACAGGTTTCAATCCATCACGTATATCTGGAAGGGCACGGTCTTGAATAATGTACTTTGAATAGCGACCAAAACGATTACTCATGATGTCTTCCATCATCAACTCTTTTATTCCTTGTTCTTGTGCTTCTCCCACTACCTGTCACCACTTTCAATATGAAGCTCTATTTGATCAATTTCATCGCTTCTATCTATTAATTTTTCTTTTTTATCTTTTTTCATTTGTTTTTTTACTTCTTCTGAACCTTCATTCACTTCATTTAAATCAATGGAATCGTCTTCTAAAATGCTTTTTTCTTCTTCCATAGAGAATTCAACATTTTTCTCGATCCATCTTCTTCTCGGCTCTACTTTATTTCCCATTAACGTTGTTACTCTTCGCTCTAATTGAGCTTTATCATCCACTAGGACTCGGACTAACGTTCGAGATTCAGGATCCATGGTTGTTTCCCATAGTTGGTCAGCATTCATCTCACCCAATCCTTTGTATCGCTGAAGGATGTAGCCTTTTCCAATGATTTTAGTTTTTTCTACTAATTCTTTTTCTGTCCACGCATACTCAATTTTTTCCTTTTTACCAATTCCTTTAGATATTTTAAAAAGTGGTGGTTGTGCCAAATAAATTTTCCCTGCTTCTAGTAGTTCTTTCATATATCGATAAAAAAATGTCAGTAATAGAACTTGAATATGAGCCCCATCCGTATCCGCATCCGTCATGATAATGACTTTGTCATAGTTACTATCTTTTAAATCAAAATCAGTTCCTACTCCGGCACCAATCGTATGAATGATCGTATTAATTTCTTCGTTTTTAAAAATATCTTGAATACTGGCTCGTTCTGTATTGATTACTTTTCCTCGTAACGGAAGGATTGCCTGGAATTTTCGGTCTCTTCCTTGTTTAGCTGAACCACCAGCAGAATCCCCTTCGACAAGAAATAATTCATTCCTTTTAGGATTCTTACTTTGAGCTGGCGTTAATTTACCAGAAAGAAGAGAATCTCCTTTGCCTTTTTTCTTTCCATTTCGAGAAAGTTCCCTTGCTTTTCGGGCAGCATCTCTGGCTTCACGAGCCTTCAATGACTTTCTAACTAACATTTGAGCTGTATCCCCATTCTCAATGAGGTATACACTTAACTTTTCATTGATGAGGTTGTCCACAATAGAGCGTGCCTGTGGGGTACCTAGCTTGCCTTTGGTTTGTCCTTCAAATTGTAAAATCTGTTCTGGGATGCGTAAAGAAAGTACTGCTGTAAGACCTTCTCTCACGTCACTTCCTTCTAGATTTTTATCCTTTTCCTTTAACAAGCCGACTTTTCTAGCATATTCATTGAATGCTTTTGTCATACCGGTTTTTGCACCAATTTCATGTGTTCCACCATCTTTAGTACGTACATTATTGACAAAAGATAAAATGGTTTCAGAATAAGCATCATTGTATTGAAATGCAAAATCTACTTCAATACCTTCTGCCTCTCCATTAAAACTTGAAATTTCATTTAGGCTATCTTTTTCTTCATTTAAATAGGCTACGAACTCTTTAATCCCTTCTTCATAAAGAAACGTATCATTTTTTTCGGAACGTTCATCTGTTATAGAGATTTTTAATCCTTTTAAAAGGAATGCAGATTCACGCATTCGTTCTGCTAAAACATCATAGGATAATTGTGCATTTCCAAAGATGATTGGATCAGGTAAAAAGTGAACGACACTACCATTTTTCTTATTGATATTTTTCTTTTTCTTTATTTTTCCGTGTGGTTTCCCACCATCTATAAAAGACATCATATAAAGAGTTTTATCTCGTACAACGGACACATCTAAATATTCGGAGAGAGCGTTCACTACGCTAGCTCCTACACCATGTAGTCCACCAGATGTCTTGTATCCACCTTCTTGTCCAAATTTCCCACCTGCGTGTAGAACGGTAAAAATAACTTGCATGGTTGGAACTCCAGATGAGTGCATCCCAATCGGCATCCCTCTTCCATTATCTGTTACAGTGATACTTTGATCTTTATGAATGATTATTTCTATTTCATCTGCATAACCCGATAAAGCTTCATCGACTGCATTGTCAACAATCTCATATACCATATGATGAAGTCCACGGCTATCTGTGGAACCAATGTACATTCCTGGTCTTTTACGGACCGCTTCCATTCCTTCTAAAACTTGAATGGATTCATCATTGTACAAATTCTTATTTATTTCGACCATACTTAAACTCCTTCATTCGTCCGTAAATCGAACATCTATTCTATTATCATACTGTAAAACCATACTCTTGTAAAAGAGAAAAGTAGATGATAACCTTATTCTATCCGTATAAATTATTATAAACATAGTAGGAAAAACTAAAAAATAATGTTAATATTGTCTTTGTATTATATTTAAATCATTTATTTGAGGAGTGAACAGCTTGACCTCTTTAATTTGTATCATCCTTGCTTATTTACTAGGATCGATTCCTTCAGGTGTGTGGATTGGAAAACTCCTTTATAAAAAAGATATCCGTGAGTTTGGTAGTGGGAATATGGGAACTACAAACACATTCCGTGTTTTAGGTTCAAAAGCCGGTACGGTAGTTCTTATTTTAGATATCCTTAAAGGATCCGTAGCTACTTTATTGCCTATCTGGTTAGGAGCAGACATCCATCCTCTAATAACAGGAGTTATTGCTTCTGTAGGACATACTGTCCCAATTTTTGCCGGATTTCGTGGAGGAAAAGCAGTTGCAACGAGTGCTGGAATTATTTTAGCATATAATCCCTTGTTCTTCCTACTAGCTATCTCAAGTTTCGTCATTTATTTGTTTATTTCTAGTATGGTGAGCTTATCCAGTATTTTAGCTTGTTTAACAGCTGTGATTATCTCATTCTTTTTAGGTGATCTTCCCTTAACAGTAATGACTGTGATGTTGACATCTTTTATTATTTACAAACATCGTCCTAATATTACTCGTATTAAGGAAGGTACGGAAAGTAAAATTCCATTTGGCTTAGGTCATAAGAAGACCAAAAAGTAAGAATCAAATTCAATAAAAAAAGTGAAAAAGTTTGTATGCAATTCAATACAAACTTTTTCACTTTTTTACATATAAAATTATTCTCGCTGTAACTTCTGTTTAATGGCTTCCAGCAATTGGGAGGAAAACACACGGATATGTGTACCTTTCATCCCTAAAGATTTACTTTCTAGAATACCTGCTGATTCCATCTTGCGTAGAGCATTTACAATAACGGATCGCGTAATTTCATTTTTAGCTGCTATTTTGGAGGCATTAATCAAGGTATCCAAATCTGAAATAGTTTTAAATATTTCTTTTGCCGCTTTTAATTCACTATAGGACATGGATTTCAAGGCAATTTCAACAGAAGTATCCACTTTAGCAGCTGCTTCTGTTTTGAGATTCATCAGATGTAGCATTTCTATCCCCATGACTGCACCACTATGTTCTGCCAAGATTAAATCACCACTATCAAAAGAAGGCTCTATTCTTGCGAAAATAAGGCTACCTAACCGTTTTCCAGCAGCAAAGATAGGAGTAATCGTTGTGAGCCCTTTTACAAAAATATCCCGAGTTTCAATAGGAAATACTGTAATATCCGATTCAATCCCAATATTTGCTGTAGTAATGGAGAGGCCAGCTAAGTCATTTGCATAGTTTAAAGGGAATTTCTTTTCTACTAGCATCTGTTTGACCCGCGCATTATTAATATCAATAGCTTCACTGAAACCTAACAGATCGCCTTTTACATCAATCAAATAAACGTTTGCCTCTAAGATACCTGCCAACACTTTGGTCATTTCTTGAAAAGGGAGCTCTTCACTTCCATCTTGGAGGGCAGCGGTATTAATAAATCCACCCTCTTTCTGAAGCATTTGATTAATGAGTCGAAGTTTTTCTAATAATTCATCCATAGTACCCTCACAGAATGTAACGACGTAAATCCTGATCTTCCACAATATGGGAAAGTTTTTCATCAACGTAGTTCGCCGTTATCGTTATTTTTGTTCCTGGCATTTCTGAAGCTTCAAACAAAAGGTCTTCCAATAATTTTTCCAAAATCGTATGGAGTCTTCTTGCTCCAATATTATCGGTTTCTTCATTCATTTTAGCTGAAAGAGAAGCAAGACGTTCAATCGCTTCTTTTGTAAATGTAATGGAAACATCTTCTGTATCTAGTAAAGCAATATATTGTTTGATAAGAGCATTGTCTGGTTCAGTTAATATCCGCACAAAATCTTCTTCTGTTAAATCATCCAGTTCCACACGAATTGGAAACCGTCCTTGTAACTCAGGAATCAAGTCACTTGGTTTGGATACGTGAAAAGCCCCCGATGCAATGAATAGGATATGATCCGTTTGAATGTTTCCGTACTTAGTAGTTACTTGTGATCCTTCAACAATTGGAAGGATATCTCTTTGTACTCCCTCACGAGAAACTTGACCTCCTTGATCAGATTTAGAGGTAATTTTATCAATCTCATCAATAAAGATAATACCACTTTCTTCTGCTAAGTGTAACGCTTCTGTTGAAAGATCATTTTTATCAATCAATTTGTCTGTTTCTTCATCCGTCAGAACTTTTACCGCATCTTTTACTGACATTGTACGTTTTACTTTCTTTTTCGGTGTCATAGACTCTAACGCTGATTGCAACATCATCATTTGTTCATTCCCCATTGATCCTAAAGGATTGGAGCCTTTTTCTTCGACGGTTAACGTTACTTCACGATTATCTAAAATACCTTTACGAACTTGTTCGATAATATCTTTTCTTGCTGCAGCAATCTCTGTAGATACTTCTTCTTCCGCTTCTTCCTCTGGTTCATTCATTGCCGGCATTCCAAATGATTGGAACATGCTTTGTAATGGATTGGCTTCATTTGTTGTCGTTTTCTTCTTTTTCAATCCTGGTTTAAGAGCTTTTGCAATACGTTGCAACGCTTTTTCATAGGCTTGACTGTACACTTCACTTCTTTTTTCATTTTCTACTAGAAAAATTGCATTTTCAACTAAATCTCGAACCATAGACTCTACATCACGACCGACATACCCAACTTCAGTAAATTTAGTTGCTTCTACTTTTACAAATGGAGCATGAACAAGACTGGCTAGTCTTCGCGCAATTTCCGTCTTCCCTACTCCTGTTGGTCCAATCATCATAATATTTTTAGGTGTTACTTCTTTTTGCATGTCATCTTCTAAATGCATCCGTCGGTAACGATTACGAAGTGCAACTGCAACCGATTTTTTTGCATTGTCTTGTCCAATAATGTATTTATCTAATTCTGATACAACTTCACGTGGTGTTTGATTTGTATTTGTTTTCAATGGGTTCCCCTCTTTACTCGAATTCATCAATAATGATTTGATCATTTGTGAATACACAGATTTCTGATGCAATTTGTAGACTTTGTTGTGCCATTTGTTTCGCAGTTAAGTCTGTACTATTTCGTTTTAGCGCTCTTGCTGCTGCTAGTGCAAAGTTGCCACCTGAACCAATCGTTAGAATCCCATCATCGGGTTCAATAACTTCTCCACTTCCGGATACTAGTAACATTTGATCTTTATTCATTACAATCAATAAAGCTTCCAGTTTTTGAAGAGCACGATCACCGCGCCAATCTTTCGCTACTTCAATAGATGCACGCATTAGGTTGCCTTTATATTGATTTAGTTTCTTTTCAAACTTATCTTCTAAGGTAAATGCATCCGCAACTCCGCCAGCAAATCCAACAATCACTTGATCGTTATAAATTCGGCGAACTTTTTTTGCGGAACCTTTCATAATTACTTGTTCTCCCATTGTGACTTGTCCGTCACCTGCCATGGCAGATTTTCCGTTATGTTGAATCGCACATATTGTTGTCATTTGTCTTACTCCTTTTTGTTGAATACCAACCTATTATTTTTTCCTTTTTGCCCTAGGGTGAAAGGAGTTGTAATTCCTTTGAAGAGCTTCTTTTGTAACGTGAGTATAGATTTGTGTGGAAGATAGACTGGAATGACCTAAGAGTTCTTGGACAGTCCTCATATCTGCTCCCTGGTTTAGCATATCAGTAGCGAAGGTATGACGCAACATATGTGGATGCAAATCCCCCGTCATTCCTGTTTTTTTCATAATCGTTTTTAAGATGTATTCCACACCACCACTTGTCAGTGGGTCTCCTAATCGATTTACAAAAAGAATATCGTGATCTTTTTGATATTGATTCATGAGAATGGTCCGACTATTTTCAAGGTAATCCTCTAAGGCTTCCAAAGCAAAATGTCCGAATGGAACATATCTTTCTTTATTTCCTTTTCCAGTTATTAAAATGATTCCCATCATAAAATCAATATCTGTTAACGTGATATTCCGACATTCACTTACACGAATACCTGTCGCATAAAGTAATTCCAATAAAGCAATATTTCGTAAATCTAATACACTTGTTCCGGCTGCGGCTAGGAATATTTTTTCTAACTCCTCATCATATAGATATTTGGGAAGTCGTAAAGACCGTTTTTTAAAAGAAATAGTTGAAAGTGGACTTTCTTGAATTACTTTTTCTCGCATTAAATGGTTGTAAAAACTTCGTAAACTTGAAAGAATTCGTGATATGGTATTTCTACTTAATTTTTCTTCGTCTAAATAACTTAAAAATATTCGGATATCTGCTAAACGTACTTCAACAAAAGAAGAAGCACCTGTACTAGCTAAAAAAGCTTCAAATTTCTTTAAATCTTGGAGATATGCTTTTACAGTTTCATCCGAATAACGTCGTTCAATCGATAAGTAATGAACAAAGTTATTGATCCGTTCGTCGTTATTCATCAAAAAAACTCCCTCCAGCTTGTATGATTAAAATATCATACAACCGGAGAGAATTCAATCTTCGTTACTTAAAAAATTGTTAATTTTATCGAAAGAAGAATTCTTTCGTCTCAATAACCACTTACATTCATCGGTTGGAAATTCCCGGTCGATCATGGGTAAGTTCATGAGAACGATCCTCCATCATGCTTTCTACAGAAAAAACAAGTGCATCCATTCCATTTGCCATTCTAACCGCATTTATGCTCTCTTCAAGGCCACCGGCAGTCTTTTTGACATAACCTTCCATGGCTTGTCAGTTATCCGGCAAATACCAATTCAGGTCATTTTTTCGACTAATCGGAAACACTGCCTCCAATTACGCTTCGTGAGGCTGTTTCTCTGTATAGTATCCTTCAACAACTTTTATTTTTGAACTTCTTCTTCATAGTCACAATGACTACATTTAACTTGACTGCCTCCACGAACTTTCTTTTGTACTAAGTAGTGTTCGCATTTTGGACAATCTCTTCCAATTGGTTTATCCCAAGAGATAAATTCACAATCTGGATAACGATCACATCCATAGAATATTCGATTTTTTTGGACTTTCTTTCAATAACTTCGCCTTGCTTACAAGTGGGGCACGTTACATTAATCTTTTTAACAATGGCCTTGGTATTTCTACATTCTGGAAAATTACTACAGGCATAAAATTTACCATATTTACCAATTTTAATCACCATTGGATTTCCACATAATTCACAGTCAAAACCTGCTGGTTCATCTTTAATTTCAATTTTTTCCATTTCTTTTTCTGCTTTGATTACCTCTTCATTGAACGGCTTGAAGAATTTATCAATAACCGTAACCCATTCTAATTTTCCTGCTTCTACTTCATCTAAGTCTTTTTCCATTTCAGCAGTAAAAGTAATATTTACGATATCTGGGAAAAACTCTACTATTAAAGTATTAACAATTGTTCCTAACTCTGTCGGTTCCAGTCGTTTTGCGTTTAATTTAACGTAGTAACGACGTTGAATGGTTTCAATTGTTGGAGCAAAGGTAGAAGGTCTTCCTACTCCATTTTCTTCCAACGCTTTTATAAGAGTTGCTTCTGAGAATCGAGCTGGTGGTTGTGTAAAGTGTTGGTTCGGGATAACGTCTTTGGAGTATACGGTATCTCCAACCGCTAAGTCAGGTAGTAAGTTATCTTTCGTTTTTGCTCCACTATCAATATACACTTTACGATATCCTGGGAAGTTTTCTTTCGATCCGTTTGCACGGAAAACAACTTCTCCATTGCTTAAATCAACTCGCATCGTATCAAATATAGCTGGTTGCATTTGACTAGCAACAAAACGAGACCAAATCAACTGATATAATTTAAATTGATCTTTTGTTAAATAAGGTTCCAAATCTTCTGGAGTCCGCAAAACACTAGAAGGACGAATAGCTTCGTGAGCATCTTGTGATCCTCCACTAGCTTTGTCTTTTCGTGGCTTGCTGGCAATATACTCTTCTCCATAACGATCAACTACAAAATCATGTGTTTCACTAATGGCACCTGCTGATACACGAGTAGAGTCCGTACGCATATACGTAATTAATCCTACGGAGCCTTCTTTTTTACCTAATGAAATTCCTTCATAAAGTTGTTGGGCAACCATCATGGTTTTTCTAGTTCGGAAATTCATTTTATTAGCAGCTTCTTGTTGAAGACTGGACGTTGTAAAAGGAGCAGATGGATTACGTTTCTGTTGTTTTTTCGTAACATCTGTCACTTTAAATTCATTGCCGTCTATTGTGTCCAAGATTTCATTTGCTTGTTCTTCTGTATTTAATTTCATTTTCTTTTTATTTAAACCATAAAAAGAAGCATCAAAAATTTTCTTATCTTTTTGGAACGTACCATCTATGGACCAAGATTCAACCGGGACAAATTTAAGAATATCTTCTTCTCTATCGATAATTAATTTCAAAGCAATCGATTGAACTCTTCCTGCACTCAGTCCTTTTTTAACTTTTTTCCATAATATGGGCGAGATAGAATACCCCACCAAGCGATCGAGGATTCGTCTTGCTTGTTGAGCAGAAACCAAGTCCATATCAATCGGTCGTGGATCTTTTATAGCTTCTTTTACAGCCGTTTTAGTAACCTCATTATAAATGACACGAATATTATCACTTGGATCCAAACCTAAAAGATGAGCCAAGTGCCATGCAATTGCTTCCCCTTCTCTATCCGGGTCAGATGCAAGAAATATTTTTTCAGCTTTTTTTGCATATTTTTTTAATTCTTTTATAATCGGACCTTTCCCTCTAATGGAAATATAGTCAGGTTCATAATTATTTTCAACATCTACAGCCATTCGACTTTTTGGCAAGTCACGTAGGTGTCCCTTACTCGCTACTACTTTATAATTTCTTCCTAAGTATTTTTCAATTGTTTTCGCTTTTGTTGGTGATTCAACGATTACCAAATATTTATAGGCCAAAGGAAAACCCCTTTCATGCTTCATTTTTATTATATACTTCTCTTCATACTAAAATCGTAAATCATCTTATGTCACTAATCAGTGTTTGTCAAATAAAAAAGAAAGCACTCCTATTACTATTTAATCGTTTCTTTCGTATTTTATACAGATTATCGATCTATAACTCCCATAAGGAAGTCATTTCTTGAAGAATATCATTTGCGTCTAAAACGAGTTTTGCTCCTGCTTGAATCAGTCGATTAGTTCCCTGATAAGATTCGTGTAAAATATCTCCTGGTATCGCAAATACTTCCCGATTTTCTTGTAAAGCTACATTAGCTGTAATCAAGCTCCCACTTTTCTCTTTTGCTTCAATTACAAGAATTCCTTGGCTCAAACCTGCAATAATTCTGTTTCGCATAGGAAAATGATATCTTTGGGGAGGTGTACCTATTGGATATTCAGAAACGAGAAGATGTTCGTGACTAATCTTTTTTTGTAAAGAAAAATTCTCTTTGGGATAAAAATAATCTAATCCTGTTCCAATTACACTAATGGTCCGACCACCTAAAGAAATGGTCTGAAAATGTGCTTCTTTGTCAATTCCTGCGGCTAAACCGCTCACAATTGTAACTTTATTTTCAACTAATTTTGGTATGAGTTGAGTAAGCACTTTTTTTCCATATAACGTACTTTCACGACTACCAACTATTCCTAATTTCCGGTTCTTCGTCAACGACCAGTCCCCTTGATAAAATAAAACAGAAGGTGGATGATAGATTTCTCCTAATTCAATCGGATAGTCCTCATCATATATAGTAGAAACACGAATGTCCAATCGTTTGTATTCTCGGTCTACTAATTGTTCCTCTAAAAACCTTGCCCGTGTTCGTGTTTTTTCAATAAGAGAATAACCATTTCGAACTGATGGGAATAGATTTCTTGATAGAATTATTTCTTTCAAGGATAAAGTAGGATGTTCCATCATTGCTTGAGATAACAAGAATAATTGGTTGGATGTAAAAGTACCGCACTTCGCTAAAAGAATCAATCGATCTCTCATACTTATTTTTTGCATAGTTAAAACTCCTTTCTCTTCTATATATAGATAGACAAAAAGGAGTCCTTTCATTTATTTAATTTTTAATTTTGATTTTATAGGTTCAAAGCTTCTTCGATGAATGGGAGTAATACCGTAATCTTCTAACCCTTCTAAATGAGCTTTTGTGCCATAACCGGCATTATTTTCAAATTGGTAGTTAGGGAATTTTTCTGCATATTTCTCCATAAGTCGATCCCGATAAACTTTCGCTACAATACTAGCTGCTGCAATGGAATACGATTGAGCATCTCCTTTTATTAAAGAGATTTGTTTGACGTCCATCGCAATTTGCATCGCATCAATTAACAACGCATCCGGTGCAGGATCTAACGCTTCTACTGCTTCTTTCATTGCCTTTCTTGTTGCTTGGTAAATATTTATTTCATCAATAATTGTATTGTCTACTACACCTATTCCAACTACTGCTTTTTCCATAATCACTTCATACAATTCATTTCTCATTTTTAAAGAAATTTTTTTGGAGTCATCAATCTGAAGCGCGGGCATGTCTGGTGGTAAAATAACTGCAGCAGCTACAACCGGTCCTGCTAAGGGGCCTCTTCCTACTTCATCTATTCCAGCAATAAAGTGGTAGCCCTCTTCTTTTAATTGATTTTCATGTAGAAGCATTTGATGCCTGTGTTCTATAAGTTGAAGAGCCTTTTCTTTTTTTGCTTCCCACTTTTTGAGTAAGGTTTGAACTCCTTTCCGGGAATCCTTTTTTAACTCTAAGAAAATAGGATCTTTTTCAGAATTAATTTGAGAAAGAACTTCTTTTACTTGTGCAATCGTCATTTTTTTCTCTGGCATCTTATCGATCCACCTCTGTTTGTACAGAAGAAACAGGTGAGTCATCAAGTGTATAGGCACCTAGTTTACCGTCTCGAATATCAAATATTAATTTTTCGCTTCCACGTTCGTAGTCTTCTCCGAAATTTAATTTTTTAGTTATTTCCATTAATAATTCCGGCAAAGAATCTTCCCAATTATTTTCTTTTATTTTGTATGCATCAGTTATTCTATTTGGATAATGCGATAAGAAAAACTTTAAAGCAAAAAGAGAAACATCATCATTATGGAAAATTGTATCTTTAATGGCTCCGGATAAGGCTAATTTTAGACCAATTTCCTCATCTTCAAATTTATGCCATAAAATCCCCGGTGTATCAAGCAACTCAAAATCATTTTCTATTTTCAACCATTGTTGTGCTTTGGTTACTCCTGGCTTATTAGCTGTTTGTGCACGGTTTTTCTTAATCATCTGATTAATGAACGTAGATTTTCCTACGTTAGGAATCCCTAGTACCATTAAACGAATGGCTCGAGGTTTGACCCCTTTTTCAGCTAATGCTGCCATTTTAGGAGCCATCATTGTTTTTAAAACTTTTTTTGTTCGTTTGATATCATTTTGATCCATTGCTGAAATAGCAATGGCTTTTTGATTATCTTGATTATTGTAATGTTTGATCCATTCCCTAGTCATTTCTGGATCTGCTAAATCCCCTTTATTTAAAATTAAAAGACGGGGCTTATTTCCTGCGATTTCATCCATTAATGGATTTCTACTGGATATCGGTAAACGTGCATCGACTAACTCAATTACAATATCAACCATCTTTCTATTTTCTATTGCTTGACGTTTGGCTTTTGCCATATGTCCTGGAAACCATTGAATTACCATATCTTGACAATCCTCCTATTAAAATTGAAAAGAACAAAGTAGAAATGTACTTTGTTCTTTAAACAAATTATTCATTTTCTTCTAAAAAGCCAATTCGATCGAGAGGCCAGATCCTCAAACGCGCATTTCCTTCTATTGCCTCAGCAGGTATCAGTCCAAATTCTCGACTATCTTTAGATACAGGACGATTGTCTCCCATTACTAGATACATTCCTTCTGGTATAACATTAGAATTGCTATTCGGAAGATCAATCAACGTAAAGTTTGGTGTCGTCTGTCTATTGGGATATAGATCTTTGACAGGTTCTAAATAGTTTTCTTCTACTTCTATCTCATTGATGAAAAGACTATCGCCTTGATAAACAATTTCATCCCCTGGTACCCCAATAATTCGTTTGACATACTCTTCCTTTTCTTTCCCATCCTCTTGATCAGGAGCCGGGAAAACAACAACATCAAAACGATCAATAGTAGCAAGCCGATTTAAAATCAGTCGATCACCGCTCAGAAGTGTGGGTGACATGGATTCTCCCACTACTTGAAAAGGAAAGAAGAGGAACGTGCGAATCAGGATGAATAAGATATATGCCACCAGAACTGAAAACAATATATTAATACTTTCTTTTAATAAACTGTTTTCTGGAGGTTTGTTCTTTTTTGTGAAATTCTGATTATCTTTAGAATTTATTGGTCCATCATTTTTTTGCATACTCTTATCTACGTCATCCATGTACATCCCTCTCTCTTTCTATTCAACTATAAAACACCTTAATTCAAAAATGAGAAATCTTTGAACGGATAAAAAATCAAGATTGCTTTTCCTTCGATTGAACTTTTAGGAACAAAACCAAACATTCGACTATCTTTACTACGTGTTCGATTATCCCCAAGGACAAAATAATGTTCTTCTGGAATCACTATTTCTCCTGTAATTGATTCTAGTGAAAAATCTGGTGTGAACACTTGGTTGTCTATATTGTTTTTTTTGAAAATAAAGCTATCATCCACTGGCTCTGAATCAATATACAGTTGGTCCTCCTGATAAGAAAGAGACTCACCAGGTAAACCAATTACCCTTTTGATGTAAGAATTTCCTTTTGTATCATGAAAAAGGATAATATCAAATCGTTTAATTGAGGTAAAAGATTCATAAAGAATATGATCTCCTGATTGAAGGGTAGGATTCATAGAAATGCCTTCAACAGTAACAGGAATAAAAATAAAATACTTAATAAAACTAGCAATTCCTAAAGCGAGAAGGACAGCTTTTAACCATTTAAATGTACGAGATTGCATGTCTGCCCTTCCTTCATTTTACATTAATCATCAGTTGTTAGTATTTCAACAGCTTTTTCATACTGCGTATCATTTTCTGAAATTACTTCTCTTAATTTTTCTACTAATGCAACAGCTGTTTCATCATTTACTTCACCTGTCACCTCTAGGCGTTCATCTACTTGGAATGTTTCAACAGCACGGACTGTGTCTTCATCATAATATCCATCTGCAGCAATTGTAAAGCCAATTGCTTCCATAATTTTTTCTACATTTAAAACAGACTCAGAAACTTCTCCATATGTATATTCGGCAGTGGAATCGATTAAGGTAAGGAATACATAATCGGGTAGATTTACTTCAAAGTCAGGTTCAATTCCTTCGTCGTGAATCCAATTCCCGTTTGGTGTTAACCATTTTGCGACTGTTAATTTCAATTCACTATTTGTGTCTAAAGGATAAATGGTTTGAACTGTACCTTTACCAAACGTTTTAGTCCCAACTAGTGGAATATTAGCAGACTCCTTTAAAGCACCAGCAACAATTTCAGAAGCACTAGCGCTCCCTTCGTCCACCAATAACACGACCGGTTCTGTTATTTTAAAGGTTCCAAATTCTTTATCATTTGCTTTGATAGAGTGAGGAGCTGAACCTTTTTCTTCTGTCTGTACAATCGTTTCCCCATCATTCAAGAATAAATTGGAAATCTTTAATGCTTGATCTAATAAGCCACCTGGATTTCGACGGAAATCAAAAACAAATTGTTTTGCCCCATCAGCACGCAATTCTTCTACTGCGGTAATAATTTCATTGTATGTGGGTTTAGAAAATGAATGAATATGCAAAGCACCAATTTCAGAATTATTTTCATCTAATTCATAGGTAACTGTTTCAATCGGAATTGTATCTCGTACAATGTCCACCGTAAAGGTTTGTTTTCCTCGTTGAATTTCCAGCTGGATAACGGTTCCTTTTTCTCCTCGAATAAGAGAAACTGCTTCTGTAGTCGTCATGCCAGTAAGAGATACATCACCTGCTTGAAGGACAATATCATTTGGCTTGAGGCCTTCTTTTTCTGCAGGTGATCCTTTTATTGGAGAAACAATAACAATTTGATCATTTAAACTGGTGATTTCTGCACCAATTCCTTCAAAAGATGCAGAGATTGTTTCATCTAATACATCACTTTCTTCTAAGTTCAAATATTGGCTGTACGGATCATCAACCGCATTAACCATCCCTTTTAGTGCTCCTTCTACAAGCGTTTCTTCATCAATATCTTCAATATAATTGTTTAGAATCGTCTCATAAATGGCTTGAAGATTCTTTCCACCTACCTCACCAATTGAATCAAAGGACTCTTTTGGAGAATTAGAAGGAATCATTTCTTCTAACGAATGTTCATCAGAGAGAAGAGTCGTTGCTCCAAAAGTAAGGATGGCAACAACAATCATGGAAAGAAGATAAACAGAAGGCTTAACCCCTCTAGATTTTTTTTATGTTGTTTTTCATTTAGTTTATTTTGATTTTGCTTCATTAGAAAGGGGTTCCTCCTATTTTCCTCTATTTTAAAGAGGGAAAGTCATTTTACTTTTGATTATTTTAACGAACTTTCTAAGGCAATAAGCATCATATCTTCGAAGGTTCTCTCACGTTCTTCAGAAGTTGTTTCTTCTCCAGTAATAATATGGTCGCTAATCGTCAAAATAGCCAACGCTTTCCGTTTATGCTTAGCAGCTAGCATATATAGACCTGCTGCTTCCATCTCGACCGCTAACACCCCGTAATCAGCCAATTTCATTTTGTCTAGTTCTTCATTGTAGAATCGATCAGATGATAAGACGTTTCCTACATGGACATTTAAATTACGACTTTTAGCATCATTATAGGCATCATATAAGAGACTGAAGTCAGCGATTGGAGCATAACTAACTTGATTATGAAATGTATTTTGAACGACACTGGAGTCCGTTGTTGCTCCTTGAGCCAATACGATATCGCGGACATGGACATCTTCTTGAATAGCTCCTGCTGATCCTACTCGAATTAAATTTTGTACGTTGTATTCAGTAATTAGTTCGTTTGCATAAATCATCATAGATGGTAATCCCATCCCAGTTCCTTGAACCGAAACTCTCTTGCCTTTATAGGTTCCCGTGTAACCAAACATATTTCGTACAGAATTATACTGCACAACATCCTCTAAAAACGTTTCTGCAATATATTTTGCTCGCAATGGGTCCCCTGGTAATAGAACCGTTTCTGCGATTTCACCTTGTTTTGCTTCAATATGTACACTCATTATATTTCCTCTTTTCTACTTATTATTTTTTCGGATTGTTCTTTTCGTTCTTGATAAACCTCATATAGTTCATCAAAATATTCAATCAAATTTAAATATTCTCCACTTATTTCTAAATAATCTGCTAAATCATGATAGTTAGAATGGTCTCTTGGAAATCCAATATCTTTATCTAACTGATTAGCAAATCGAGTGATTCCATCCGTTTTATGCGGATCTCGATAGTTCATTGCAAAATTAAAAAAAGTCTGATCCATAATCATAGCCTCTTTTCTATATCAGTACGTCATTCACAAAATATTTTAAATCATTTCTCTTATTGTAGCAAACTTTCCTTCGGCAGGGTTATCTCAAATGTATATTCTTGTAATTCTTTATTAATATCTAATAATTTTATTTCTTGAACTGTTTCTGTTTGGATATCAGAAAGAAGAAAATGAATGACTTCTTCGTCTGTATTAATTTCTATTGGAAGTGCAGGATCGATTTGTGATTTTAGAATTTGTAACGATTGTTGAATCGGTAAAGAAAGATTCCCTAGCTTAATTTTTTCTATTTTTATTTGAAGGTTTCCATCTTCTAAAAGAAACGGTTCTCCTTGTAAATTATAAGTAATCGGTAAACCTAAAACCTCTAGTGAGCCTAATAAATGTATTTTTTCTCCAACTTCAATTTCTGGAACAGACCCTTCTGTTAGCTCCAAGAGTGATTGTTGCAGTAGCGTTTGTAAGTCTATTGCATTCAAAGTTACTTCAGCCGTAAAAGTAGAGGTAGATTGTTCTTGAGTAGAGGTAAATTCAGTTAGATTAGGGTTTTTCACATTTGAAAATAAAGAAAAATAGGCTGCTGTAAAGAATACAATGATTGCTAAAAGAAGCACAAAAAATGCAGTTTTCCATTTCTTCCCTGTTTGTTTCTCCATGCTCATTCTTCCTTTCATTCTTTATCTTAATAAATAAAATCAGATGTATTCAATAATTTTATCATGAATTATGTTATAATGTCATTAAATTGAAGCGTCTAATGAAATATTTAAATCATTACCACTTTCTTTTGATTTAAAAGAGGAGAGATAACAATGAACACACAACCTTTATCCAACAAACGGAATCGAATTATCAATGAAGTTCTTAATGCAGTCACTCATGGAATTGGTACCCTGCTTAGCATTGCAGCTTTAGTATTTTTAATTATGAAGGGAGTAAAGTCCGGAGACACCACTCATCTGGCCGCTTATCTCCTTTACGGAATATCAATGATATTATTATTTTTGTCTTCTACACTTTACCATAGTTTTAGTTTTACTCGCTTCCAAAAAGTTTTCCGGTATATAGATCATGCATCTATTTATCTGTTAATAGCTGGAACATACACACCATTTGGTCTAATCGCTTTAGCAGGTAGAGCGGGTAATATTTTAATTGCCGTTGTATGGAGTCTTGCTTTGATTGGTGTTATTTTAAAAATATTCTTTGTTGGAAAATATAATGGTCTTTCTACCATTCTTTACTTAGCAATGGGATGGCTAGCAATCTTTTTAATTAAACCCATGTATTCCTTCATGGGAACGGGTGGTTTGACACTCTTAGTTCTAGGTGGACTGGCTTACAGTTTAGGTACGATTTTCTACAGTAATAAAAAATTTGGAATTATGCATGTGATCTGGCATCTCTTTGTACTAGCAGGAGCAGCTTTTCATTACTTCGCTATTCTTTTATACGTTTAAAAATAAATAAAAAGTAAAAGCAGCTTCCGATTTTATAATCTGGAAAGCTGCTTTTTTTGATGAATAATTATCTAATCGGTTTGGCTTTATTTTTTCGGGTAAATTTACGGAAAACATGCGCATAGATATTTTTATCATCTTCTAGGCCATCATATTCTCGGTCCAATTCCCACTCATTCCAGTTAATTGTTGGAAAAAAGGTATCTCCTTGAAAATCAGCCTCAATTTTTGTTTGCCACAACGTATCTGCATATGGCAAAAACAAAGAGTAAATCTCACTACCACCAATGATATAAATATCTTCCTCTTTATTCGTAATCAAAGCTAATTCTTCAATAGCTTGAATGACGTATGCATCTCCCGCATCATAATGATTTTGCCTAGTTATGATGATGTTTTTTCGATTTGGTAAGAGACGTTTCCCCATGCTTTCAAAAGTTTTCCGCCCCATTACTACTGTTTTTCCTGTCGTAGTTGCTTTAAAAAACTTCATGTCATTTGGCAAGCGCCAAGGGAGTTTACCATTTTTTCCAATGGCTCCACTTTCATCTTCCGCCCAAATAAAACTAATCATATGAATTCTCCCCTCCAATTTTTATAAGATCAATCTTAAACTGCTATTGGTGCTTTAATGGAAGGGTGACTCTTATATCCCTTTAGAACAATATCTTCTTTTTCCATTTCAAAGATTGATTTTGTAGAATCTTTTAGGACTAATTGAGGTAATACAAATGATTCTCGAGAGAGTTGTTCTTGAATTTGTTCTAGATGATTAGAATAAAGATGAGCGTCTCCTAGTGTATGAACGAATTCGCCTACTTCCAAACCTGTTTCATTGGCAATTAAGTGAGTCAAGAGTGCATAACTTGCAATGTTAAAAGGAACTCCCAAGAAAACGTCTGCACTTCTTTGATATAATTGGCAGCTTAATTTTCCATCTGCTACATAAAACTGAAAAAGAGTATGGCAAGGAGGAAGTGCCATTGTTGGGACATCTTCTGGATTCCAGGCTGAAACGATCATTCTTCGCGAGTCTGGATTGGTTTTAATTAGGTGTATGACATCCTTTATCTGATCAATCGTATCTCCTTGTGTTGTCTTCCAACGACGCCACTGGGACCCATAGATATTTCCTAATTCTCCATGCTTTTCAGCAAAATGGCTATCCTGCAGAACAAGATCACGGAATTTTTTCATTTCTATTTTGTATTGATCATGAAAAATAGGATCTACCAAAGAACGTCGACCAAAATCTTTCATATCTGGACCTTTGTAATCTGAAGATTGAATATATCTTTCAAAAGCCCATTCGTCCCAAATATGATTATTATTTTCCAAAAGGTAACGGATATTCGTGTCCCCTTTTAAAAACCAAAGCAATTCACTTTTGATTAATCCAAAAGCAATTTTTTTGGTAGTCAGAATAGGAAATCCTTCTTGAAGGTCAAAGCGCATTTGATGTCCAAATACACTTTTCGTTCCCGTACCCGTTCGGTCTTCTTTCGTAACCCCTTCAGTAAGGATTCTTTTTGCTAAATCAAAATATTGTTGTGTCATTATACTCTCTCCGTTTCAAAACATGGGGCAGCTCAGAAGAATTATTCTTCTATATACTGACTTAGATATTCATATCTTTCCCATTTATGTACTATATCTTCTTCCAGAGAATCCAGTTCTCGTTGTAATTCAGCTAACCTTTCATACTCACTTGCATTTTCTAGCATCTCTTCTTTAAGAGTTTCAGCTTTTTCTTCTGCTAAAGTAATATTCTCTTCCAGTTGATTCCATTCTTGTTGTTCTTTATAAGTAAGCTTTATTTTTTCTTGGCTAACTGGTTTTTTTGCTTCTGGTTTATGTGTTTTAGTAGGAGCATTTTTTTCTTGTTGTTTTGCTTCTTTTGCTTCTACGACTTGCCAGTCTACATATTCACTCATATTGCCATAAAATAATGCAGGTCCTCCTGGATGGTCAATGATAAGAAGTTTATCTGCAACCTTATCTAAGAAATAACGGTCATGAGAAACAACCAGTACGGCTCCTTGAAACGTAGTTAAATAATCTTCCAATACCGTAAGAGTATCAATATCTAGATCATTAGTAGGCTCATCAAATAAAAGTACATTTGGCTGTGTCATGAGAAGTTTTAATAGATACAAACGACGCTTTTCCCCACCTGAAAGGGAACGAATTAAGCTACCATGCATTTCTTTTGGAAAAAGGAACGTTTCTAATAAATCAGCAACACTGGCAGAAGTTCCGTCTTGTCGTTTGGCTTCTTCTGCAACTTCTTGTAGGTAAGTAATCACTCTTTTATCTTCCGGGAATGGTTCCATAATTTGTCGGTAATAACCAATACGTACCGTTTCTCCTACAATTAACTCGCCAGAATCAGGATCTTTTTCTCCAGCCAACATTTTCAAGAAAGTGGTCTTCCCTGATCCATTTTTCCCTACAATACCAATGCGATCTTCGGATTGAAAGATGTGACTGAAGTCATTCATAATGTGTTTTTCTCCAGCACTTAGCGCAATATTTTCTAAATTAAATACTCGTTTCCCTAAACGTGAACCTTCTAAGCTGATCTCTAATTGACTATCAGAACTGGTTTGACTTACGTTATCTTCTAATGATTCAAAGCGATGAATTCGAGCTTGTTGTTTCGTTGTTCGAGCTTTAGCCCCTTTACGCATCCATTCTAATTCACTTTTATATAGCTTTAATTGTTTATCGTTCATTTTCCTTTGAATCGCTTCTCTTTCAGCTTTTTGCTCCAAATAAGAAGCATAATTCCCTGTATATGTTTCGATGCCTCCGTCTTGTAATTCAAACATGTGATTGGTAACTCGTTCTAAGAAATACCGATCATGTGTAACAAGAAGTAAGGACCCTTTATATTGAGAAAGATATTTTTCAAGCCAGAGAATCGCATCCATATCTAAATGGTTGGTAGGCTCATCTAACAGTAATAAATCTGGAGACTGAATTAATGTCATTGCTAATCCGACTCTTTTTTGTTGACTACCAGATAACTCGCCTATTTTTTGCTCTAAATTTGTTAAACCTAGCTTATTAAGAATCGTTTTTATTTGAACATCCGCTTGCCAAGCATTTTCTGCATTCATTTTTTGTTCTGCTTCAGCAAACCCATCTTGAAATTCAGGATTAAGACTATCTTCCATTAATCGATCTAAAGCTACTTCATAATTTTTAACGGTTTGGATAATAGGTGCATCTCCAGTATAGACCGTTTCAAAAATCGTATCTTCTAGTGGAAGCTCAGTAGCTTGAGATAAGTAGCCAATTCGATAATCTTTTGACGTTTCAATGGTTCCCGAATCTGGTTTATCATTATTAGCGATAATTTCTAAGAGTGAACTTTTCCCACTTCCATTTTTACCTACCAGTCCAACATACTCTCCTTCACGAATTGTGAAGGAGATTTTTTGAAATAATTCTTTCATACCATACGACTTGGTTAGTTCTATTGCTTTCAAATCTTTCATATATCTTTATCCATCCCTATCTATACGTTCCTCTTTATAAATATTCCTTTTCCAGTATACAGGAAGTACCTTCAAATTCCTATGGTCTTAAAATAAACCAGTTACCGTTCCATCATCCAGTATATCCATATGAAGAGCTGCAGGATCCTTAGGTAAACCTGGCATGGTCAGGATATCACCCGTTAAAGCAACGATAAAGCCAGCACCAATCTTAGGAACGAATTCACGAATCGTTACTGTGAAGCCTTCTGGTCTTCCTAGTAGCGTAGGATCATCGGATAATGAATACTGGGTTTTTGCCATACAAATGGGTAAGTTTCCCCATCCTTGCTTTTTAAATTGTTTCATTTGATTGAGGGCAGTTTTCGTATATTGTACTCCTGTTCCTCCGTAAATTTTAGTCACAATTTTTTCAATTTTTTCTTGAATGGTTGTTTTCTCCGTATCATATAGTGGACAAAATTCTTCTTGATTACTTTCTGAAGCTTCTACAACAGCCTTTGCTAAATCTGTTCCTCCTTTAGGACCGTTCTCCCATACAGAAGTAGAGACACAAGAAACTCCTAAACGTTCACAGCCTTTTTTCACTGCTTCTATTTCAGCAGGGGTATCTTTGGTAAATTCATTAATAGCTACCACTACAGGAACTCCATATCTTTGCATATTTTCAATGTGCTTTTGTAAGTTAGTAAATCCTTTTTCAACTGCTTCCACATTTTCTTCTGATGCTAAATTTTTTACTTTTATTCCACCATGCATTTTCAAACTACGAATAGTAGCAACCATAACTATTGTATCAGGTGTTTTTCCTAAGATCGGACATTTGATATCTAAGAATTTCTCAGCCCCTAAATCCGCCCCAAATCCAGCTTCTGTTACAACAAAATCGGCAAGTTTTAGTGCTGTCTTTGTTGCCAGAACACTATTACATCCATGTGCAATATTAGCAAAGGGCCCTCCATGAACAAAAGCTGGAGTATGATACAACGTTTGCACTAAGTTTGGCTCCAGTGCATCTTTCATAAGAAGGGTTAATGCTCCTTCAACTTTTAAATCTTGAACTCTTACAGGAGAACGATCTATTTTATATCCAATTACAATATTGGCTAATCGTTTCTTCAAATCAGCCAAACTAGTTGCTAGACAGAGAATTGCCATAATTTCACTCGCTACTGTTATATCAAAGCCATCTTCTCGAGGAACACCATTCGTTGGGCCCCCTAAACCAATTACAATATTACGTAACGCACGATCATTAATATCCATAACTCTTTTCCAGCTAATTCTACGACTATCTATTTGGAGTTCATTTCCTTGTTGGATATGATTATCAATTAAAGCAGATAATGCATTATTAGTAGTCGTAATCGCATGCATATCACCAGTGAAATGAAGATTAATTTCTTCCATCGGTTGTAACTGAGCAAAGCCACCCCCCGCTGCTCCACCTTTCATTCCCATTACAGGGCCTAATGAGGGTTCTCTTAAAGCAATCATGGCTTTCTTTCCTATCTCCGTCAAAGCATCTCCCAATCCAACTGTAACGGTTGATTTTCCTTCTCCAGCTGGTGTAGGGCTAATCGCAGTAACGAGAATCAGTTTTCCATCTTTTTGTTCAGAAAGTCCCTCAATGGTTTTCATATCTATTTTTGCTTTATGAGGTCCATATTGTTTGATGTCCTTTTCGTTAAGACCCAAATTTCTGGCGATGTCCGTTATAGGTTTCATTTGATTTTGCTGGGCAATTTCAATATCTGTTTTCATATAATAAATTCATCCCTTCTAGTTAAAAAGTTCCAATAGAATAATAACAAGCATTTTTTATCCTTTTTATTCAAAAACCCTGAATCCATTAATGTTAAAATGGATTCAGGGTTTTACACTACTTACCTAAAAAAATTATTTGCCTTCTTCTTCATCCATCTTCAATACAGACATAAAGGCTTCTTGTGGAACTTCTACGGATCCTACTTGTTTCATTCGTTTTTTACCTGCTTTTTGTTTTTCAAGTAATTTACGTTTACGAGAAACATCTCCACCGTAACATTTAGCTAAAACGTTCTTACGCAATGCTTTAATTGTAGAACGTGCTAGTATTTTGTGTCCAATTGCGGCTTGAATAGGAATCTCAAATTGTTGACGAGGAATGATTCCACGTAGTTTATCAGTAATCACTCGACCTCTTTGAGCAGCAAAATCACGATGAATAATACTACTCAATGCATCAACGACTTCTCCGTTCAACAAAATATCCATCTTAACTAGTTTGCTCTCCCGATGTCCAATCATCTCATAATCTAAAGAAGCATACCCTTTCGTGCTGGATTTTAATTTATCAAAGAAATCGAAAATAATTTCTCCTAAAGGAATTTCATAAATAACATTAACCCGGTTGTCATCTAGATAGTCCATGGTTAAGAAGTTTCCTCGTTTTCGTTGTGCAATTTCCATAACTGCACCAACATAATCATTAGGAACCATGATATTTGCTTTTACGTAGGGTTCTTCTACACTCTCGACCTCTGTTGCATCGGGCATTTCGGATGGATTATCAATCGAAATAGTGGTTCCATCTGTTTTATTAATATTATAGATAACAGAAGGTGCCGTTGTGATAATATCCAAATCAAACTCACGTTCAATTCGTTCTTGAATGACATCCATATGAAGCATTCCTAAAAATCCTGTTCGGAAACCAAATCCTAGAGCTTGAGAAGATTCTGCTTCAAACTGAAGGGAAGCATCATTTAACTGTAATTTCTCTAGCGCTTCTCGTAAATCATTGAAATCCGAAGCATCTACTGGGTAGATTCCACAATACACCATTGGATTCAGCTTGCGATAGCCTTCTAACGGCTTTTCAGCTGGGTTTTCTAGCAAGGTCACAGTATCTCCGACACGTGCATCTTGAATCGTTTTAATGCTTGCAGTAACATACCCAACGTCCCCAACCATCAAAAAGTCTCTTGCAATTGGCTTAGGAGAGAAGATACCTACTTCTGTTACGTCAAACGTTTTTCCATTTGACATCATTTGGATTGTATCACCGGGACGTAAAATACCACTCTTTATCCGAATGTTTAAAACAACACCTCGATAAGGGTCATAGGCTGAATCAAAAATCATTGCTTGCAAAGGAGCTTCTATATCCCCTTCAGGAGCTGGGATTTTTTCAACGATTTGTTCTAATAATTCATCAATTCCAATTCCAGCTTTAGCACTAGCTAATACCGCCTCACTCGCATCAATTCCCACAACGTCTTCTACTTCTTTGCGAACACGTTCTGGATCAGCAGCTGGCAAATCGATTTTATTAATAACTGGAATAATTTCCAAATCATTATCAATGGCTAGATACACGTTCGCCAACGTTTGAGCTTCCACACCTTGAGCTGCATCTACAACTAGAATAGCACCTTCACAGGCAGCTAGACTACGAGAGACTTCGTATGTAAAGTCGACGTGTCCAGGAGTATCGATTAAGTGAAAAATGTAATCTTCTCCATCGTTAGCATGATAAGTCAGCTCTACAGCATTTAATTTAATCGTAATGCCTCGCTCCCGCTCTAGATCCATTGAATCTAACATTTGCGCTTGCATATTTCGATTAGCTACCGTATCAGTCATTTGAAGAATTCGATCAGCCAACGTAGACTTCCCATGATCGATATGGGCGATAATTGAAAAGTTTCTTATCTTTTTTTGTCTTTCTTTCATTTGATCTATATTCATTTTATTTATATTCATTTAGATGCTCACTTTCTCATACTTCCTCTTATTTTAAAATTATACCAATCCTGCTGACTTGTGACAAGGTTAGACGAAGAAGAAATGATTGAAAAGCACAAAAAAGCCGAAATAGACACTGTTTCCTGTGTGTTTTCCAGCTTTTTAAACATTTAAAGTATTTATTTTAGTTTTGTAAGATTCCCTACTCTATAAACTATCTATAATTTCTTTAACCGATTGAATGGCTTCTATTGGCAAAGGTTCATCTGGATGAGACTTATTGAAGGTTTCTAGAAACTCTAATCTCATATCCATTCTTTCTTTCACTAATTTTTTATAGGTGGAATCCGTAAAATCAGGTTGGAACCCTTCCATAGATAAATAACTCATTCCTTTTACCTCACCAAAAGGAAGAAACTCTCCTGTTTTTTCTACCATTTCTTCAATAGCTTGTAGAGTTATCTCTTTAGGTATTTTTTTATCTAAGAAATAACCTGTATTAATGATATAACATTCCATATTTTTCCGATTCAAAAGTTCCGTAAAATCTTTGAAGTCTTCTGATAATGGGTACACTCGGAATGGATTCGCATACGGTTCAATTACTAATTGATCCGCCGATTCTCCTTTTTTAATATTTTCTGCACTTGTTCTCTTTGTAGCCAGAGTCGCTCCAAAGGTAGCACCTACTACAGGATCAGATATTTTTACTAAAGGTGGCATGGATTCATCTTTCATAATCCAATAAACAGCATTAATTGGGTCTGTAAATTTATCAACTCTATTCGGTGTCGAGTATCTTGATTTGACTGTTCTACCATTTCCATTTCGAATATCTTCTGTGACTAATACTTTATTTCCATCTACATCTAAAGTCACCCCTACATTTTGCACCGTTACAAAATAATTTTGTTCTGGATGATCTGCAGGATAATCTTGTGTTTTATCAAAGTAGGAAGGTTCAAGTGCGATAGAAGAACCATCTTTTAAATTAATAAGAAAGGCATCATCATGTAAAACTTTTATTTCATACTTATTTTCATGTTTGGCATGGGTTAACGTGGATTTCCCGGAACCAGATAACCCAAAAAATGAAGCAACATAAGTTGATCCATCATCTATATGAAAGGATTTTTGACCACCATGACAAGCAACATAATGATTGCGATGCCCTGTAGCCCATGCTAGTGTTAGGGTCCCTTTTTTAAACTCACCAAAGTACTGCATCCCTAAAATACAGGCAACATTACGATCCGGTTCAAAATAAGCTAATCCCATTGGATAATCTGGATGGGTCCAGTCTGGATCTGCATAAATATATATATCCCCATCTGGATAAGAAATAGAGTCTTTATACATAGCATTATATTGGGGATTGGTACTCTGAAAATTGAGGAGCCAAGAATATAAATTATTTTCATATCCTTCCGGAAATGCAATATGAGCCTTCACCATAAAATCAGGGTCTAGTCCAACATATCCAGTTGTTTTATAATATTTTTTATGACTGTTGTGATAAATAACATCACGAATAATTCCTTCTAAAAGATTGTCTTCCTCTTTATTTTCTCCGACAATTCTTCTCGCTTGAGCCGTTCTACCAAATATTTTCCCACCGTTCTCCACTAAAATTTTTGCATCATCAGGGAGTCCCAGTTCTTTTGTATGGAGAACAGGTAAATCTGTAACAATCGTATTGTCAGAATGTAACGATAAGTGATACGCTTTTGCAACATCTAGAAGTTCGACCATGTTATTGCCATAAAATGCAGTTTCAATTGTCGTACGAAATTTGGATAACAAAGGATTTGACTTCTTTAAATCAGACTTTTCAAATCGTTCAATCGTTGCCATAATTCCCACTCCTTTTTTATTATTACTAGTTCTATTATAGCGAACTTTTAACCAAATGTAACCCCTTACATCTTTATTGTGAATATTTTAACTTATTATACAATAAAAAAAGCTTCCTATGGTCTCTACTTATCAAAATCAAGCAGAGTATATTATAGGAAACTTTCTCTTTAAAAATTATTTATTTTTTCTTTTGTTTGGCATCGAAATTGAAGGCGTCTTTCATTCTGTCAAAAAAACCACCATCTTCACCATCAATCGTATCTCCACTTACTTCGGCAAAGGCACGCAAAGCTTCTTTTTGTTTTTCATTCAAGTGTTTTGGTGTAACAATCGTTACTTTGACGTGTTGATCACCATTACCCGAACCTCTTAAACGAGGAGCTCCTTTTCCTTTCAAGCGGAAATTCGTTCCTGTTTGAGTTCCAGCCGGTATTTTAAGCTTTACATTTCCATGTACAGTAGGGACTTCAATTTCAGTTCCCATAGCTGCTTGAACAAAATTAATAGGTAATACGTAGAAGATTTCTGCGCCTTCTCTGTCAAAAACATCACTTTCTTCAACAGCAAAAACAACATACAAATCGCCGTAAGGACCACCGTTAGATCCTACTTCACCTTGTCCAGCCAGTCTTAACTGTTGTCCGTCTTCAACACCTGCTGGAACCGTTACAGTTACAGAGTGTTCTTTTTCTACATGTCCACTTCCCGTACAGGTTGGACATTTTTCAATAATTTCTTTTCCGGTTCCATGACAAACATCACAAACGGCTTGAGTCATCACTCGACCAAATGGTGTATTACGCTCTACCTGAACTGCACCAGCACCATGACATTTAGAACAAGTTACAGGTTCTGTACCCGGTTTTGCTCCACTTCCATCACAAGTCTCACATTGCTCTTCACGAGCATAACGAATCGTTTCTTTTTTACCAAAAACTGCTTCTTCAAACTTCAAATGAATTCGGTATTGTAAGTCGGATCCTTGACGAGGTGCATTATAATTTCGTGAACGAGAGCCTCCGCCCCCTCCAAAGAAGGTATCAAAGATATCATCAAATCCACCAGTAAATCCACCAAATCCACCTTGGCCACCGCCAAATCCTCCACCAAAGTTTGGATCTGTACTTGCATGACCATACTGATCATAGGCAGCACGTTTTTGTGAGTCACTTAATACCTCATAAGCTTCAGCAACCTCTTTAAATTTGTCTTCCGCATTAGCTTCTTTATTAATATCCGGGTGAAATTTTTTGGATAGTTTACGATATGCTTTTTTTATTTCATCGTCTGAAGCATCTTTAGCTACGCCAAGAACTTCATAATAGTCTTTTTTCGCCATTTATTCTCCTCCATTTGATTGCTATTTATCTGGATTATCTCAATTTATTTGTAAAAATAAAACTAATTTGAGGATTGCCAATCCATTTTTCTATAGCAACTCAAAAAGTCTCATCAATCTATTCAACCAAACACGTACAGCACCGAAATAGGGTCTGTACGTGTTTGGAAATATGTTGAATAGCTTGCTTTTCGTTATTGTAACAAGGAATGGTACAAGTTAAAAGCTTTTTACTCGTTATCCATTTCTTCAAAATCAGCGTCTACTACGTTATCTTCTTCAGAGCCTTCAGTAGCACCCTCTTCAGATTGTTGTTCTTGAGCTGCTTGCTCGTAAAGTTTTACAGTTAACTCTTGAACAATTTCGTTCAAAGCGTCACGTTTTGTTTTCATTTCTTCTAAGTCATTTGCTTCTACAGCTGCTTTTAGTTCATCACGAGCTTCTTCAGCTTTTGTAACTTCTTCTGCGTCTACTTTACCTTCTAGGTCTTTCAAAGTTTTATCCGTTTGGAAGATGATTTGGTCTACTTCATTACGTAGTTCTACTTCTTCTTTACGTTTTTTATCTGCTTCAGCATTTGCTTCTGCATCTTTCACCATGTTTTCAATCTCTTCGTCTGTTAAACCAGATGAAGATTTGATCGTGATTTTTTGTTCTTTCTTCGTTCCTAAATCTTTCGCACTTACATTTACAATTCCATTTTTATCAATATCAAAGGTTACTTCGATTTGTGGAATTCCACGAGGTGCTGCAGGGATATCAGTCAATTGGAATCTTCCCAATGTCTTGTTATCAGCTGCCATTGGTCGCTCTCCTTGAAGTACATGTACATCAACAGCAGGTTGATTATCAGCAGCCGTTGAGAATACTTGAGACTTGCTTGTTGGAATCGTTGTATTACGGTCAATTAATTTCGTGAATACTCCGCCCATTGTTTCAATTCCTAGGGATAATGGAGTTACATCTAATAGGACAATGTCTTTTACATCTCCACTGATAACACCAGCTTGGATTGCTGCACCCATTGCTACTACTTCATCAGGGTTTACTGATTTATTTGGTTCTTGTCCAGATTCACGACGTACAGCTTCTACTACTGCAGGAATACGTGTAGATCCACCAACTAAGATAACTTGGTCAATTTCAGATTTAGAAATTCCAGCATCTTTAATTGCTTTACGTACAGGGTCTTTTGTTCTTTCAACTAACTCTGAAGTCAACTCATCAAATTTAGCTCTTGTTAATGTCAACTCTAAGTGCATTGGTCCAGATTCTCCAGCAGTGATAAATGGTAAGCTAATTTGAGTAGAAGTTACACCTGATAAGTCTTTTTTAGCCTTTTCAGCTGCATCTTTCAAACGTTGTTTAGCCATTTTATCTTTAGAGAGGTCGATGCCGTTTTCTTTTTTGAATTCAGCTACCATATGAGCAATAATCTTGTCATCGAAGTCATCTCCACCAAGACTGTTGTCACCGGATGTACTCAAAACATCAAATACTCCGTCTCCCAATTCAAGAATAGAAACGTCAAAAGTTCCGCCACCTAAGTCAAATACCAAGATTTTTTCTTCGGTATCTGTTTTGTCTAAACCGTATGCTAATGCTGCTGCAGTTGGTTCGTTGACAATACGTTCTACTTCTAGTCCAGCAATTTTCCCAGCATCTTTTGTTGCTTGACGCTGAGCATCATTAAAGTAAGCAGGTACAGTGATAACTGCTTTTTCAACTTTTTCACCTAAGTATTCTTCTGCATATCCTTTTAGATATTGCAAAATCATTGCAGAAATTTCTTGAGGAGAGTAATCCTTACCTTCCATTTCAACTTTATAGCCTGCTTCTCCAACGTGACGTTTGATTGAGCTAACAGTGTGTGGGTTCGTAATTGCTTGACGTTTCGCAACTTCACCGACTTGAATTTCTCCATTTTTAAAGGAAACAACAGATGGTGTTGTACGATTTCCTTCTGGATTTGCAATTATTTTTGCTTCTCCACCTTCTAAAACTGCAACTGCAGAGTTTGTAGTTCCTAAGTCAATTCCGATTATTTTACTCATTTATATATACCCCTTTTAAGTTATTTTTTTATTTTTTTAAGTTTCTCATTCTTATTGTGCCACTATTACCATCGCAGGTCTAAGAATTCGATCGTTTAAAACATAACCCTTTTGCATGACCGCAACAACCGTATCTGGTTCTTGCCCTTCTTCTACAGGTTGTACTTGAATAGACATATGGAAGTTAGGGTCAAACGGTTCATTAATTGGGTTAATAACCTCAATTCCTTCATTTCCTAATGCACCATTCATAATATTATAGACAATTTCGACTCCTTTTTTCAAATTCATCGCTTTCTCATCATCTACCTCTATCTCTAGTGCTTTTTCTAAGCTGTCCATAACTGGTAACAACTCGGTTGCCAAACTTTGAGATCGATATTTAGCTGCATCTTGTCTTTCTTTTGTATTTCTTTTTTTGATATTCGCTAATTCTGCTTGCAAACGAAGGTAACGATCACTCGTAGCTTCCAGTTCGGCTTTTAATTCCTCTAATTCTGAAGAACCATTTTCATTAATCGTTGGTTCTTGATTTGTTTCATTTTCAAATCCCTCTACATCTTTATCAATGTTTTCCGGATTATTTTTATTATTATCTTGTTCCACAACCATTCCTCTTTTCCTTAATCTTGATAGAAATCATGCATACTATCGGAGAGTTCATTGCTTGTTAAACGCATAATATTGATGATTTTATGGTATGGCATATTCGTGGGACCTAACAAAGCAATCAGTCCCTTTCCATTTCTTCCAACATCATAAGTAGCAGTAATCATACTAAAGTTATTGAATAGTTCATTATTCATTTCTGTACCAATTCTGACGGTAAGGTCATCTTGGTTAGAAAGTAAAAGAGTGTGCAGATCCTTGGATTGATGGATCATACTATAAATACTTTTAATCTTTTCACTTTCATTTGTTTCTAAATAATTAAGAAGATTCATCCCACCGCCAACATAAATTCGTTCACTATCCATCTTAGAAATTACTTCTTTAAAGATACCAAACAAATCAATTTCAGAGTCGACGTATTTTTTAATAATAATAGGAATTTCATTCTGTAACTTATGATACACTTCAGATAATTTTACCCCTACTAACTCTTCATTAAAAATATTAACAATTTTTTCTAACTGTGAAGAATCAATATGATTTGCAAGTGTGAAGATTTTATTCTCCACGAATCCTTTATCTGTAACAAGGATCGCCATATATTGGCCTTTGGTAACCGGTACAATCCGGAAACCGGTTAATCGGCTATTTTTCGTTTCGGGTCCAATACTTAGTGCAGTATAATTCGTTAAGTATGACAACATTTCTGCAGATGTTTCAATGATTTCTTGAGCTTCCTTGTATGGCATTCGGATAGAAGACTGAATCTTTTGTTGAATATCTCGATAAGAATGATTCATTTTCTCTTCTTTTAATTGATCGACATAATATCGGTATCCTTTATTAGAAGGAATTCTTCCAGAAGAAGAATGTGTCTTTTCCAAAAACCAAGTTCCTCAATTCTCATCATATCGTTTCGAATGGTGGCAGGACTAACTGGGAGTTTTGATTCCCTTAATAAATTTTTTGACCCAATAGGTTCACCATACTCAATATAATGTTTAATGATTAGATTGAGCACAAGAAGCTGTCTTTCTGTTAACATAATTATTCACCTCACTTTAGCACTTAACCGAACTGAGTGCTAACCCATGAATAAATTTATCACGGCACAGAACATTTGTCAACAATATCCTACTATTTTTTAAATCTAATTTTTTCATTCACCATATTCCCACTAATCCAAGAGAAAACTACGGAAAACTTCATTTCCTAAAAAAGTACCTTGATGAGTCAACCGAATGTGATCGTCTTGTATTTCAATTAAATTTTCTTTTAACAACGTTTCTAAGACGTCTCCGTAGAGGTCCTCTATTTCCAGATTATACTTTTGCTTAAAATCCGACCGTTGAACGCCCTTCATCCTTCTCATCCCTAAAATCATTTCTTCTTCTATTTTTTCTCGTGTTGTAAGTGTATTACGATAAATGATCGGTGATTCTTTCTTTTTCAGAGGAGCTAGATAGTGTTGAATGGGTCCATGGTTAATGTAGCGACTTCCGTCAATGTACCCATGCGAGCCGGCACCGAATCCAAAATAAGAATCATTATTCCAATACGTTAGGTTATGTTGAGACTCAAATCCTGGCTTTGAATAATTAGAAATCTCATACTGTTTTCTACCGGCTGCTTCCATTGTTTGGATAGCTAACTCATACATATCTGCTTCTTCATCTTCAGAAGGAAGCGGTAATTTCCCTTGGCGCATTAAATTATAGAAGATCGTTTTATTCTCTAAAATAAGTGAATAAATAGAGTAATGAGGTAAATCTAGTTCCAATGCTTTTTTTAAGCTATCTTCAAAATCTGCGTACGTTTGATTAGGTAATCTAAAAATTAAATCAATACTTATATTTTCAAAACCGGCTTTATGAGCATCGTCTACACACTTGTAAACTTGTTCTGACGTGTGGATTCTTCCTATTTTTTTCAGAATATCATTGTTAAAAGATTGGACCCCCATACTAATCCGATTGACTCCATGCTCTCTCATCACTTTAAATTTTTCAAAAGATGCACTTTCCGGGTTTGCTTCTACTGTAAATTCTACACCTGAATCCATTGGATAGTAGGTTTGAATTCCCGTGAACAGTCGATCCAATTGTTTTTCGTTTAAAGTAGTAGGAGTCCCTCCACCAATGTAGAAGGTGGAGACCTCTTTTTCTGGATACTTTTCTTTCATAAGAGCCATCTCTTGAATCGTTGCATCGACGTATTCGTCTACAGGTTGTCCTTCCAAGAATACTTTGTTAAAGTCACAATAAAAACAAATATGATCGCAAAAAGGAATATGCAAATAGGCTGCCGTCATTCTTTCATCTCCCTATTTCCGTTGAGACTTTCTGGATTTTCTAGAAAATATTTTTCACTTTCTAGTTTATCCATATCCAATTGCTCTATTAAACCTTGAATACCAGAGAACTTAACCTCTCCTCTTAAATAATGATGCCAACGGACTTTAATTTTTTCACCATAAATCATTTTATTAAAATGAAATATATTTACTTCTATCGTTTTTTGACGATCTTTTTCAAAGGTAATGTTGTAACCAATCGAAGCCATCCCTTTATACCAAGTTCCTTGAATACATACGCTAACAACGTACACACCCGTTTTTGGCAATCGAATATGCTTTTCCACTCTAAGATTCGCTGTAGGGTAACCTAACGTCCGTCCGCGTGCATCTCCATGCATCACATATCCATCAAATTGGTAGATGTAGCCCAATTTACTATTGACATACTCCATATCCCCTTCATCCAATGCGGTACGAATATTAGTTGAACTAATTTTTGATCCATCCGAAACCCGTTCGGTTACTTCAATAATATCAAACCGATTTTTTGCATAGATGGGTAAAGTCTTCATATTTGCAATGTCTTTGGGTCCATAACTATAATCAAAACCTGCAACAGCAACTTCTGCATGTAAGTTTACAATATACTGATCGACAAATTCTTGTGGTTTCAGAGTACCGAAGTCATACGTAAATTCAATGACATAAAAATAATCAACACCTAAACTTTCCATCAACTCTATTTTTCGCTCTAATATCGACAAGTATTTCATTGAATCAATATCCAATTTTTTATATACGATACTAGGATGGTGGTTAAAAGTCATGACTGCTACTTTTAAATTTCTCTTTTCTGCTTCTGCTTTCGCTTTTGCAATGACTGCTTGATGCCCTAAATGAACCCCATCAAAATAACCTAAAGCCAATACGACAGAATCATCGGGAATTTGTTCTTTTTTGTAAGGGTGATGTATATTAATAACTTCCATTTTTTAGCTCTCTTTCATTACCATAATAGTCTCTAAGGTAAAAACATTTTTCTTGGTTTCTTAAAGCCAGGTTTAGTTGGATGTTCCTTATATAAAGCAACTAATTGTCCAGAATAATATAGCGCAAGTAGGGGAGTATCTTTATCATCCATAAATGCTTCCGATTCAATTACGGCCCCATTTTTAATTCGATCCCATAAAGGTTCTGTTAGATGGAAAGCAGGGTATTTTTCAAAAATCATATCGATTGGTTGTAAAATTTCATCCATTCGATTATTTTCTTTTATTTCCCGTACTTGATCCAAAGTAAAGCAGTCTTCTGTCGCAAATGGTCCACTGTGGGTCCTTGTTAACTGGGACATATGGGCTGGGAATCCTAATTTTTCACCTAAATCAACAGCAAGTGTACGGATATAAGTCCCCTTTCCGCACCTTACAGTAAACTTCCAAGAAACAGTCTGAGTAGAATCATCATAGTGTGGTTCAGAAATTCGTTGAAAATCGTAAATAGTAGCTTTTCGGACGGGTCTAACAACTTCTTCTCCACTACGAGCATATTCGTATAATTTTCTCCCATTCACTTTTACCGCCGAATACATTGGAGGAATTTGAGTGATTTCACCAAGAAAACTAGCCATCTGTTCATCAATTTCAGCGAGGGTCCATTTTCGATCAACTGGCTTTTGAGCAATTACTTCGCCGTGTGCATCTTCTGTTGTCGTTGAAAAACCTAAAGTGATTTCTCCTGTATAAGCCTTACCTAAATCGGTCATGAACTCTACTGCTTTTGTAGCCGTTCCAATGCAGATAGGTAAAACTCCATCTACTTCTGGATCTAGCGTTCCCGTGTGTCCAATTTTTTTAGTATGTAATATTTTTCTTAATTTAAAAACGCAGTCATGGCTGGTCATGCCTTTTTCTTTCCATAATGGTAATATTCCATCCATTGCATTTTCCTCCTCATTTGTTTCAAAAGTTTATTATACCATAATCATTCGTAGTAAAAGAATGAGAATCATCGTTGAAAGAGTTTAAAATAACCATAAAGAAACCTGCTTCCGATTTCCAACGAAAGCAGGTTATGTTAGCGATATAGAAAATAAAGGGTTATCCCCATTATTAGAGTTCCGATTAGAAAAAAGAAGTGAAAATAGGAATGCCTGGTTTTATGTCGAAAAAAGAACATACCAGCAAAACCGCCTACCCCTCCTCCGAATAATCCGAGGAGAAGCAAGGTCTTTTCTGAAATACGCCACTTTCTTTTTTGTGCTTTTTTCTTATCGATTCCCATCAAAGCAAATAGAAAGATGTTCAGTAAGAAAAAGATGATGATACTAAGACCTCTTAAATCAAGTAATTGGTTCATCGTGTTTCGTACGTATTACTTAAACGAACAATTTCTACGATCGTATCGGTAGCTTTTTCCATACTTTCTACTGCTATAAATTCATAACGTCCGTGGAAGTTTTCTCCACCAGCAAAAAGATTAGGTGTTGGAAGCCCCATGTAGGTAAGTTTCGATCCATCTGTTCCTCCACGAATTGGTTCAATGATTGGTTTGATATCTAAATTTTTCAATGCTTTTTCTGCCAGTTCAATTGGACGCATATCCTCTTGTAGAATTTCTCCCATGTTATAGTACTGGTCACTGATCGCTACACGTACACGATTGATTCCGTATTGTTGATTGATTGCATCTGCAACTGTTTGCATATTCGTTTTCTTGTCTTCAAAGGATTTGCGATCATGATCACGAATAATGTAAGTCATTTTGCTATCTTCAACGGTACCTTCTATTCCAAGAAGATGGTAGAATCCTTGTCTTTTATCTGTTTGTTCAGGTACTTCATTTGCTGGCAAACGTCGATCAAAGTCCATGGCGATTTTGATTGCATTAACCATCGTATCTTTAGCCGTTCCTGGATGAACATTTTTCCCTTGAATCGTTACAATCGCTTGAGCAGCATTAAAACTTTCAAATTGAAGTTCCCCAATAGGACCTCCATCCATTGTATAGGCAAAATCACAATCAAATCCTTCTACATCGAATAAATCAGCACCTTTACCGATTTCCTCATCAGGACCAAAAGCTACTTTTATTTCACCATGTTCAATAGTTGAGTCATTCATAATCGCCTCTACAGCAGACAAAATTTCAGCAATTCCTGCTTTATCATCTGCACCTAACAAGGTTGTGCCATCTGTGGTGATTAACGTTTTTCCAATATAGTTTTTTAAGTTAGGAAAATCTTCTGGTGACAGAACAATTCCTTGTTCTTGATGGAGGATAATTTCAGTCCCATCATAATTTTCATGTACCACTGGAACTACATGCTCTGATTCAAAATCCGCAGTATCCATGTGAGCAATAAAGCCAATGGATGGTAATTTTTTATCTGTATTCGCAGGAAGGGTTGCCGTCAAAAATCCATTTTCAGCATTGTAATGAATCGCAGACATTCCTATTTTTTCTAGTTCAGGTTGCAAAACTTCTTTTGCAAATGCTACTTGGGATTCTGTTGAAGGAACAGTCGTGCTTGCTTCATCAGAACGGGTATCAAATTTTACAAAGGTCATAAAACGATTTAATAGATGTTCATGGGTCATAGAAATACTTCCTTCCAGTCTATAAATTATATGGTTACATATTTTCGCACTTAGATTGTAGCTTACAATTCATGGTCAAACAAGAAAGGATTGGTGTCGACTTCTGATTCAAAGATTTCCATATCCCAATCAAATTGTTGTTTCCATTCCAATACTCGTTTACTTAGTTTGGGAATACAAATTTTTTCAATATGATGTCCAGGATCTAACACGGTCAAACCATCTGCTTGCATGTCATGAGCTGTATGGTAGTAAACATCTCCTGTAATATAAACATCTGCATTTTTTTGAATTGCTTTTTTATAATACTTCCCTGCATCTCCACCACAAATTGCAATTCGTTTTACTTTTTGATCTGGATTAGTAGTAACCACTCGCAAGCCTTTTACGTCAAACGCTTTTTTTGTTTTTTCAACAAAATCTTTCAGTGACATTTCTTCTTTCAAATTACCTACTCTTCCTAATCCGAAAGCTAACTCTTGATTTTTTTCAATCGAATACAGTTCATATACCGGTTCTTCGTAAGGATGACTTTGAAGAAGTGCTTCGATAATAGCTTGTGTATCTTTTTCTTCGAATATGACTTCTAATCTTACTTCAGCCACTTCTTCAGGAACTCCTACTGTTCCAATCGTTGGTTGAGCAGATTGAACAGGTGTAAATCGACCTACTCCATTTACTTGATAGGAACAATCGGAATAGTTCGCGGTAATATTTCCCGCTCCCGCCGCCGTCATTGCTTCTCGTACGAATTCTATATGTGTGTGAGGAACATAAACATTGATACGTTTTAAGGGGATTCTTCGAGTGATATCCATGATTTCAATCTCTTTCAAATCAAGCGCCTCTGCAAGCCAATCATTCATTCCATCTTGTGCATTGTCCAAATTGGTATGGGCTGCATACACGCGAATATCATGTTTGATGATATTCGCATACATTTTGTTTTGTTGGTTTGTTAGATCTAATCGTGCAATGGGACGATAGATAGGTGGATGATGTGCCAATATGAAATCAACATTGTTCTCAATAGCTTCTTCGACGACTTCAGGTCTAATGTCCAGAGTAATCATCATCTTCTTAATTGGGTATGACAAATCTCCGATATGTAATCCGATTGGATCATTTTCTTCTGCCAACCATAAGGGAACGTTTCGTTCAAACTGCTCTACAAATTCAAAACCGGAAATATAGTTCACAAAATCTCCTCCTTGATTTGTTGGATCCTTTTTTCCGTTTCTACTTTCTTATCAGAAACATCTCTTGTAGATTGTGCTAAACTATTCAGAATATACTGATATTTTTTAATTTCTGCTTGCCATTTCTTTTTAAATATTGGAGATTTCTCTTTTCTTAAAAACAGACCAAATAGAAAATCATTTTCCGTATAAGGTTCAAGATCAACGGAACATTCGGCCACTAAAATTTCATATATTTTTTCATTTTCTTCAATAATTTTTTCTTCAATAATTTTGTAACCATTTGTTAATAACCACATTCGTAGTTTGGGTTCTGAATTATTTGGTTGTAGAATAAGACGCTGAATTCCCTTTAAACGCTGCTCTTCTTTTCCAGCATCCAAAATTCTGGCAATTAAGTCTCCACCCATCCCACAAATCGTAATCGTATCGATATGATCTTCTGGTTCAACAACAGAGAGTCCATCTCCTAATCGAGCTTCAACTACTTCACAAACGTTTGATTGCTCAATTTGTTTCTTTGCTGCTGTAAATGGTCCTAGCACTACTTCTCCTGCGATAGCAGACGTAATCCATCCTTTTTGTGCGAGATAACAAGGTAAATATGCGTGATCGGAGCCAATATCTGCCAGACGTGCTCCTTTTTTTACAAAAGATGCCGCGGTTTCTAGGCGTTGAGATAGTTGAAATTCATTCAAGTAGTGCTCCCCCCTTTTCAATTTTACTTTCACTCCTAATCTTATCAGTTTCTTACAGAAAATTAAAGGCTTCTTCCCTAATAAAAAAAGCGACCAATAAAAATGGTCGCTTTCAGAATTATTTTATTCTAGAAAATCTTTGAGTTGTTTTGAACGGCTTGGGTGACGAAGTTTTCGCAATGCCTTTGCTTCAATTTGTCGAATTCGTTCTCTTGTTACACCGAAAACTTTTCCTACTTGTTCCAAAGTACGAACATTCCCATCATCAAGACCAAAACGTAAACGAAGAACATTCTCTTCACGATCCGTCAATGTATCCAATACTTCTTCCAATTGCTCTTTCAAGAGGGTTTGTGCAGTATGTTCTGCTGGACTTGTAACATCTTGATCTTCAATGAAATCACCTAGATGAGAATCATCTTCTTCTCCAATTGGAGTTTCAAGAGAAACAGGCTCTTGAGCAATTTTCAAGATTTCACGAACTTTTTCTGTAGGAAGGTCCATTTCAGCACCGATTTCTTCTGGTGTTGGTTCTCTTCCTAAATCTTGAAGTAATTGACGTTGAATTCGTACTAATTTATTGATCGTTTCAACCATATGTACGGGAATTCGTATGGTTCTAGCTTGGTCAGCTATCGCACGCGTAATCGCTTGACGAATCCACCACGTTGCATAAGTAGAGAATTTAAACCCTTTTTCATGGTCAAACTTTTCAACAGCTTTCATTAACCCCATGTTACCTTCTTGGATTAAATCTAGAAATTGCATCCCACGACCGACATAACGTTTCGCAATCGATACAACCAAACGCAAGTTAGCTTCTGCAAGTTCTTGCTTAGCTTCCATTTCACCTGCTTGAATACGAATTGCTATTTCTTTTTCTTCATTAGCTGTCAGTAATGATACCCGTCCAATTTCTTTCAGGTACATTCTTACGGGGTCATTTATTTTAACTCCTGCTGGAACAGTAACTTCTGCTACTTTTTTTGGTTTTTTCTGTTTTTCTTCAGGAACATCTTTTTCTTCTGTTTTCAGTTGGCGTTCTGTAGGACCGCCATCCGCATCGACAACGCTAATTCCATTGTCTTCCATTTTTTGAATTAACTTATCCATTGCATCCGCATCTAAGGCGAAAGGTGTTGCAACTTTATCAGTCAAATCATCATAGAAAATAGTCCCCAATAGTTTCTGCTCTTTGATCACCTTATTCGTTAACTGAATAAATGTTAACCCTTCTTCATTTCTTTTAATTGCCATAAAATAATTCCTCCATCCCATACGGATTATTTCTTCGTTACTTTGATCTTCTGCGAAAGGGTAACGATGTCCATGAGTAGTCGTTTGGCTTCCTCGTTTTGTTGGTTACGATTTGCTTCTCTCATTTCTTTCATCTTTTGTTGAAGCAAAACTTCTAAGCTAGCCTTTGAAGAAATAATGTGGACAAGATCAATAATTTCTTGCTCTGATACATCTGATTGTAGATTCAGCATTTCAATTTCAATAATATCTTTTATTAATTCAGTATTATGGATACGATCCAGGAAACGATCTATTTGGCCGACTTCTTTTAAATCATCATGAAACGATTCGTATAGTAAAAAGATTGTTTGATACTTCTCATCTTGAAAATGGAAATCTGGCTCAATATCTTGTAAGTAGTTCCAAGCTTCTTCATGATGGAACAATCGATATAATAACTGTTTTTGACTAATTTCTGATTGAGTAAGCTTTTTTTAGCAGGTACTGCTAACGTTGTTTGGCTACTAACCGAAGGCTTTTTTTACGTTCTTCTTGACGACTCTTCATATAATCTTGTTGATTATCTTGAAGTTGTTTTTTTAACGTTTCTGGATCCAAAGAAAATTCATCAGCTAATTCATTGATATACAATTCTCTTTCCACAAGTGATTCTACATTCACCAGTTTCTTTAAAATCTCATCCAAGTATCGAATTCGATTGTTTTCTGAATTTAAATCCAATTTTGTTTTTAAATAGCGTGATTGAAAATGGAAAATAGTTTCTCTGTGGTTTTTTAAAGCTTTCTGAAATGCTTCGGCCCCTTTTTCTTGGATATATTCATCCGGGTCCATCCCAGCTTGTAGAGGGAAAATAGTAATATCAAAGCGATTTCCAACCTGAAGCAAATCAATCGCTTTTTGAGTTGCTTCTAAACCAGCTCGATCACCATCATAAGCAATTACAACAGAATCAACCAACTTATTGAGAATTCGAATCTGTTCATCCGCTAATGCGGTACCCATAGAGGCTACACCATTTTTGATCCCAACATTCCATGCAGCAATGACATCCATATATCCCTCAAATAAAACAACCTCAGAACTTTTCCTCATTTCTGGTCGTGCTTTATCTAAGTTGAATAAAAAATCTCGTTTACTAAATAAAATAGTTTCCGGACTATTTAAATATTTTGCTTCGTGATAGTCTTTCTCACTATTTTCTTCCCCAGGCAGCAACCTCCCAGAAAAAGCAACAACTTTTCCCTTTTCATTTCGTAAAGGAAAGATAATTCTAGAAGAAAAACGATCCAAAAGTTCTGTTCCATTTTTCCAATCCGTAAAAATCCCCGTTTCTGTAAGGAGTTCATCTGGAAAATGATCTTTTTTCAAAATTTGATAGGTGGTTGTTTTATTAGAAGGAGAGAAGCCAATTTGGTATTCCACTAAAAGCTCTTCTGTAAATCCTCTGCCTTTTAGATAGTTGAGTGCTTTTTCACCTGTTACGGTGTTCATCAGTATTAGATGATAAAAAGCAGAAGTCTGTTCATGAATCTGGACCAATTTATCTTTTTTATTTTGCATCGGATTGGGGGCGTTTCTTCCATCTAATTGAAGGTCGATATCCATACCAGAAAGTTCAGCAGCTTTTTGAACCGACTCTAAAAAGCTAAATCCTTCGATTTCCATTAAAAATGTAAATAAATTACCACCTCTACCGCAACTAAAGCAATGAAAAATTTGTTTCTCATCGGTTACCGAAAAAGATGGAGTCTTCTCATCATGAAAAGGACAAAACCCAAAATGGTTTTTCCCTCTTTTTTTTAATTGCACATATTGGCTCACTACATCAACAATATTTGATTCATTGCGTATCTGATTAATCGTTTCTTCAGGAATCTTTGTTGCCAATGGTTTTTCACCTCTTTAAAGTGCCAAAATCCTTTAACATGCGTATAAAATTATAGCTATTAGTATAGCATGTTTTTTAAAAAAACAATCTGCCTATCTGTACTTCACATCTATTTTAATTTATAAATATTTCTTTACAATAGACCAAACTTTATCTTTACCTTCACCAGTTTCGGAAGAATAAATAACGATAGAGTCTGTTGTCTCTAAATTCAATGCCTTTTTTGTCTTCGAAAGATGTTGGTTCCATTTTCCACGTGGGATTTTATCCGCCTTTGTCGCAATAACAGTAAAAGGAAGGTCATAGTATTGAATAAAATTCTTCATCTGAATATCGTCCGGTGTTGGTTCGTGACGAAAGTCCACTACTAGAAATACGTGGCTAAGTGTCTCCCTTTGTACGAAGTAGGTTTCCAACATTTCTCCCCATTTTGCACGCTCTGTTTTAGAAACTTTTGCATATCCATATCCAGGGACGTCAACAAAATAAAATTCATTATTAATTAAATAGAAATTAAGGGTTTGTGTCTTCCCTGGCTTACTGGAAGTCCTTGCTAGAGCCTTTCGTTTAATGAGGTTATTGATAAAAGATGATTTCCCTACATTTGATCGTCCTGCTAAGGCAATTTCTGGAAATCCAGTCGTCGGATATTGAGACGGACTAACCGCACTCATGACAATTTCAGCTTCTTGAACATTCATGATTATAACACTTCCTCTTACTTGTTTTTAAAATGGATCAATCATCGTTATTTTGTAATAAAAAACCAATGTATGTTTGATAATCTCATACATTGGTCTCATTTAATAAAATCTTTAGCTAATCAGTCTTTGATCATCACCGTAGAGTAAAGGTTTCCTTCCCCTTCAATGATATCCTTCGTTAAGATTACTTTGGTAATCTCATCACGACTCGGGATATCATACATAATATCCAACATTACATTTTCAATAATGGAGCGTAGACCACGAGCACCTGTGTTTCTTTCAATAGCTTTTTTGGCAATTCCAATCAGTGCATCCTCTTCAAACTCTAATGTAACTCCATCTAATTCAAGAAGTTTTTGATATTGCTTTACAAGAGCGTTTTTAGGTTCTGTCAGAATACGAACCAAATCTTCTTCTGTTAGCTTCTCTAACGCTGCCATAATAGGTAGACGTCCAATAAACTCTGGAATTAAACCAAATTTCAATAAATCTTCAGGGATGATTTGTTGCATGATACTTTTATCGGTTTCTTCTTTTGCTTTTCCAGAACCAAATCCGATTACTTTATTACCTAAACGTTCTTTGACAATCGCTTCAATTCCATCGAACGCTCCTCCAACGATAAAGAGGATATTGGTTGTATCAAACTGAATGAACTCTTGTTGAGGATGTTTTCGTCCCCCTTGAGGTGGAACATTCGCAACAGTTCCTTCAAGCATTTTCAGTAACGCTTGTTGAACCCCTTCTCCACTTACATCTCTTGTTATCGATACATTTTCACCTTTACGGGCAATTTTATCAATTTCATCAATGTAAATAATCCCTTTTTGTGCACGTTCTACATCGTAATCAGCCGCTTGTAACAATTTTAGGAGAATATTCTCTACATCTTCTCCTACATAACCAGCTTCTGTCAGACTCGTAGCATCTGCAATCGCAAATGGCACATTCAGAATACGAGCTAAGGTTTGTCCTAAAAAGGTCTTTCCTGAACCGGTAGGACCAATCAAACAAATATTACTCTTCTGAAGTTCAATATCTTCATCTTGTGCTGCTTGCATTTGACCGATTCTTTTATAGTGATTATAAACAGCAACAGAAAGTGTCTTTTTAGCATTTTCTTGTCCAATCACATAGTCACTTAGAATCTTGTAGATTTCTTGAGGTTTTGGAATCTCCCCAAATTCTACTTCTTCTGTACCGTAAATTTCCTCATCAATTATTTCCTTACATAAGTCGATACACTCATTACAAATGTACACGTCTGGTCCAGCAATAATTTTTTTTACTTGATCAGAAGATTTCCCACAGAAGGAACAATGAATGCTAGTTGTATCATCATCTCGGAACATCTGCATTCTCCTCTCTATTGTTTAATTTATTATTTCATTCACGTACTTCTTTCTTCAAAACCACTTAAAATAAATTCTATACGTTAAGTGACTTCTCTTCGGAACGCATCTAATCTTATCATATTTTGACGAAATAACAAATATTATGTTTGATAGATTTCAGCTAAGATAAGTGGTTCCTATACAGAAGAAGAGAGGTAGCAATTAATGATGCTCCCTCCCCCTTTTTCATTATTTTTTTAAATTACTCTTCTATCGCAGTATCTGTTACGATATCCATTGCTTTTTTCATTTGGATATCATTTGTAAGCATATCTTCGCTAACTAATGAACGAACGCGGTCTGCATCCATGTTGTATTGACCAGCTAATGATTCAAGCTCTTCTGCAATTTCTTCTGCAGTAACTTCAATATTTTCTTCTTTAATGATTTGTTCTAGAACTAGAGTTGTTTTTGTACGAACGTCAGCATCTTCTTCCATTTGTACATGTAGATCTTGCTCTGTTGTTCCAGTAATTTGGTAGTAAAGTTCTGGATTGATTCCTTGACGTTGCATGTCATTCAAGAAAAGATCCATTTGACGATGAACTTCATCATGAACCATTACTTCAGGTAATTCAACGATTTCGGCATTTTCAACTGCTTGACGAATGGCTGCATCTTGTTTTGCTTCGTCAGCTGCAGCAATTTTGCTTTCTTCAAGTTCTTTACGAATTTTTGCTTTTAGCTCATCTAAAGTCTCAACTTCTTCGTCAATATCTTTAGCAAATTCATCATCTAATTCAGGAAGTTCTCTTGATTTTACTTCATGAACTTTCACTTTGAAGCTTGCGTCTTTACCAGCTAAGTCTTCTGCTTGGTAATCTTCAGGGAATGTCAACTCAACAGTTGTTTCTTCGCCCGCTTTTACGCCTACTAACTTGTCTTCGAATCCTGGGATAAAGGAATTAGATCCAAGTTCCAATGAATGGTTCTCGTCTTTTCCACCTTCAAAAGGCTCGTCTCCCTGGAATCCTTCATAGTCGATTACAACTGTATCGCCTAATTCAGCAGCATCTTCTTTCAATACTAATTCAGCTTGTTTTTCTTGGCGGTCTTTCAACGAACTTTCAACTTCTTCGTCCGTTACTTCACGATCTTGTTTTTCAACTTTCAAGTTCTTGTACTCACCAAGTTTTACTTCAGGTTTCACAGTAACTTCAGCAGTCATTACCCATGGTTGACCTTTTTCCATCGTTTTGATGTCAATTTTTGGTTGAGCAACAGGTTCAATTCCTGCTTCTTCAACTGCTTTGTCGTAAGCTCCTGGTAATGCTTCGTTCAATGCATCTTCAAATAAAGATTCTTCACCATATTGTTTATTAAAAATATGACGCGGAACTTTTCCTTTTCTGAATCCAGGGACATTAAGGTTCTTACGTACCTTGTTAAAAACTTTGTCTGTTTCTGTTTTGATTGTTTCAGCCGGTATTTCAAATGTCAAGACACCTTCATTAGTGCCTGTTTTTTCCCAATTTGCAGTCATTATATTTCCTCCAAAAGTGTATCATTATCAGCAATGTACAAACATTGCATACTCATTTAGTGTACACTATATCGGTAACATTGTAAATAAAAAGAAATGGTGGTAATATTTTACAGAAAAGATTTATTGATAAAACTGTTTTTAACGGCATTAAAAAAGGAAGTGAATATACCATGACTTTCAATTATCCGAACGGAAAAGCCTATAATGGCAATGAAAAGAAGGAAAGTCCGAAGAAAAAAACTTCTGAAAAAAATAAACAAACTATTAATTATGGAAAAAGAGGGATGAATTTAGAAGATCATTTAAATCGCTCCAACCAATTTTATCTTGAAAATAAAGTAGCTGTTATTCATAAAAAACCAACTCCGATCCAAGTGGTGAAGGTAGATTATCCTAAAAGAAGTGCGGCTGTCATTAAAGAAGCTTATTACCGTCACTCCTCTACTACTGACTTTAATGGTGTTTATAAGGGGTTTTACCTTGATTTTGAAGCAAAAGAAACAAAAAATAAAAGTTCTTTTCCTTTAAAGAATTTTCACGAACATCAAATCCAACATATGTTACACGTTCAAAATCAACATGGAATCGTCTTTGTCATTATTCAGTTCACCACATTGAATCGTGTATTTCTATTAGAATATGAACATCTTCGTATTTTTTGGGAAAATCAGGATCATGCTGGAGGAAGAAAATCGATTCCTTTACCATACATAGAAGAACATAGTTTTGAATTACGCTATGAGTTTAATCCTCCCTTGGATTATTTAAAAGCAGTTGACCTTCTTCTATTACATACACAAAATGAAAACTTATAAAGAGGTGGAACCATGTCAAAGAAAAAAAGAACGCGGAATTCCCGTTCACAGTCAAACCGATCCACAAAACGAAATAAAAGAAAAAATGGGTCAAAAAATTCTATCTGGAAAAAAATCCTTTTATCAGCAGTTGGCTTAGTTGCCCTTGCCTTCCTATCAGGAGTATTGTTGTTCTTCTTTTATGCTTCTCAAGCTCCAGAAGTAAAACGAGCTGATTTAGTAGATGCAGTCCCTACACAATTTCTTGATAAAGATGGGAATCTCTTCAAAGAGCTTGGAGCAAATGCACAAAATAGAGATTTAGTAGATGTAGAAGGAATTCCTCAAGTGTTACAAGATGCGATCCTTTCTGTTGAAGACCGAAGATTTTATGAACACAATGGGATTGATCCCGTACGTATAGTAGGAGCCTTTGCAGCCAATATTAGAGGTGGTGGTATTTCTCAAGGTGGAAGCACCATTACTCAACAGCTCATTAAACTTTCCTACTTTTCACATACCGAAGAAGATCAAACGATAGAAAGAAAAGCAAAAGAAGCGTGGATGTCTATTCAATTAGAAAAAGAAGTTCCTAAAGATGAGATTTTAGCTCTATACATCAATAAAGTGTATATGGCGAATAATGTCTACGGAATGGGAACTGCTGCTGAATATTATTTTGGAAAAGATTTAACTGATATTACCTTATCAGAAGCAGCTGCTTTAGCTGGGATGCCACAAGCACCTAATTATTATGATCCATATACAAATCCAGAAGAACTAAAAAATAGAAGAGACCTTGTATTAGCAACCATGGTAGATAACGGAAAAATAACTGAAGCAGAAAGAGAAGAAGCTGCTAGTGTGTCCATTACTGAAAATTTAGTGGATCATACGAACGATAAAGATCAATCACTCATCATCGATGCCTATTTACAAATCGCTATGGATGAAGTAAAAGAAAAAACTGGTTTGGATGTCTCTCAAGGAGGAATGGTCGTTCAAACCAACTTAGATTTAGCTGCCCAACAACATCTATATGACACAGTGAACACCGATGAATACATTCAATTCCCGAATGATGAAGTTCAAACGGCAGCCACTCTTGTAGATGTAGAGACAGGTGCCGTTACCGCTGTTATCGGAAACCGTAAAAAAAATGTTCAATTAGGCATAAATTATGCTGATTTAACTGTAAAAAGTGTCGGCTCAACTATTAAACCGCTAATCGATTATGGTCCTGCTATTGAATACTTGGATTATTCTACAGGTAAACTAGTTGTGGATGAAGAATGGTCTTATCCTAGTACTGGAGACCCTTTAAATAATTACGATAATGCTTTTAAAGGTGATATGACTGTACGCGAAGCACTCGTTGACTCGCGTAACGTACCCGCAGCTAAAACACTTTTAGATGTAGGATTCGATAATGCTACTGCTTTCTTAAATAAGTTAGGGATTCAAATTACAAACAAAGATGAGAATGGTAATGAAACCAATGAATTATTTGACTCTAATGCAATTGGAGGAGAAATTTCTTCCGTTAACTTAGCCGCAGCTTATGCTGCTTTTGCTAATGGTGGTACTTATAATGAACCATACACCGTTCAATCTGTACGTACTAGTGATGGAGAAATTTTTGAATTCAATCCAAAAGGCACAACAGCAATGAAAGACTCTACTGCATATATGATTACTGATATGCTTAAAGATGTAGTAACTGAGAGTGCGCCAGAAGTTATTATTCCCGGTTTACCACAAGCTGGGAAAACAGGGACAACTGATTTTAATGATGTTGATCTCGAATTAGTTGGTGCAGAAGGATTAGATAATATTGGTAAAGATTCATGGTATGTAGGCTATACAACAAACTATGCCCTTTCTGTTTGGATGGGGTACGAAGATACTAAAACAGAAGGACATTATTTAGATTATGAAACTCGTAGTATCACCCGGTATATCTATAGAGAATTAATGAATTTTGTTCATCAAGACCTAGAACCATCTGATTGGACTCGACCTGACTCTGTTAAGGAAGAGCTAATGGAGAAATTTTCTAATCCTATTATGAAACCAGGTCCAAATACACCAGCAAATTATCGTATTTCTGAGTTGTTTGTTTCTGGAACAGAGCCTACTTCAACCTCTAAGAAATACGGAATTTCTCTAGAAGCACCAAAAGGATTAAAGGCTACTTATAATAAAGATAAAGATGAACTAGTCATTCAGTGGAACAAATATAAATCCTCACAGGATAATTCGACCCCACAATATACAATTACAGCTGGTTCAAATCCAATTAACACGACCGATACTCAGGTTACTATTAAGAATCCTGGAAAAGGAACGATAAATATTAGTCTAGTTGCAAAGTTAGGAACATCAACCTCCCCTTCTTCTACCATTTCTATTACGATTGAAGAACCAAAGAAAGAGGAGGAGGAAAAAGAAGAAGAGAAAGAGTCTGAAAAAGAAAGTCAAGAATCAGCTTCTTCTAGTTCTGAAGAGTCTTCCTCAGAAGAAGAGTCCTCTTCATCCATAGAAGAATCTTCTGAATCAAAAGAAGAGGAAGAAGAAAGTATAGATGATGCTGAAGACGAAAATGAAGAGAATGAGGAAGAGGAGGAAGAAGATCAAGAAGAGGAAGAAGTTACTCCTGATTCCGATTCATAATCCTTTAAAAAAAGCCAGTGCTGAAAAATCAGCACTGGCTTTTTGTATAAACTTATTCAGAATCAGGTTCTAGCCAGTTAAATAGAGGAACATGTTCCGTATTTGAACTCGAGGGGATTCCTGCTTGATAATCGGAGAACTTTTTACTCTCTTGTTTAATCTCGTTTGGAGTACGTATATTTTTCTTTTCCCAAGATAATAGAATTCGATCGATATATCTCAAGTTATATTTTTGATTTAATACGGCTTCTCTCAAAGCTTCTAAGATAATTTCTTTTTTATAATGATCTTTATCTAACCAATCACTGATTGTTTGAATTTCAATAGGCGTTAATAATCTTCCAAACTCTTGTTGAAAGATACTTAATAAATCTATCTCATTTTCGGTACTCTTTACATGCTCCTGTTCTTTTGATAGGAGCATACTTAACTTTTTATATAAAGGTTCTAAAGAATATTGATCGGAAACCTTACCAGTTTCATCTTTTTCAGTTTGAATTCGAATAATACTTTTTTGAATAAGACTATGTAAAACTGAAAAAAGCTCTGCATCTTCTTTCCCCATACGTTTTGCGATGGTATTAATATTCGGAAATAAAATGTTTCGATCTAAATAACTTTGCAGCTGAATGACAAAAATCAGTTCGGTTTCATTTAATCCAACTGAAGTATAGTTAGCCAGTAAAACATTATGAACAACCGTTTGACCTTCTTTTAGCCACATTTCCCACACTTTTTCCACGTTAACCTCGCCTCTCTTTCATATAAAACAGAAGATGGAATGGTTGCAAAAATTTGCTACCACTCCATTCTTTTTTAATTCCTTTTTGTTACGATTTTTTATGGATAAATACGATTCAAAAGACGTGGGAATGGGATAGATTCACGAATATGTTCCGTTCCTGAAATCCAAGTTACCATTCTTTCCAATCCTAAACCAAATCCAGAGTGAGGAACAGAGCCATACTTACGTAAGTCTAAGTACCAACTATATTCTTCTGAATCTAAACCAAACTTAACAATTTGATCTTTCAATTTTTCATAGTCAACTTCACGTTCACTACCACCGATAATTTCACCGTATCCTTCTGGAGCAATCATATCTGCACAAAGAACAACATCTTCACGATCAGGATGTTCTTTCATGTAGAAAGGTTTGATACTCTTTGGATAGTTTAAAATGAAAATTGGTTTGTCTGATTGATTGGCAATAAAGGTTTCATGAGGAGATCCAAAGTCATCTCCCCATTTAATATCTTCGAAGCCATTCTTTTGTAGCAACTCAACCGCTTCATCGTAACTAATTCGGTCATAAGGTAACTGTGTATATTTTTTTAATAATTCTTTGTCTCTTTCTAAAGTGTCTAGATACAAATCACAATTCTTTAAAACAGAGGTAATTAAATAACTTACATATTTTTCTTGTATTTCTAGACTTTCATCTTGGTGCATAAATGCCATTTCAGGTTCCATCATCCAAAATTCAATTAAATGACGGCGTGTTTTAGATTTTTCTGCACGGAAAGTAGGACCAAAAGAAAAGACTTTTCCAAAAGCCATTGCAGCTGCTTCCATGTATAGTTGTCCACTTTGTGATAGATAAGCTTCTTGATCAAAATATTCTGTATGGAATAATTCAGTAGTTCCTTCAGGAGCACTTCCCGTTAAAATGGGTGGATCAACTTTAAGGAATCCTTCCTCATTGAAAAACTCATACGTCGCGCGAATAATTTCATTTCTAATTTTCATAATAGCGTGCTGTTTACTAGAACGAAGCCATAAATGACGATGATCCATCAAGAATTCAGTTCCGTGCTCTTTCGGTGTAATCGGATAGTCATGACTTTCACCAACTACGGTTATATTTTGAACCAATAGTTCAAAACCCAATTTAGAACGGGTATCTTCTTGTACAATTCCTTGAACGATAACCGATGTTTCTTGTGTAAGAGATTTTGCTACATCAAATATCTCTTCTCCTACATCATTTTTTACTACGATTCCTTGGAAAAAGTGATCTCCGTCTCGTAGTTGTAGGAAGGCAATCTTTCCAGAGCTACGTTTGTTCGTAATCCATGCTCCAATTTCTACTTCTTTTCCTACATATTCTTTTGCATTTTTCATTGTTATTCGATTCAACTTTATTACCCCTTCACGTCAATTTCTATTTGATTTCAACTGAATAAATTGCTTTATTCGTTTGATTGCTTCTGTTAGGTTTTCTTTATTTAATGTGTAACTAATACGAACATAATCAGGAAAGCCAAAGCCATCTCCACCAACAACCGCTACATGTCCTTCTTCTAAAAGTCCAAGAGCAAAATCAGAGACAGTTGAATAACCGGTCATGGTCGCTGCTTCCTTTGCATTTACAAATATATAAAAGGCTCCCTGGGGCTTTGTAGCCTGAAAACCAGGAATCGATTCAATAAGCGGAAAGAAATAATCTAACCGTTTCTCAAATTCCTCTCTCATTTCATTTACAAAATTTTGATTTCCTGTTAGAGCTGCTAAAGCTGCATATTGACTAACAGATGCAGGATTAGAAGTAGAATGACTCGCTAGTTGAATCATTTTGCCAATCACTTCTTGATTTCCCATTGCATATCCAATTCTCCAACCAGTCATAGCATAACTTTTAGAGACACCATTGATAATAATCGACTGATTTTTAATTTCTTCTGAAAGAGAAGCAATGGAAACCGCTTCTTGTTGATGGTAGCAAAGACGGTAATATATTTCATCTGAAATAATCAAAATATTATGTTCTACTGCCCAATTGCCTATTTCTCTTAATTCCTCTTCCGTATAAACCGCACCCGTTGGATTATTAGGAGAATTCAAAATAATCGCAACCGTTTTATTAGTACGATGTTTTTCCAACATCTCTAACGATATTTTGAAATTATTTTCGGGTACACCGTCAATTAAGATATTTTTCCCACCTGCTAATTTTACTTGTTCAGTGTAACTAACCCAGTAGGGAGATGGAATGATTACTTCATCTTCAGGATTTAATATCACTTGAAATAAAGTATAAAGCGCATTTTTAGCTCCGTCAGAAACCATCACTTGATTTAATTCGTACTGAACTCCATCTGTTTCTTGATGATAATCAATGATTGCTTGCCGCAACGGTAAAATTCCAGCACTCGGTGTATAATGATTCACTTTATTTTCTTGAATTGCTTGGATGGCAGCATCACGAATATTTTTGGGAGTTTCAAAGTCCGGCTCTCCTACTGTCAGACTAATAATATCCGCACCTTTTGCTTTCATTGCTTTTACTTTTGTGGAAGTTGCTAATGTTGGAGATTCTGCCACTAAAGACATTCGTTTGGAAATTCGTACCATTTTATTCACCTCGTTTTAAATGTTTTCATACTCACGAATGGTTTCACCCGTATAAACAGATATTAAAAAATAGCCAATCGAGCCATCTTCATTTTTATAAGCTATTTCCCAAAAAGGATCCTCTGTTTCAATACCAATACGTGCTTCCAGGATTTTAAATGGTTCTTTTTCCGCTTGCAAGATTGATTTCGCTTCTTCTTCGGTAACTATTGCATCAGCATCTAAAAGAAGCGTATCTCCTCCATCTTGCTTGATGACGACATAAAAATGATCTAGATTTTCGGTAAATCCTTCCACTGTAAAATAGGTTTCTTCGGATCCATTATACCAATAGAAATCTTTTACATCCTCAATACCTGCTAGTTCTTGCGCAATTATTTTTGCTTCTTTTTCAGCTTGTACGAGTGGTTGTTGAGAGCGGAAAAAGATAGTATAGGAGCTGACAATTAATAAGAAAAGCAAAAAGATAGAAGCAATTGTAAATTTTCTTTTCATTGAAATACCCTCTCCCTTTTATATTCCACTCTTATTCATTTATTATTCTATCATACTCAAATTAATCGTAAATGGGAATGACTCTTTTTATTTTTCAAAATACTTTTTTGCCTCTTCAGGTATCTCTGGCAAGGGCAATTCTTTTACTTGGACATGAGTAGGAAGCATTTTTTGAACTTGTCGTGCATAGGAACTATGCACGAGTCGACTATCTAAACAAATAACAATCCCTTTTTCTTTTTCGCTTCGAGCGACTCTTCCGATTCCTTGAATAAAACGAGTCATCATCAGAGGAAGATATTCTTGTTGAAAAGCGCTTCTCCCTGTGTTCTCATAATATTTCTTCATTGCAAGGTTGGTTGGAGTTCCTGGAGAAAGAAACGGTAGTCTAGTTACGACAAGCAACTCTACTGGATGATTTGGGAAGTCAATCCCCTCCCAATAGCTTCCTGTGCCAAATAACACTGCCTGCTCGGCTTCTAAAAAGCGTTTATGAACTCTTCTTCTACTTCCAGAGAAACCTTGTGCAAGCATCTCTGTTCCTGTATTTTCGAAATGTCTTTTTTCTTTTAAATACAGATACACTTTTTCCAAAACCTCATGCGAATTGAAAAGAATGAGAGATTTTTTGTTTGTTTCTTCCGTTAAATCACAAATAAAATCTGATACAAGTCGAATCCATTCTTGTTGATTGATTTGTGGAACTGGAGCGAGATTACTTGGGACCATAATAACCAACTCAGCTTGATCTTTCACAATTTGTGATTGGAAGACTAAAGAAGGTAGATGAGAAACCCCAATTTTTCTAGAAAAATAATCGACATCTGACTCCAATAAGAGTGTCGCACTTATATACAGAACCTTTTGGAAGTTTTCTCGAAATTGTTGTTGGAGCTTTTCTCCTGGATTAAAACTTGCTTTGACAAGTTCACAAGCAAACGTACTGTTTTCTATTTGGTACTGTAAATAGTAATAGTCACTCTCCGCTACTTCTTTCAACTGTCTTAAGGTTTCACTTAATTTTTGTAAAGACTGAAGATACAGACGCATGCGATTATGAAAGGAAGGACCTTCAGAACCTTGCTCTAAATCGGTATAGCGAGAACCTGCCATTTCTACTTCCTTCATGGAGCGTGCAATTCTATTGAGGGTTCTTTCAATTTTAAGACTAATAAATTGTTCAGAATCGATGTATACCTTATTTTCTTTTTGTTTACTCTTATTGTTTTGTTCCTGTACATGAATTATTTCCGTATAAAATAATTGCTCTAATTCTGTTAGTTCGTTATGAAATTGTTCCAATGCAAACTCCAGATTAATTAATTCATATTGTGGAAATGATTGCATAGCATTTTTTTCCAAGTATTCTCGATACGATCGCGTATCCTCAGAAATTTTCAATGATTTCCTATTTAAAGAACTCAATGAGAATATTATTTTTTCTTTTTCTTGAAAGACGGTTGGCAATCGATGAGCCTCATCTATAATTAAAATGGGGTTCTCCTTGGAACCAAAGTCATTAAAGTCTTCAATATGATGGGATAGATATGCGTGATTCGTTACTAAAATACTAGCTTGCTTAGCTTTTAACTGACTATACACGTAAAAGTCTTCCTCTTTCCACTTCTTACTTGTACGGACTTCTTCTTGATGATAACGGATTTTTTCGAGTAGTCCTCCAACTTGGTGGCTGGGGCTAAGTTCAGATAGGTCCCCCGTGTCCGTTTCGGTTAACCATACATATATACTCATCACAACTAAAGCCTCTGTATCAGAAAGGAATTCAAAATCTAGTGTAGAAAATTTTTCTAAATTCAATAAATGATTCTTACTTACTAAAGAAGTCATTTGGAAAGGAAAAGGTAATCCACTTTTTATTTTTTCTAAACTTTGCATTAAAAGCTGCTCTTGTAAAAGAAGTGTAGAAGTAGATATAATTACTTTTTTATCCGGATTAGCTAAGAGGATTGCTGGTAATGAATAGGCCAGTGTTTTTCCAATTCCTGTCGGAGCTTCTATCGCTAAGTCGTACTGATCTTCGTTTAAAAGAAAATCCATTACCCCTGCCATCATTTCCATTTGATTCTTTCTTTTTGTATATCCTAACTTTCGAAAGAATGACTCATCTCGTGATAATTCTTCAAATACGTTTTCTTTTGATCGGTAATTCGTCTGTTCAAAAGAAATATTCTTTGTACGAAGAGCCACCCCATTTGTAATCGTAATCGCAGCTGGTTTCGGCTCTCGTTTTTCTCTTGCTCTATCTAGGCACATTTCCAAAAAATCCTGATTATTCTTTTGTGTATGTTTTGATAACAAGCAAAGTTTTTCCAAAGTAACAATAGGTAAATGGACTGCTCGTTTTTTTAAAAACAGAAATAATTCAGCTGTTGCGTGAGCATCCCCAGCTGCATCGTGAACTCCAGGATGACTTAAAGAAAATAATTGCGATAGATCTGAAAGACGATAGCTCTCTAACGAAGGGTAAAGAATTTTTGCAAGTTCAACTGTATCCATCCCTTTTAATTCCAATTCGGGCATCCCTGCATCTTGAAAAGCTTGATTTAAAAAGCGATAATCAAATGCAATATTATGTGCAACAAAAATACAGTTTTGGATAAGATTGTAAACATAAGGTGCGATATCTTCAAAATAAGGAGCTGATTGAACATCTCTATTAGTAATCCCTGTCAAATTTTCGATTAAAGGTGGAATAGAGTGACCGGGATTTACGGTAATATCATATTCTTGCATCACCTGATCATCTTGTAAGAACGTAATTCCTATTTGAATAATCCGATGCCCTTTCCTGTAGCTTGATCCAGTGGTTTCTAAATCAATAACCGCATAAATGTTTTGCTGATCCTTCATATTTCGTAAAACCCCAATTCTCTCCCTAATTCATACTCTTCTATTTTACTAAAAATAAAGGAATATTTATACCTTTTCAACAAAAAGAAAAACCCGTCCAAGTAGACGGGTCACAAAAAATATTAAAAAATCAGTTATATGATTAGTTAAAAGTAATGTCTGTATAGATATCTTCAACTGTTTTATCTGGGTCAATCACAATATAAAGACTATTGTCAGTTGAAATATGGGAAGTCTGATATTTATTATCATTTCCATCTGTATCTAATGCAAGATATGGGAAGTAAATTGTATCACTTTGTACAATTACGTCAGATTTAGGGTGATCTTCATCTGTGTACATGATATCCATCATTTCGATATCTTGATATTTTCCAACACGACTGAACATACCCGCTTCAATTCCACCTAAGTTGATATCATTTGAGTTAACATGATCTGCTTCTGGACGGATTTCGATACGTAGAGATTCGCATGGATGAATTTCTTGGAAATTACTGTCGCCAATTCTTCCATAACTAGTTGTAACTTGTTTAATCCACAAGTCTCCAACATTTTCACGCTTTATAGTCCATGTTTCACCATTTCTAAATGTAAATTTAAGAGCTGCCATTACTTTTTTCATTTAATTCTCCTACCTTTCATTATTGTGAATATTTTACCATAATTCCAATTATAATCAAAGCTAATTAACAAATTTCACTTGTCTTAGAAATCATTACCTACAGTAATTTATCCATAAACTTTTCTCGGTTTACAACAGAACGAGTGTGTTCCCCAATCGCAATTAATTGATCATTTTCTTTTGCAACAAGAGAAAACGAGTATTTATTTCGGTGAAGTTCCTTAGTTTTTATTTCAATTTTAATTTTTGCGCCTACTGCAGAGGGCGCACGATGTTCCAAACTAATAAAAGTTCCTACAGAAGTCTCTTCTGGTAAGACTAATTTCTTCAACATTTCTTTGCAACTATTTTCCATAAATGCAATCAAAGCGGGTGACGCCAATACATCCAACTCACCTGATCCTAAAAAAGCTGCCGTATGTTCTTTTTTTACGACATACTCATCGATTTGAATTTCATCCATATAAATAGATTTCCTTCTCATAATGTATGCTTTTATTTCTGCTTGATTATTTTTTAGTTTACCAGCTAGAATGTTGGTTTTAACATCTTCCAAAATAACACCTAAATGAGGGCCACCTTTACGCGTTTCAAGAATTTCCATGACATCTTTCCCATTTGTCTCTATATCACGAGTTGTATAAATGGGCATGGTTTTATGTAGGGAAAGGAGTTGATTGACATCGGCTACCATTCCAAAACCATTTACCATTTCTTCCACTTCTAGAGCAATTTCAATGCCCGTATCAAATAAGATATGGTGATCCCAACTTTTTTTCAATCGATGATGGAGTGCAAGATAAGCCTTCTTGATATCTCGTATCTCTTTATTTGAAAGTTTCCAATCTTTTAGAAAGGATTCTACCTTTTCTTCACGAATATCTAAAAAATAAAGAAGAATGGTCCAAGCAATCAACTGTGACTGAAATTGGACTGGAAATAGAGCTAAATCAATCAGGCTTTCTTCTCGATTTTGAAGTCCTGGACATACTTGAAACAATCTTGTCTCAACAAAAAACTTAATTCCACCTTTTCTATTTCGTCCAACTAATAATTTTGCCCATTCATCTCGAATTCGTTCCACGGCTATTTTAGACAATAAAGGATGATAATCTTTTACGGCTTGTTTGGTTTCCTCTTCAACATCAAAGCCAAGTTGACTAATAAAGCGAGCGGCGCGCATCATCCGCAACGCATCTTCACGAAATCGCTCCATTGGATTACCTACTGCACGAATCAATTTCTTTTCGATATCTTCTTGTCCATCAAATGGATCTTCTAACATTCCATCTCGATTAAGAGCAATCGCATTGATTGTAAAATCTCGCCTCTTTAAGTCTTCATCCAACCTTCGAACATAGTGAACACTTTCAGGTCGTCGGAATTTTTCGTATTTTGATTCTGTACGAAATGTCGTAATCTCATACGTCATTTTCTCATGTAATACCATCACTGTACCGTGTTTAATCCCTACATCGAACGTTATCGGGAAAATACGCTGTATTTCATCCGGAACGGCACTACTTGCAATATCTACATCTGATATCGGCAAGTGAAGCAAGGTATCCCTCACTCCACCTCCTACAAAATAAGCTTCATAGCCTGCTTGTTCAATTTTATCGATTAACGGGATTGCTTTTTTGAATTCGGGTATGTTCTGAATATTAATCATCTTTATTCCAATCCATTATCAATGGCTCCTTGATAATTCATATCATTTTTTTATCATCTATTTCTTTTAGTTCTTCTGTGTAGGCTTTAAACTTCGCTTCATCTTTATCAACGAGGGCTGAATCAATTAATTGGAGTAAATGCTGTTTTCTCTCTCTTAGAGCCAATCTATTTAATGATTCATCAACGCGTTCTTCAAGCTCAGGGTCAAAAGAGATTTCATCCTTTTCAAAGGGGTTATCCTCTAATACACCAAATGCTGACAAAGATTGATAACTTTTTTGAAAGAATAGTTCTAAATAAAAGTCTTCTTTCCAATTTAGTCTTAAATCATGAAAGGCTTGTTCTGGATCATCAAAAAGTTTTCCGTCCTTGTAGTAAACAAAAGCTTCCTTGGGACTTTCTAAGGATGCCAATCCCATTCCCCTATTCGTACTTTCAATATTTTCTACAAAGTGAATATTTTTCAATAATACTTCATGATTCAACAAGTAGTTTAGAATCCACAAAGATTCTCTTCTTTTTAATTGATAGTTTTGGATAAACCAAGTAATAAACTTCTTTTTTCTTCCAATGATGGTCGCAACATGTTCCCGCCCCTTCCGCTTTGATTAGAAATCTTCACTCAACATTCTTTCATTTCGTTCAAAAAGAAGCTCATTTTCTGGATCAATTGCTAAAGCAAGTTCAAGTACTTGTTGAAGTTTTTTTATATTTCCTTCTTCTTGCAAAAAGTTCATGTAATCTTCTAAAAAGTTCAGGTCATCGAAGAGAACTTGATAAGCCTTTTGATAGTAATCAGCTGACTTTTCAAATTCTTCTAAACCATTATATGCTTTTGCTAGTTGCCAATCTTGTTCAGGAAACGCGAGGATAACAGGACTCGTTAAGAATTCAATTACTTCTTCATACTCTTCTTGTTCCAATAATAGATCACCTTTTAATAAAACTGCTTCTGTCAATTCTGGTTCTAATCCTATCGCTTTATTTATTTGTTCTTTTGCTTTTGGTTCATCTTTTAATTTCAAAAATAATTTTGCAGCTTCTAAATAATATTCTGCTTGATACGGATTAACTTCAATCCCCTTATTGATTGCTACTAATGCTTTGTCTAAAAGGTTCTGCTCTTGATACGCATTAGATAGATACAAGTAGGCACTCATATAATGAGGATCTTTTTCTAATAAATCTTCTATGATTTGACTAGCACGATTGAATTCTTTTAATTGTAGATAGGCGAATCCTAATTGAAAAAGACTATCTGATGTATGTTCTTCATCCGAAACTACTTCTAGACAGTCAACCGCTTCTTCGAAATTCCCAATGGCATTGTAGCCGTCTGCTAATAAAATTTGTAAGTTTTCCGCCCATAAATCTTGCGTGTCTGCTTCGATCAAATTTTTAAATATGATGATTGCTTTTTTATATTCGCCACTCGCTTGATATAATTTCCCTAATGCATATTGTATAACAGGCTCATCTGGAAGAAGCTTACTTGCTTCCAATAATTTATGCTCGCTTACTTCATAGAGCCCCATCGTTTGATAGGCATCTGCTAGCATCAATAGAGCATGTGGATATAGTTCACTTGTTTCATCAAATTCTAAAAGAGTATCCAAAGCATTTTCAAGTTCATTTTGATCAATGTAGATTTCTGCTATAAATAAGTTCCACTCTTCTAATTCTGGAGACATTTTTTGTAGAAGTAGATACGCTGTTTTAGCTTCCTCTAAAAACCCTGCTTGATGTAACGCTTCTGCAAACTCAGATAGCTCTTCTAATTCATGGTTAATCCTTGATATTTCTAGTGATTGTTTAAAAAGAGAAGTTGCTTCCTCTTGATTATTTTCACGTACGGCATGAAACATTTCAATTGCTTCTTGATTCACTCCAGTTCCCACCTATTCTATTTGACCTTCTTTATCCATTTTATCATAAACTTTAACAGGTGTAAGCAATTGTACCTCATATTGCCTGTTTTATAGTTTTTAATGGTAAATTAATCGTTTGAAGCAAAAGAAAAAACCGAGACCATTGTCCCGGTTTTTTACCTATTTATTTTTTAACTGCATCTTTCAATGCTTTACCTGGTTTGAAAGCAGGTACTTTGCTTGCTGCGATTTGGATTTCTTCCCCTGTTTGAGGGTTACGTCCTTTACGAGCAGCGCGGTCTCTTACTTCAAAGTTACCAAATCCGATAACTTGAACTTTCTCGCCTTCTTGCAAAGCTTCTTGAATAACTTCGAATAATGCATCTACAGTAGCTGTAACTTCCTTTTTGGTAAGGTCTGTTTTTCCAGCAACTCTTTCAATCAATTCAGCTTTATTTGCCATATTGTCTATTCACCTCCTGCCAAAAAAGAAGTATCCTTATTTTTTTGATTAGCATCAAAATCAGGACAAACTACTTTTGAGTGGTCCAAAAATAGTGCAATGAAATACCAGTGGTAACCACCGGTCTTCCTTATAAAGGATATCATACAAATCGTATCACTGCAACGATTATAAGCCGTTTTATAAAATCTAAAGATTATTTTTTCTTTCGAGCAATAATTCTAAATGGAGTCCCCTCAAATTCGAAAGCTTTTCGAATTTGATTTTCAATAAAGCGTTGATAAGAGAAATGAAGCATTTCAGGTTCGTTTACAAACAACACAAATGTAGGCGGTTTGACGGCTACTTGAGTCATATAATAAATCTTCAAACGACGTCCTTTATCTGTAGGAGTCGGATTTCTCGAGATCGCATCCATTAAAACATCATTCAAAAGAGAAGAAGAAATTCGTTTATTTTGAGATAGACTAATTTCCTTAATCTTTTCTGGTATATTCGACAATCTTTGTTTCGTTATTGCCGATACATATAAAATAGGTGCATAGGAAAGATATTGGAATTCATCCCGAATCTTTTCTTCAAAATTCTTCATTGTATGGTTATCTTTTTCTAATTTATCCCACTTATTAACCAGAATAAGAATCCCTTTACCAGCGTCATGAGCATAACCGGCAACTTTTTTATCTTGCTCTTGGATTCCTTCTTCAGCATTCAAAACGACACAAACAATATCAGAACGATCAATCGCTCGTAATGCCCGCATCACACTATATTTTTCTGTAGCTTCACTTACTTTTCCTTTTTTACGAATACCAGCTGTATCAATCATCTGGAATTCAGCACCATCTGGATCTTCAAAAAGTGTATCAATAGCATCTCGGGTAGTCCCAGCTATATCAGAAACAATAACTCGTTCTTCACCTAAAATGGAATTGACTAGGGAAGATTTCCCTACATTAGGACGACCAATCAAACAAAACTTAATCGTAGTATCTTCTTCCTCTTCTTGTTCTACCACTGGAAATTCGGAAACAATCGCATCTAATAGATCTCCTAATCCTAATCCGTGGCTTCCCGAGATTGGATATGGATTTCCTAACCCTAAGCTATAAAAATCGAAAACATCGGTTCGCATTTCTGGGTTATCCGTTTTGTTGACTGCCAATAAAACGGGTTTTCCTGATTGATATAAAATACGAGCAACGTTCTCATCGCCTTCTGTGACTCCTTCACGAACACTAGTAATCAAAAGAATAACATCTGCTTCTTCCATTGCTACTTGAGCTTGGAGTTTGATTTGACTCATAAATGGCTCATCTGCGATATCAATACCACCTGTATCAATGATATCGAAGGTTCTTCCCAACCATTCACCTCTTGCATAGATTCTATCTCTCGTCACGCCGGGAATATCATCTACGATGGAAATCCGTTCACCTGCAAGTCGATTGAATATTGTTGATTTACCGACATTAGGTCTTCCTACAATTGCAATTACAGGATTCGGCATTTTCATCACTCCCTAAATTTCTCTTCATTATTTTTTATATTATTCTTTACACCTTAAAAAAGGACATGGCATTTATCCATGTCCCCTCATGAATGACTATTTATTCGTTATCTTCGCCTTCATTTTCAACTTTAAATCCACTTAATTTATCTCCCAAAACGTCACCAAATGTAAAGGATGAATCACTGTCATCTTCTTGACTTTGGTAATTTTGTTGTTCTCTGCGAGATGAAGCTTGTGGAGCTTGATTTTTCTGTTCTTGAAGAGCTTTCACACTCAAGGACAATCTGTGATCTTCTGGACGTACATCCAAAACTTTCACTTCAATTTCTTGACCTTCTTCTAATACTTCTTGCGGAGTTGCAATATGTTGATGTGAGATTTGTGAAATATGAACTAACCCTTCAACTCCAGGGAATACTTCAACAAATGCTCCAAAGCTTGTCAATCTTTTAACGGTTCCTGTTAATACGCTATCTATTGGAGCTTTTTCTTCAATTGACTCCCAAGGTCCTGGCAATGTTTCTTTAATACTTAAGGATACACGTCCTCTTTCTTTATCAACGGAAAGAATTTTTACATTTACTTTATCGTTAATTGTCAAAACATCACCGGGGTTGTTTACGTGTTCGTGTGCAATTTGGGAAATATGAACCAAACCATCCACTCCACCTAAATCAACAAAAGCACCAAAATTAGTTAGTCTAGCAATCGTTCCTTCTACAACATCGCCTTCATGCAATGCATCCATACGTTCTTCACTCATAGCTTCTTTCTCCTTTTCAACTACTGCCTTATGAGAAAGAATTAAACGGTTCTCACTTGGTTCCAGTTCAATTATTTTGAATTTCATGATCTTGCCTTTATATCCAGAAAAATCTTCCACAAAGTGATCTTCAACCATTGACGCTGGTACAAAACCTCGCACACCTACATCAACAACTAAACCACCCTTTACAACATCTTTAACAGGTGCTTCGATATACTCACCTTTTTCGGACTTTTCTTGAATTTCTTTCCATACTTTCTTCGCGTCAACTCGACGTTTAGAAAGCAAGTAGCTGCCATTTTCCTTGTCCTTGATTTGCTTAATTACAACAAGTTCAATATGGTCCCCTACATTCATTACTTCGTTGATATCATCAAACGGTTTTGCAGAAAGCTCGTTGTAAGGAATAACACCCTCTAATCCACTACCAGTGATCCCCACAATTGCTTGGTTGTCTTCAATAGTCAACACTTCACCTTGGACGGTATCTCCTACTTCTAATGGTGGATAAGCATTGAGCATTTCATCCATTGTAGGTTCACTGCTTTCTGAATCAGGTGTGCGTTTTGGCACCAAATCATTCTCGATATCTTCTGGTTCAAATTCTGCTACTTCTTGCAATGCTGAATCAGCTTCTTCCTGATTTGAAACCGTCACAGGTGTGGAAGTCATTTCAGTATCTTGTGAAGTAACGTCTAAATCTTCTTCATTAGACTGTTGATTTTCTTTGTTGTCTGCCATTTACCTTTTCCTCCTATAGTCTTACATACTCATGGTTGCTCCCGTTTTTGATTGTATAGAACCATTTTAGACGAGGAGCATTTGGAAACGTATAACCATATAAGCCTATTTTAACATCTTCTTTAAATACCGTCCAGTATTGTTGATTTATTAGTGATTTTATCACAAAATATAATAAAAAGATATATACATCTTTTCAAGTATTCAAACTCTAAATTTTATCTACTAAAGAAAGCATTTCGTTGATTACTTCCTCTATATTCATATGCGTTGTATTTAATTCAATCGCATCCTCTGCCTTTTTAAGAGGAGAAGCGGTTCGATGAGTATCATAATGATCTCTTGCTTTCATATCCTCTGTTAACTGCTCTAGCGAGACCTCTACTCCATTCGCTGTTAGCTCTTGGTATCTTCTAGAAGCTCTTTCTTCAGCAGAAGCAACCAAAAAGACCTTTAAATCGGCATGTGGCAATACTACCGTACCGATATCTCTTCCATCCATTACAATGCCACCAGCTTCAGCTATTTCCTGTTGTCTACGAACCATTTCTTTGCGAACCGCCACATGAGAAGAAACTTCACTAACATGATTGGTCACATCCATACTTCTGATCTGTTGAGTTACATCCTCATCATTCAGACTAACTTTTTGAACTCCATTTTCCATTTTAAAAGCAATCGTACACGTAGCTAACAGAGACACTAGTGCTTTTTCGTTATCAAAAGGCGTCTGATTATTTAATGCCGCAAAGGTAAGGGAACGGTACATAGCTCCGGTGTCTAAATATATTAAATGTAGTGCTTCTGCAATTTTTTTTGCAATCGTGCTCTTCCCTGCTGATGCAGGTCCGTCGATTGCGATACTGATTTTTTCAATGTATGCCTCCAACTATTCTTTAAAAAATAATTGGCCCGTAAGGAACACGGACCAAATTTTTAAAGCTTTTTTTATTTAACTTTCAAAACCTCGCCAATTACAGCAACATCGTTTGATAAGCCGTTAATCGATTTCAACGTTTCTAAATCCATTCCATGGTTTAAAGCAATCCGATACAGATTATCTCCAGCTTGTACGGTGTAGGTATTCGTATACTCCCCTTCAGGCTCTGTAGGCTCTGTTTCTGGAGGAGTCTCTGGAACATTCGGCTCAACCGGTGGAATCACCTCTGGTTCCGTTGATTCTGGAGGAGTCTCCACTTCTGCAGGTTCTTTCTTACTTTCTTTTTCTACTGACTCATCACTGGATTCACGTTCTTCAGAACTTGAAACGGCTACTTCTTTAGACTCCGTACGACTATCTATCTCTGATTCATCTGAAGAGCTTGTTCCTTTTTTATTGACCATTACTTGTTCTGGAGTTTGCGGAGCAGGTGCTGCTTTCGTTCGATTATTCCAGTAAATCGTTGCAAAAGGGATAATAAGTAGAGCTAGAAATAAGAAAAAGACAACCTTATAGAGAGGTGCTACTTCATCATTTTTTGCTTTTCGAGCTGATCGTGAATATTGCTTGTTTTTTGGATTTTCCTCTTCAACAAATTTACGTGTCCACGGCTCTTTGTTTTTTGATGGTTCTTTACGATTTGTTTGCTTTTGATTATTTTTTTTCTTACTCATCCCAGCATTTCCCCCTATAAATTCATCGTTCTTATTGTAGCATATTTTCGAAATGAATAAAGGGGTTTCTTATAAAGAGACCTACTTTTTTATTTAAAAATGAAATTACATTTCCCATAAAAATAAAAAACGTTGTAAAGTACTAGTAAACAGTACTTTACAACGCTTTTCTGATTGTTTTTATTCGTTATTCTTTTTCAGCTGTTGTATTTTCCACATGGTAAAATAATTCAAAAGTAAATGAACCTTGGTAATTATTTTCTCCATTTTTTTGGAAACTAAATGCATACACATTCCAAATACGTTCAAAATCTAGTAAATTATCTAATAAATTCTGCATATCGGCTATCTTTTCACTCGTTATATCTACTTGATAAACACTTTTCATATACGAATTTCCAATATCTTCTAGCAGTTGTGGTTCACCGGTTCGTGTAATTTGGTTTAAGGTGATATTTTCTTTTTTGGCAGCTTTTTCTAACGCGACCATTTCTTGATTCACCTTTTCTCCTTCCGGTAAATAATCCCACGTTTCTTCATAGTTTTCCTCATACTCTTGAAGAATATTTCCTTCAGGAGGATAGGTCGCCATTAACGTTTTTTGTTGATCCACTAAACTTGTTGATTGCTCAGCTTGTTCTTTTACGGTCGTGAGAATATACTGATCTCCATAAAAAAGCACAGCAACCAGCACAAGAAACATTACTAATAAGAGAGAAAGCGAAAGGCGATTCCATTTTAATTTCATGGTACCAACTCCTCTCTTAAAATTGTTTCATCTAGCTCTAACCGCATTTCAACTAGAGAGCCTGTTTGAGTGGTCTGATTTTCTATTCGAATCAAGTGCGTATTCGTAACATAGTTCAAATCATTAAAAAGGTCGATCGTATTTGATAATTCATCGATCGATAACTCTTCTAATACAAGCGTTACTTGGTTTAATTCATTTACGTTTACGATAGAAATATTTTTATCTTGATTCGGAACGATTGCGACTAACTCTTTCACTAGCAGATCCATGGGATATTGTCTTTCTTCAAATACCGTTTTATCTCCGGTTAAGAGTTTTGTTAAAGTATCATATGTTTCGATTTGTTGAGAAATCGTTAATGGCTCCGCTGCTTCTTGAAGCCAAACACTATTCTCCTCATCTGTTTTGATATAACTCGTATAGGAAACAAAAAAATAACCTCCAACAGCAACAAGAAGAAGCATAAAAACTCCACTAATCAGATACGGAAGAAAATTTGTTTGTTTTTTCTCGAAAAAATTTATTTCAAACATTTTAATTTTCCACCTTTTTCTTTTTTCTTTGTTTTATTTTGGGGGGATTACTATTTTTCTCTGTTTTTATAGATAACCCATATAACGGAAGAAAAGCAGATTTGATAGGTTCATGAACCGACAAAATATTGATAGGAATATAAAAACGTTTCGATAATCGATCCTGAATCTCTTTTAAATTAGTAAAATTTCCAATTAAAAAGATATCCGTTACGCTACCTTCTTTATTCATGACAGAATAACGATAGAACTCCAAGAAACGTTCTAAAGAATCAAGCATTACATTTGTACTATCTTCAAACGCTTCTTCACTTCCCTTCCACTCCCACGTTCCCTCTTCGGTTAGCTCCCACGAATCAGTTAAGTAATCTGGTTTGGATTGACGAACAAATTTCGGGATTCCTTTGTTAAAAACGGTAATCAAATTACTACTACGGTTCATCTGTAATACCAATATATGTCTAGAATCATCTACTACTACTTTTTCTTGTTCCCGAATTGCTCGGTAGATCGATAGAGAAGAAATATCTGCGACAATCGGATTCAACCCTACTGTTTCCAATAATAATTTATATTGATGAATGACTTCTTTTGGATAAAGGATTAATAAAATGGTTTGCTCGGCTTCTTGTTTTTCTAGAACTTCAAAGTGAAAACTTGTTTGTTTAAAAGGAGAACGAATCAACTGATTCATATGCAAATCAATGTACTCTTTTATTTCTGCCTCATTTAGTTGAGAAGGAACTTGTTCTTCTCGAATCAGAATAAAATCATCCGGTAAGAGGATAGAGGTCTTCGCATTCTTCCATTTCTTCTCCGTTACAAGTGCTTTTAATCGATTCTCAACCAGGGAAGGATTAATCAGTTTCCCTTCATGAATAATCTCCGTATCAAACAGGATTTCTTCTGTTTCAAGAATCGATTTTGATTGTGAATCTACCGCAATATAACGGATTTGTCTTTCTAACAACTCAATATATAAAAGGGGTTTTTTTGAAAAAAACATGTTTCACCTCCAAGACCGTATTGTAAATCAGTTGAATATTAGCTAAGGAATGACCAGTACCAGTGAAGGATCGATTCTCCAAAATAAAATACCGTTAGAGCGGCTAATCCGATGTATGGACCAAAAGGGATGGCTGCTTTTCTATTAACTTTCTTTCTCATCATTAAGAACCCACCACCTATTGTTCCGTAAAGAGTGGATATGAAAAAGAGCAGAAGAAATGGATAAACTCCAAAAATAAATCCTAATAAGGTAAAATACTTCAAGTCCCCCGCTCCCATTCCCCCTTTAGATAAAAGAATAATCAAAAAGAGTAAGCCAAATGCTACTACTGCTCCTAACAGAGAATTCCAAAAAGGGAAAGAGGATTTACCATTCGAAACACCACGAAAAATGGCAAAAAGAATAATAGGATACGGTTGGGAATTCGTCGATAAACCAAATCGGATACAGTTAAAGGAATAATCAGACTGATGAGTAATAATCCTAAAATTAATTCTTGGCTCCATCCATATTTATAAAAAGTATACCCAGCCAATAAGCCTGTTGCTACTTCGATAATGGGATAAAGCGGCGAAATAGTTTCTTTACATTGGCGACATTTCCCTCTTTGCCGTAAAAAAGACCAAATCGGAATTAATTCACTCCAAGTCAAAGTCCGTTGACACGTATCACAATAGGATCGTGATTGAGAAAAAAATGACTTTGTAGGTACTCTCAACCCAACCACATTAAAAAACGAACCAAAAACAACTCCGTAAATGAAAAAAATAAAGGTTGTGATTATATGCATAACATTCTCCTATATAGTAAGAAAGACCCCTTTAAGGAGTCTTTCTGGTTAGTTATTAGGTGCTTCTAAGCCTTCCATTACGTCAAATTTATTAATAGTTGTAGTATCTGTTTTTACTTTAGATTCTAAATAACCACCAGCAGTAAGCTCATCTACTGTTACTTGTCCATCTTCATCTTCAGGATTTTGAATAAAATACATTTGTGCTGCATCTATAATCAAGGCTTCTTGAGCTTTATCTGTATCATCTCCAGCTTTCTTAACGATTCCTCCGATTGATGGAATTGCAATAGCAATAATAAGCCCTAAAATTACAATTACTCCTAGCAATTCAATTAAAGTAAAGCCCTCTTCTTTTTTTAACAATTGTTTAATTTTATTTCTCATTTCTTTTTACCTACCTTTTTCTATTATTTTATAGCAGAAGTTAATCTTTTTTTAAAATAAAATTTTCAACAAAAGTTTAACTTAATAATTATCATAAACTAAAATCTTAAATAATACAATACTTTTTATAAATTTATTTTAAGTTAATTAAAAGCTTTCAAACATACTAAACATTGGAATAACAATAGACAAAACAATCAAACCTACCACTACGGAAAGAAAGATAATGAGGAGTGGTTCTATTAGTGCTTGAAACTTTTCTGACGCTTCTTGTACTTCTTGATCATAAAATTCCGATACTTTTTTTAGCATATCATCTAAAGACCCACTCGTTTCACCTACTTGAATCATTTGGATGATCAGTGCGGGGAAAAACCAATGATTTTCCATCGGTTTGGCTAATGATTCTCCTTGTTCCACTTCTTTTTTAGCTTCTAACAAGACTTTTTCGACTACCCGATTGCCTACCACCTGACTGGTTACCTCAATTGCTTGTAAAATAGGAACCGAGCTATTAATCAGAGAACTTAGGGTTTGGGTCATTCGGGCCAATAGTGCCTTTTGGATAAAAGTACCGATAACTGGTATTTTTAATTGTAGATAGTCAAAATAATAGGCAACCTTTTCTTCTTTACTTAGGCGGATCAGAAGAAGTACTACTAGCGCAATGCTAAGAAAGAATAACCACCAGTAGGTTTGAAACCAGGTACTTAAACTCATTACGAATTGAGTAATCGCAGGTAACTCTTGATCCATAGAAGCAAACAAGTCACTAAAGATGGGAACAATAAAAATTAATAGAAACGTCATAATTAATAAGGCCAGTCCCCCTACCACAAGTGGATAGGTCATCGCAGTAGATACCTTCTGCTTGATTCGATATTGTTTTTCATAGTAGGTAGCCATCTGATCTAACACTTCTTCTAATTGGCCACTAATCTCAGCGGAGTGAATCATATGAAATAACAGTTCTGGAAATACCTTTGGATACTTTTTCATCGCATCGGACAATGCGGTTCCTTCTTTTATTTCTGAGGCAACTTCTTCTAAGGTTTCTTTGAGTAACAAGTTACTCGTTTGCTCGGAAAGCAAGTCAAGTGCATCCACAAGTAGAATCCCGGCATTAATCAAGGAGGAAAATTGTCTAAGGAAGATAATCAGATCTTTCATTTTAAGCGAAGATCGTAGGTTAATCTCTTTATTTAACAGCGAATTTAAGGGTTCTACCTGGTAGACAATCAAGTCCATCATCCTCAATTGGCTCAGTGCTTCTTTTTTATTGACACTATCGATTTTCCCTTTCATCGTCTTTCCTTCTTTTGTCTTAGCTTTATAAGCAAAAACAGCCATGCTCGCTCCCCCTCCTTTCCTTTTTCTATTATGATTACATATGAATCATCGAACGACTAATCTTTTTTTCGTTTACGAGTTGATTTAAACTCATTTCCATTGTGTGCATTCCTTGTTGAACCGAAGTCTGCAAGACATTTGGAATTTGATACATTTTTTCAGAACGAATTAAATTTTTAATCGCACTATTATTAATTAACATTTCCGTTGCCGCTATACGTCCCGTTCCTTTTGCCGTTGGAAGCAATCGTTGTGATAAGATTCCCACCAAAACATTTGCCAGCATCATTCGAATTTGATCCCTTTGTTGCGCTGGGAAAACATCAATCATTCGTTCGATACTTCCAGCCGCATCCGATGTATGCAACGTACCTAATACCAAATGTCCAGTCTCAGAAGCAGTAATTGCTGTGGAGATGGTTTCTAAATCCCTCAACTCTCCTACAAAAATAACGTCAGGATCTTGTCTCAAACTCGCTCGTAACCCATTTTGAAAAGATAACGTATCAAATCCAACTTCTCTTTGTTCGACAATCGACTTCTTATGCGAGTGAAGGTATTCAATCGGATCTTCTAGAGTAATGATGTGGCGCGTCATATGTTGGTTCATATAGTCAATCAAGGAGGCAAGTGTGGTGCTTTTCCCACTGCCGGTTGGTCCCGTTACTAAAAACAGTCCATGCGGCTTTTCTACTAGTTGCCTGGTAATAGCCGGAATTCCCAAGCTTTCTAAAGTAGGGATTTCTTTGGAAATAATTCGAAAAGCAATCGAGAGCGAATCTCTTTGATAAAACGCATTTACTCTAAAACGAGCGACCCCATGAATCCCATAAGAAAAATCAAGTTCACGTTTTTGTTGTAGTACGTTCCACATTTCGTTCGTAATAATTTGTTCAACAAACGATTTGGTCTCTCCATAAGACAGAGCCGATTGCTTTTGGGAGACCAGTCTTCCATTTATTCGAAAAGTAGGAGGGGTTCCTACTACTAAATGAACATCAGAAGCTCCCTTTTCATATGCCTCTCGTAATATATCGTCCAAGATTTCCATTTTTTTTGCCTCTATTCCTTATTCCTCTATGGACGAAACTCGTAGTACTTCTTCAAGAGTTGTCTTTCCTGCTTTTACTTTCATTAAACCATCATCAATTAAGAACCGGGTTCCTTTTTTCTTTAAGTCGTTTTTGAGTTCTTGTAAGGGAGTATGATTCATCAATAACTGCTTCATATCTTCTGTCATTACGATCAGCTCATGGATCGCCATTCGTCCCCGGTAGCCCGTTTGACGACACATATCACAGCCTTTTCCAACAGTAACTTCTTCAATAGTCTGGTTTCGTTTTTCAAAAATTTCTTGCTCAACTAAGGTAGCTTTTCGTGTATACGCACAATCTTTACATACCATTTTCACTAAACGCTGCGCAACGACCCCACTTAATGCAGAAACAATTAGATAAGACTCAATATCCATATCCAGTAAACGAGGAATGGCTTCAATCGCACTGTTCGTATGTAAGGTACTGAATACTAAGTGACCGGTTAGAGCAGCACGAACGCTGTTTTCCGCTGTCTCCTTGTCACGGATTTCCCCCACCATAATAATATTAGGGTCTTGCCTTAAAATAGAACGCAGACCTGTCGCGAAAGTCAATCCTATTTGAGGATTCACTTGTACTTGGTTGATTCCTTCTAATTGGTATTCAACGGGATCTTCAATCGTTATAATATTACTTTCCGCTTGATTTAATTCATTAATCGATCCATATAGTGTGGATGTTTTACCAGAACCAGTTGGGCCGGTTAATAAAATCAGTCCAGATGGTTGTTTAATCAACTTTCGATACTCTTCTAAAATATCTTCTTCCAAGCCAATATCATCTACTTTTTTAAATACATTGGACATATCTAAAATACGAATAACAATTTTCTCACCGTAGACGGTTGGCATGGTTGATACTCGTAAGTTGACTCTTTTACCTAGAATATTTGTATTGATTCGGCCATCTTGGGGCAATCGGGTCTCTGTAACATTGAGTCCTGCCATGATTTTAATACGAGCGACTAATGAATTCGTCAGTTGCTTCGGCAATGGTCGCTCGCTTCGTAGTAATCCATCAATCCGGTAACGAACAGAAACATGGTACTCCATTTGATCCAAGTGAATATCAGAAGCATGTAAGGAAACACCTGTTTCTAGTAGTTGGTTGAAAATTCTTACGGCTGGAGCATCTTCACCTTCGACATATTCAAAGGTCACATCCTCTGAATCATACAATCGGTTAATCGTCTGTAATAAGTCATCCCTGGTTGCAATAACAGGACGAATAATGAATCCCGTAGAAAACTCCAGTTCTTCTATCGCATAAAAATCTAAGGGGTCGTTCATCGCAACAACTAATCGAGTATTTTCTTTTTTGATAGGAAGCAATAATTTCGACCGTGCAAAATCTTTCGATACGAGAGAAGTTAAAGAAACATCAATTGGATATTGATAGAGAGAAACACTTTCTAACTTTAGCTGGATTTCCAACACATCTAGCAATTGCTTGTCGGTAATGTATCCTTGTTCAACCAATGCTTCCCCTAATTTTTGTTCTTCTTTTTTATTATCGATTGCTTCATTAATTTGATTTTCAGAAATCAAACCCACTTCTTTAAGCATGTCCCCTAATTTTTTCTTTTCAAAATCTGCCATATTTTCACCATCCTTATTTTTCTAAAATTGGTTCTGCATGGATAATATCATCTTTCGAAGCTGGACTAACACTTCCCCCGATGAAAGTAACGGAAAACCAGTGGTATCTACTTCTTCATAAATTAGTTTTGCTCCACCAGATATTTGGAAACTATTTGCAATGACGGTACCATTGATTGTATAACTACCTGACATGTTCACAGATGCATTGGGTGCTATTAACATGAGATTGGACCCTCCGCCCCCACCACTTAAGTTAATTGAACTACTTCCCGATAGTAGAACACCATTAATTTGTGTACTTGAAGCATTAATGTTAGCAGTTTTTACAAGTAAATGTGCATTAATCAAACCAGCCCCAGAAAGGTCTAATAAATCCTCTCCTAAATATATTAAGGTAAGTTTATTACTTGATCCACTTTTATTTAATTTGCTACTACTTGAGATTATAAGAGATTTATTTATTATAAAAGTAACGCTACCATTACCTTTCACCTCAATATTTCTACTGCTAAAAATCATCTCATCAACTAAAATTATATAATTTAAATTATTCTCTCCTGTATCTATTACGAATGGATTATTCGCTAATATTTCAATTTTAGGAATATAAAAATCTGAATTTAGCTGAAGTTTATACTTAGAACCGTAGTCTCCTGTAATTTTTATATTAACCTTATCGCTATTCCTCTCTTTATATTCAACATTTCCATCATTAATAGTCAATGTTTTTGTGATATCAGGTGCAGTAATATTTTTTAATAGACTCTCATAAGTCTCCCAAGGTACCTCTATCTTTTTAGTAACAAACATTTTCTCCAAAAATATTCTAACGTTTTCTTCAGTAGTTTCAGAACTTCCATTTGTATTAAAACCACCTCTTATATTAGAATAATCAACCATATTTTTGATTGAGATATTCCCTGGATAAACGAATTTGATATCAGTATTATTGGGCCTAGAATATAATTTTACTGGTTGTTTTTCTTCAGAATAAATATAAGCAGTTCCTTTTAATTTCCCACCCATGAACACTATTGTTTTATTAGCAATCAACGCTGTATCTTCAGGAATAGAAGGAAATTCGCCACCTGTACTTTTTTCAATCCAGTTCACAACAAATTCTTTTTCGACAACTCTTTTTTTATTTCCAATTTTGCCGGTTGATGATATTTTATAAGTTTTGGCTGTGCCTTCTTCTTTTGGATCAGCAACAACAATCTTAGCAGTGGTATTTTCTCCAAACTGTTGATTAAAAGTATATTCTTCATTATTATTAACTGATTCTACTATTCCAGAAACATAATTAAAAAAGGTATCTGATGTGATTTGTTCTTTATTATAAGCAGTCCATACTTGACTAGATAGCTCTTCATAAGCCATTTCTGCTCCTGCTTCTGCGATATAGTAAGCAGAAGTATCGTCTCGGTTGGCATCACTTAAGCGGTAACTTCCGATGGTGAGTGCTCCAATTGAAATCCCCAGGATGGACAAAATAAGTAGAACGCCCAGAGTCATTACCAAAGCACTACCTTTTTCATCTATCGCAATTTTGTTTTGTATTTTCTGTTTCATTGTATTCACCTTCTAAAGTATATAGCCGTACTATACTCTTTCGATTTACCATTCTGATTGGGTTTACTTGTAACTGAAATTTTAATACCTTCATTATCTTCAATTTCTTCCACATCGAAACTTTCAATGTTATCTGCTAGAACTTGGCCATTCTTTTTAAGTTGAGAGTTGTCTAACTTAAATTCGATACCGTCAATGATAAGTACAGATTTATCTACAGTAACAGAATCAGGTCCGGCTTTCCTTACTTCTCTTGATAGAACAGAAAGACTGTAGGTTAAGTCATTTGATTGCTTCGCTGAATAGGATTCGTTGATGTATTGCTTTTGTCCAAACATATGAACCGATCCTACCAGAAGAATTACAACAGAAAGAATCGCTATACTAGCTAGTAACTCTATCAGAGTCATTCCTTCTTCGTTCACTAAACTATTTTTCAGTAGAGTCTTCGGGGAGTGGGAAACGTGTTTCCATTTTCGCATATTCTTTTCCTCCTTTAGAGACAGTAACTGTCGCAGTATAAAGGTTATTTACGGGGTCTCCTACTTTTGTCTCTACCTCAAAACCTGAAATGGTTGTTTCCATTTCATCAGGAATTTTATCATGAGTAAGGCGTTCCATTTCTGCTTGAGCAAAAAAGGTCGCTTTATTTGTATCATCTATTTGTACATTCGTTTTCGAGGCTTGTATAAAAAAAGATAAAAATGTTGTAACAATTAATGTAATCAAAACAATAGAAGCCAGCAACTCTATCAAAGTCACTCCGGATTCGTTTGACCAGTCTATTTTTATAGTTTTTTTATCTTTTAATTTCATAATTTTCTTCCTTTTTTAAAGAATTTCTTTTTATTATTACTAGATATCCATTCTTTAATAGTTCCTTTGAAGATATAAACTTACCATTTGTAAGTATATGACTATTATAATAAACTGTCAATGACTTTTGTTTACACTTTCTTCTATAAAATAGTTCTTTTTGCACATATCATACTAAAATTATAAATTAGATGTTTAACGAACACAAAAAGATACTCATACATCCCTATTTATTTATTACTTTTGTTTACACTTACAAATTAATGATCTGTTTTTTTATATTTATTTTCTTCCTCAACGAAAATAAATGCAAAGAACATATCTATATCTATACAAATAACCACCCTTAAACTCATATAAGATAGTTTGAGGGTGGTATTGGTTGTTTTTTTACAAAGAAAATAAATAAATGAGTTTTTCTTTCCATTCGGTAGATTGACTGTTTTCTTTTGTTTGTTCTTCTTTTATACTTTCTAGACTCCCTATGAAGTCTTCTACGTTTGATTGGCAGCTCGAACAACACCACTCTGGTTTTTCTAATAATTGATGTCCAAAATGATTGGAAATAAATTTGCGTTTACAAAATGTAGTTTCTGAAAATTCCTTCATTTTTCTCAACTGTTCGACTTTGTCTTGAATTCGATTTTTTACAAGAATACTTGCTTCTTGTTCATTCAATTTTTTTTGTAGAATCAGCTGCAGCATAGCATGATCGGAATCAGATAGGTGCTGGTGGAGATCTTTATCTTGTTGGAGCCGATGAAAAGGAAGGCTTAATAAATCTGTTTCTTTGGTTTTTCGCATTTTAAATTGAAAATCAGAAGGTGCATACAAGAGCGTCACGACACTCTCTTTTCCATCTCTTCCTGCTCTTCCAGCTTCTTGAAGATATTCTTCTAGAGAATTGGGAAGATGATAATGAATGACCGATCTAATATTTGATTTGTTAATGCCCATTCCGAAAGCAGCGGTCGCACAAATTAAATCAAGTTCTCCTTCTAAAAATTGATGCTGAATCGTATTTCGATCTTCTAATGTACGGTCGGCATGGTACGTATCCACCTTCAAAGACGTATGACCTTTAATCAATTGACGAACAGCTTCTGCTTGTACTTTACTTGAAAAATAGATAATTCCTGGCATTGGATATTCTTCTAACAGCGCTAGCAATATCGGATCCTTGTCAGATCGAGAAACTTCTTTTACTTGATAAAATAAATTTTTACGGTTGGGATCATGAAAAAAAATATCGGTTTGACTGTCCGGTAATCCTAAAAAATGAATAACATCTGTTACTACTTTTTCTGGAGCAGTGGCTGTCAGTGCTAACGTTAACGGGAAATCCAATTGCTGTCTAACCGTACCCAACGTTAAATAATCTGGACGGAAATCCATCCCCCACTGTGAAATACAGTGGGCTTCATCCACAACTAATAACCCAATCCTTAATTGCTTCAATTTTGCTATTAACCAATCGGACTGAAGCATTTCAGGGGAAACAAATAAAAACTGATAATCCGATAGATGGTTTGAAATGTATTTTCTTTCATCGAATGAACTCATACTATTCAAAGCAGCTACTCGCTTTTCTCCTGCTCGTTTCATTTGCATGACTTGGTTATCCATCAACGATAAGAGAGGGAAACAACAAGGGTCATTCCTTCTGTAGAATAACCACAAAATTGATAGATGAGTGACTTTCCAGAACCCGTTGGTAGAATAGCTACCGCATTTCTTTTGTCTAATACCGATTCAATCACTTCTTTTTGGCCCATTCGAAACTGTTCAAAACCAAACCAAGTCTTTAATTTAGATTCCAGGGAGTCCTTTTCCATCTTTTTTCATCACCTCACTCCTCACTTGCATTAATCGACTTTCAAAGAAAGATATCGTAGGGAATTCCTTTTGAATCTCTTTGTAATCCAAAGTATCTCCTTTTTCTAAAAAGTCAGTTACATAGTTCATTTGTTGCTCATTTAAAAATTGCTCAAATGGAAACGAGAAAGATAAAATTGCTAATTCAGTAAGATGATCATTAATCGTACTGTCTTTTAAACGACGCCGACTACTTAAATCGGCCGGTTTCACTCCACTAGATAACAGTAGAAAGGTTTCCTGAACGCTATTTGACCATAAGTACCCTTCACTTTTTAACTGATGATATAGTTTGTATAAGATTGAATATTGATTGGGATGGCTTTCAAGATTAACTAAAATTTGAACCCATCCCTGTTGCCAAATAATAATGACTTCCGACTCTTCTAAACTATATTCTTCCGCAACTTGTCGAGACGTTTTTCGAACATACCGGTTTCCTTCAAACTGCTCCACAAAAATAGTTTTGTCCTTCATTTTTATATTTTCTAACAAAGCAATCCATTCTTTTCCATAAGCAGTCGATATCTCTTCTCGTGGAATCGTCATATTTTTTATAAAGGACTTCAACCAGTTTTGTTCTGCTAGTCCTTCTAACAATGGAAAATAGTCTTTATTTTGATGACTCATTTCTGAAAGAACTTGCACAAGAAACAAGCTTTTCTTTTTAAATTCTGGTATCATTCGTACATACCGAATTTGTTGAAAATAGTTGATTCTTGTATGTGTTTGAAAGAAGTCTTCCTTTTGTTTAACTCCTTTTTCGGTTACGCAATACCCTTCGTCAACTAGATAAATGAAGTCATCTTGTACCATCGAATGGATTATCTTTTCGAATGATTCCCATTTTAATTTAGGAAACAATCCAAAATAACCACCTAACTCATATTTTAAAGACTGAATCATAACTGAAACCGTTCTTTTTCCGGTAAAAATATGATATAAAGATTTTAATTTTCGTGATTCTGTAGTTGAAAAAGCATCTAAAAAAAGATAATCTAAGTAGTGTACCTTCCTCATCAAGTCACCTCACTAAAAGAAAAGATGTGTTTCTATGTATTATACCAAAATAGACAAAGAAAAGTGTATTGCTTGTGGACTTTGTCAACTGTATGCACCAACTCTATATGAGTACGATCAAAATGGAATTGCCTATACCGTGAAAGACGATAATAAAGGACTAGTTCCTGTAGAAGAAAAGGAAATCAATGATTTCCGTAAAGCTTATACGAGTTGTCCTACAGGTGCCATTTTACGGTCCACTACTCCTTTTGAGTCAGAGGAAAACAATTCAAAGTAAGTAAAAAAGAACCAAATTTGCTTAAACAAGCAATTTGGTTCTTTTTGTAATTTTATGCTATTAATTTGCCTTGACGAACAAGCCATGGTTTCAGTTTAGGAAATGCCATTAGGAAAACCGTACTAATAATCGCACCTTTAATGACGTTAAAAGGTACAACCCCTGCTACGATATATGCTCTTAGATCACCAACATTAAAATTCAATATTTTAAGATAAAGAGGCGTAATTACATACCAATTCGCAATCGATAGAACAACAGTTAAAGTAAGTGTTCCCATTAAAAACGCTAGAATCATGCCATTTTTTGTTTTTGCTTTTCGCAATAGATAGTAGGCTGGTAAACAATACGAAATCGATGCCAGAAAACTTGCTAGATCGCCGATTGGATATCCCATATCTCCTCCTGTTGAAAGGTAGTGTAAAAGTGTTTTAATAACAGCAGAAAAAATTCCGCCAGCTGGCCCATACAATAAAAATGAAATTAAAATGGGTAGGTCACTAAAATCAACCTTCAAATACGAAAAAGCAGGTAGAACAGGAAAAGCTAAAAACATTAAGATAAAACCTAACGCGCCAAACAACGATACTCCCACAAGTTGGTGGGTTCTTCCTTTTAACATATGAAATCCTCCTGTTGAAACCATCTCAGAGAATAGATTTTGATATACAAAAAAACCATTCCACCTGTCTTCAAAAAAACGGGAGAATGGGCTCATTGATTTTTACATATCAAAGAAACCTAATCTTCTTCCATCCAGACTATACTGTCGGTACTGGAATTACACCAGTTCAGCCTATGTATAAACATAAGGTAGTGGACTATACCACCGGTCGGGAATTTCACCCTGCCCTGAAGACGTTTCATATTTATTATTTATTTCACTAACTAATATACCCCATAATCGAAAAGAGGTCAACCTATTGATTTGATTTACTTTTTTCAAAGTCTGCATCCTTATAAGGGAGGCGAACTGTAAACCTAGTTCCTTCATCTAATTTACTTACGACTTCAACTTTACCAGTATGTTCCTTTACGATTGATTGAACAAGAGAAAGACCAATTCCCGTGCCATTTTGTTTGGGCTTGGTTCTTGCTTTATCGTCTTTGAAAAAACGCTCAAAAATATAGGGAATACTTTCTTCGCTAATCCCCAGACCATTATCTGTTACCATAAATAAAATCTCATCGAGGACCGTATCTAATTTCACTTCAATAGCTACAAATTTTTCCCTATGGGAGGAACTATCTGCAGAATATCGAATCGCATTATCAATCAAATTATAAATAACATGGCTCATTTTCTCTTCATCCATTTGATAGTACTCTAGATTATCTTCAATGAGAAACGAACACTTTATCTGATTGCGTTTGAATGTGTCTGAAAAACGAGAAATAATATGAAGGAAAAAAGATTTTAAACGAACCGATTCTATTTGTAAATCTGCATGTCCAGCATTTATGCGAGAAAGACTTAGTAGACTATTAATCGTCTTATTTAGTTCATTTGCTTCATCAAAGATAATTTTAGCCATTTCATTTTTATCCTCAACTGTTTCCGCAATATCATCAATGATCGCTTCACTATATCCTTTAATGGTTGCGAGCGGTGTACGGAAGTCATGCGAAACGTTTGTAATGAGGTCTTCTCGAATCGAAGACAACCTCTTCGCTTCTGTGATATCTTCAATGATTAACAAAACCCCTTTTACATCACTTTTTTCTTCATCGAAAAGTGGTGAAAAACGAATTTTATATATAGATTGAATATATTGTATTTCAATATTTTTACTAGTTTGAGTAGTAAAAACGGCTTCTATCATTTCACGATACTTGATACGAATTTCATGATGTTGTTTTTCACCAGTTGTTTTTGCATATAAATTTCGGTGTTTTTCGCCAGTAGAATTAAGTACACGAATACTTAGATCTTTATCTACATAAATAACTCCCACTGCTAAACTATCAAAAACTAAACGCAAAAGACTTTTTCTTTCTTATTCATCAGATTTCCAGCTTCCATTGTTTTCCCCATCTTATTGATGGCAGTCGCTAACTCCCCTATTTCATCTTGAGTTTGAATCAATAAGGATTGTCTGAAGTTGTATTGAGAGTAATCAAAGGCTAATTCCGTCATTTTTTTTATTGGAGTATATATTTTTTTTTGTTGTTGGTGATAAAAATAAAAGATAAGTCCTAAATAAAGTAACAACAACAAGAAAAAGAGAAGCTGACTTCGAAGTAAATACGTTTCCCAAGCGGAAGAATCTTTACTTAATAGCAACGTAACCGATTGATTATTTACTTTTAAACGCTCTAATGATAAAAAGAAAGATTTCTTTTGATTTCTTTCATCCCGATATAAAACCTTTTTTACAACAGAATCATTTTGACTAATTAAATCATGATCGGTTTCCGAATCAAGAACATACTTTTCAATAAAATATAAAAGTACATTGCTACTGGAATCACTATTTAAATTAACAACATCCTCTTCATGAAGAAGCAAGGCAACCATGTCATCTGGAATATCACTTGCTAATTCGGAAAAAGAGCCGTTTAAAAGTCTTTCATCTACTATTTTATCTTGAACCGTTTGGATACTCTCTTGGATGTTTTGATTGTACACATCACCAATCGTATTTTTCAAACTAGCATTTGTGATATAAACAAAAAATATTAATATACTAATCCCAGCAATAGAAAGATATAGATTATTTTTGAGGATTAAGTTTTTTCTTTTCATTTGCTCTCTTCTTCTAAGTCAAAGTATCTACCTGCGTTTGCTTCTACTTCAATCGGAGAAAATTTGTAGCCAGTTCCCCACACCGTTACAATCATTTTGGAAACTTGAGATGATTTTTTTTGAAGTTTTTCTCGCAAACGTTTAATATGTGTATCTACTGTTCGTAAGTCCCCAAAATAATCATAGCGCCATACTTCTTTTAAAAGAATTTCTCTAGTAAAAATCTTTTCTGGATTTTTGACAAGATAAAGAAATAAATCAAATTCTTTTGGCGTTAATGTAATGGGATCACCTTCTGCAAGAATTAAACGCGAATCAGGATGAATTTCTAAGTGCGGATGAGAAATAATAAATGTTTCTGGTTCCTCTACTCTTGTTCTCTTTAAAATTGCTGCTACTCGCAACATCACTTCTCTGGGACTAAATGGTTTGACAATGTAATCATCCGCGCCTACTTGAAGTCCTTCTACACGGTGATTCTCTTCCCCTCGAGCGGTAATCATTAAAATGGGTATCTCACTCGTTTTTCGAACTTCGGTTACCACTTCTAATCCGCTAATACCGGGTAGCATAATATCTAAAAGTACTAAGTCAAATTCTTCTGTTTGAATCTTTTCAATTGCTGAGTAGCCATCTTCGGCTTCTTGAGTAAGATATCCTTCTTTAGTTAAATATAACTTTAAAAGACGTCTAATTCGTTCTTCATCATCTACAATTAATATTTTTGCAACAGAATTTACCAATTATTACACCCTTTCCCCATTCTTCCATTCGTTGAAAAGGAGTATTAAGAAACTACTTTATTTCGTTTCATTACTTCTAGCCATTTTTTTTAACTTTTCAACTTCAAAAGCATTTAATGAACGATACATTCCTGGTTGTAGGTTATCTAACGTTAGAAAACCAAATTGTTCTCTTTTAATTTAACTACCGGACAACCAATCGCTTCGAACATTTTTTTGACTTGATGATTCCATCCCTCATGAATGGTTAGTTCCACTACTGCAGTTTTCTTTTGAGCTTGTGAAGATAATAAAGTAGCTTTTGCTTTGGAAGTTTTTTTGCCATTAATGACAATTCCTTTTTCTAGTTGTACCAGTTGTTGGTTAGTAGGGATTCCTTCTACCTTTGCAACATATCTTTTTTCGACATGATAACGCGGATGCATCAATAAGTTCGCAAACTCACCATCATTCGTTAGTAGCAACAAGCCTGTTGTATCATAATCTAGTCGACCAATCGGATAAATTCTTTCTTTGATATCACGGAAATAATCGGTCACTACCGCTCTATCTTTATCGTCTGTTACCGTTGAGACAGTATTACGTGGTTTGTTGAAAAGAAAGTAAACCGGATGCTCTTTATAAATGGGCAATCCTTCTACTTCTACTCGGTCACTCGTAGATACTTTTGTACCTAATGTCGTAACCGTTTCTCCATTGACTGTTACTTTTCCTTTTAGAATAAGCTCTTCTGCTTTTCTTCTTGAGGCAATTCCAGCATGGGCAATTACTTTTTGTAAACGTTCCATAGTATCTCCTAATTTCATCTTCATTACATTTTTTCATAGATGAATTGATTTTATTTTTTCTAAAATTGAATTCTAGTTTTCATCGGTTTCTTCTTTATCTTCTGTACGATCCTTTTTAAAAAGGTCAGCCGGATCATCTTGTTGCATTTGAAATAAAATATCAGCGCTGGGTAAGTCTTGTATATCTTGTAAGCCAAAATAGTTCATAAAATACTCCGTAGTCCCATAAATAATCGGTCTACCTGGAGTTTCTTCTCTGCCCATTTCTTTTACTAATCCTCTAATCAACAATCGTTGTAACAGACTAGATGATTGAACGCCTCTAATTTCATCAATTTCAATTCTAGTGATCGGTTGTTTATAAGCTACAATAGCTAATGTTTCTAATGCCGCTTGAGATAAATTAGCTGAAAAGGGAGAAATAGCAAATTTTCTGATAATATCTGCATACTTTTTTTGTGGCTAATTGGTACCTTTTTCTTGTTTCAATAAGAGTGATTCCCGTACTTTGATCCTCTTCGTATGCTTTACGCATCGTAGTGATCAAATGATGAACTTCTAGGGGAGTCATCTCCAACAAGGAGGTAATCTCTTGCACATTCAATCCTTCGTCACCTGCAACAAAGAGGAGGCTTTCGAGTGCTGCTTCTTTGTTAAACATTTCAACTATCCTTCCGAGAAAAGCTCTAAAAATATTTCTCCATACAATTCCGTTTGAGTAAAGAAAATTTTTCTTTCCCTGACTAGCTCTAACATCGCCAAAAATGTATTTACAATTTGTGGCCTTTCTGTACTTTCAAAAAAATCAGTAAACGCAATTCTAAATCCTGGTTTCCCTTGTTCGGTTAGCCGATTTAGAATTACGTCCATAGTAGCCTCAATCGTTATTTTTTCATGATGAACACGGGTGCTCATAGGTTGTTTTCTTTGTATTTTTTGTTGCATTTTTTGTAGTGCATGCAACAAATCTTCTGTAGAAACTTCACCTGGCACAAGTGGTACCGACTGTTGGTGACTCTCTAAATTCGTAATTGATTTTGTATAAAATTGTCCCCGTTCGGTTTGCATTTCTTTTAAGACCTTAGCAGCTTCTTGCATTTGCTTGTATTCTAACAGTTGATGAACCAATTCATCTCTGGGGTCTTCTTCTAATTCAAAAGAATCATCATCTACTTCTACCTCTTTTTTAGGAAGAAGCATCCGACTTTTAATTTCTAGCAAGGTAGCCGCCATTAATAAATATTCACCCGCAATGTCTAACTTTAATTCTTTCATCGTATGAAGATAGTTTAGATATTGTTGGGTTAGATCTGCCATAGGAATATCAAAAACATCTACTTTTAAATCTTTAATTAAATGAAGCAGCAAATCAAGGGGACCTTCAAAACTTTCTAAGTAAATAGTAAGTGCTTCACTCTGTTTGTTCATTACGAATCAGTCTCCGTATAACCTTCTATATTTTTCTGAACCCATTTTGAAAGAAAGGGCGCTGTATCCAGAGTTCCATTGATCATTAATTCTGGATATAGAGATTGCAACTTATCTAGCATTTTATAGATGATTCCTTCATTCCTAAAAGACGGACTAACAGAAAGATGACGGACTAATAAAACAGAATCATCGCAGCCAATTCCAATAATAGCTACTATATTCTCAGTGTGTTCATCACGCCATAAATAAAGCTTTTTATCTCCATTTTCAATATAGCTATCCAGTTCTTCTTGCAGATGGCTTATATTTTTTAAATCGGGAATATAGGATAGCAATCCCATGGAAATTTTTTCGTAATTTTGATTATAAGAAATAAGCACAGTTTTCTCCTCACAAATAGTAGAGTACGTTACGAGGCATCCTGATTCTTTCAAAATGGTAAACACTTCTGTAGGGAAGGTTTTAGAACTTGAAAAATTCATGAGCCTTTTACAATTAAAAATATAACGCTCCTCTAATTGATTAACACAGTTTTACTTGCATTATCTACTTTATATATTGAAAATCACAAAAGTCACTTTACCATATGAGCGAAGGAATCTCAATTAATCCACCATGTTAATCGTTAGATTTCTTTTAAAATCTCTTTAAGTAGATTTCGGAAGGTTTGATTTACTCGTTGAGTAACTTCTACCACTTCTTCATGATTCAAGTTACTTTGCATTCCTGCAGCTAAATTCGTGATACAAGAAATTCCAAAAACTCGTAGACCTGCATGTCTTGCTACAATTGCTTCTGGTACAGTAGACATTCCAACTGCATCCGCACCTAGTACACGAGCCATTTTAATTTCTGCAGGTGTTTCATAAGTAGGACCACTAAAGCCCATGTAGAATCCTTCTTTCATGTCTACGTTTAATCTTTTGGCAACTTCTTTTATTTTCGCTTGATATTCACGGTCATAGGTTTGACTCATATCTGGAAAACGCGGTCCTTCTTTTTCATCATTTGGTCCGATAAGTGGGTTTTGTCCAGTAAAGTTAATGTGATCTGTAATCAACATAAGATCTCCAGGAGTAAAATCAAAGCTAACTCCTCCAGCAGCATTAGTTAATCCAACAGAGTGCACACCTAATTCTTTCATTACTCGAATAGGGAAAGTAACTTCTTGAATAGAGTATCCTTCATAAAAATGGAAACGTCCTTGCATGGCAATAACGATTTTTCCGTTTAATTCCCCATACACTAATTGTCCTTTGTGACCTTTCACAGTGGACGATGGAAAATAAGGGATATCAGAGTAAGAAACTTGAATAGGATTAGAAATTTCATCTGCCAAATCTCCCAATCCGGAACCTAATACCAAACCAATTTCTGGTTTCACAAATCCTTTATCTTTTAAAAAAGTTGCAGCCTCTACAAGTTGTTCATATGTCATTTACAATTCTCCCCTATTTTTTATATTTTTTAATTTAAATCTTTCAAAAAGCTAGTACCAATTTCTGCTTGATTCGTTTCAAAATTATCTGCAATGGTTGCTGATATATCAGCGAAATGACCTTGTTGTAATACACCATTTTTTTCCATAGAAGGACTATATGCCAACAAAGGAACATATTCACGCGTATGATCTGTTCCAGGAGCCGTTGGGTCGTTTCCATGGTCAGCTGTAATCAATAGTAAATCTTGATCATCCAATTGGTCAAGTATTTCAGGAATGCGTTTATCAAAATCTTCAATTGCTTTTGCATAGCCTTCTGGATCACGACGATGACCATATAAGGCATCAAAATCTACTAAATTTAAGAAGCTAATTCCAGTGAAATCCTTTTTCATGACATTCAATAGTTGGTCAACACCATCCATATTACTTTTGGTTCGAACGGATTCAGTAATTCCTTGATCATTAAAAATATCACTTATTTTTCCAATCGCAATGACATCCAAATCATCGTTCTTTAGATGGTCTAGCACGGTTTCTCCAAACGGACTAAGAGCATAGTCATGACGATTGCTAGTTCGAGCAAAATTACCTGGTTCACCTAAGTACGGTCGGGCAATAATTCTACCGATCATATACGGGTCGTCCAAAGTGATTTTACGTGCATACTCACAGATTTCGTATAATTCTTCTAAAGGAATTACTTCTTCATGTGCAGCAATTTGAAGCACAGAGTCCGCTGAAGTATAGACGATTAAATCTCCTGTTTTTACTTGCTGTTCCCCTAGTTCGACTAAAATCTCTGTTCCACTAGCAGGTTTATTACCAATCACTTTTCTTTTTGAGAAGTCTTCAATTTTTTGAATGAGTTCACTTGGAAAACCGTCTGGAAAAACTCGGAACGGTTTTTTAATATGAAGTCCCATAATCTCCCAGTGTCCCGTCATTGTGTCTTTTCCTACTGAAATTTCTTCTAATTTTGTATGATATCCTAGAGGTTCTTCTACTGTGTCTACTCCTTTTAGAGAACGGATATTTCCAAGTCCCAGTTTCGTTAACTGAGGAATATCCAAACCAACTGTTTCAGCAATATGACCTAATGTATCTGCTCCTACATCACCAAATTCGTTTGCATCGGGAGCTTCCCCGATTCCTACTGAGTCCATTACCACAACATGAATGCGTTTATACTTTTTCATCTAATTTCTCCTTTTATAAGTTTTAAGCACGTGGATGATATTTTCGATAAGATTCCACCATACGTTCTTTTGAAATATGTGTGTAAATTTGTGTAGTAGAAATATCAGCATGTCCAAGTAGTTCTTGCACAATTCGTAAGTCTGCTCCATTTTCTAAAATATGAGTCGCAAACGAGTGACGAAGCATATGTGGAGAAACGTTCTTATTAATTTGTGCTTTTTGGACAATTTTTTTCAAGTTCTTCCAAATTCCTTGACGAGTAAATCCTTGACCGTGGAAATTCAAAAATAGATGCGTCGTAGGTTTTCGTCCTTTGCTCAATGTAGGTCTACTTGTTTTCAAGTATTCTTCTACCCAATAAGCAGCTTCTTCTCCTAGAGGTACAATCCGTTCTTTATTTCCTTTTCCAATAGTTTGTAGAAAGCCTAGCTCGAGATGAACTTCTCCTAAGGTTAAGTCAACTAATTCACTCACACGTAATCCTGTTGCATACAAGACTTCAAGGATGGCTCGATCTCGTAGCCCTAAGACTGTATTTTGATCGGGTGTAGACAATATACGGTCTACTTCTGAGATGGTTAAAGACTTTGGAAGACTTTGTTTCTTTTTAGGAAGTTGAATATTTTCCATTGGATTTATTTTCAATACCTGTTCCTGCTGTAAGTATTGATAAAATCTGCGAAGACAAGACATCATCCGGCTGATGGAGCTAGAAGCAAGCCCATCTTTATCTAATTTTTCCAAATAAAGTAAGACATCACTTTTAGTTGTTTCCGAAAAAGAATTCTTCTTTTTTGAAAGTAAGAACTGTTTGTATTTTGAAAGGTCCAATTGATAACTTTTAATTGTATTAACTGCTAGACCTTGTTCGATTCGCAAATGATGAAGGTAATCCTGTATCAGTTCATCCATTTGGATTTCCTACATCTAGGGAGATACCTACTTTTTTCTTATCTTCCTCTTGGCATTTTGCACAAATACCATGGAATGTAAGGCGATGATCTTTTATTTTGAAATGATAACGCGTTTCGACATCTTTTTCAATATCCACGAGTAAGTCTTCAAAAATTTCATCAATTTCTCCACACTTTAAGCAAAGAAGATGATGATGAAAATGCGTACTTTTCCCCCGATGTAAATCATACCGAGCCAGCCCATCTTCAAATAGAACTTTATTCGTCACATGTAGCTGGGTTAATATTTCTAAGGTTCGATATACGGTGGCTAGGCCAATATCCGAATTCCTTCGTTTGAGAAACATAAAAATTTCTTCCGCACTTAAATGATCTTTTTCATTTTCTAAAAGGATTTTAACCGTTGCTTCTCTTTGAGGAGTTAACTTAAAACCACCTTTTTGTAAATCTTTTTTAATGCTTTGCAAAGTTATTTCGGTCACAGGTTCTACCTCCCTCTTTCCACCTTAAAAATTAATCTTTTGAAACTAATTTCGTTTCTCCATCTTCTTGAACAATTAATCTTTCTTTCATCAAACGTCCCAATGCACGCTTGAATTGCGCTTTGCTAATACCAAAATAATTTTTGATGTCTTCTGGATTACTCTTATCATAATAAGGAAGAGAGTGAGAAGGACTTTGTTGAAGCAAAGTCAAAATCATTTGAGCATCTTCTTCTAACGCTTCATGTATACGTGGTTTCAATGAGATATTCAGCATTCCATGTGGGCTAACTCCAATTACACGACCAGAAACTAGTTCTCCTAATCTTGGTTCTGCTTCTCGTTCGGTTGGATGGATAAAACCAATGTATTCATCTTCGGTTAGTAAAAAAGTACCAATTTTCTTCAAACGATAGACGGTTCCTTTGATGTCTTTATTCTTAAATTCATCAGATTCAGGTACTTTTGCTATCGAACGGAATATTTCCTCGTCCGCTAGTACACCCCACATTCTATCTTTATCATCGAACCGTAAGGAAATAAGCAAACGATCTCCTATTTTAGGCCAAATACTTTTTATTTCAGATAGATCATCTAATGACACGACTACTTCTTTTTCATCTAAACCGATATCTACAAATACTCCTAAATCTCTACGTACATCGGTTACCGTTCCCCATCCAAACTGATCGATTTGAGTAGCTGGTATTTTTTTCGTCAAACGTAACTCTTTCTTCATGGATTCATAAACGAAGCCACTAACAGTATCACCTACTTCTAGTTCTTCTTCTAGTACTTCTTCTTTAGCAAGTCGATAGGTAACTCCATTTTTCTGTACAAAATAACTTTTTTCATTCGTATCAATAATAATTCCGGTAATCACATTTCCTAAATCTGTATTCATTCGTCTTCCTCCATTATCTTTATCCGTTTTATCTTTTTAAAAGTATAAACATCTACTTCCATTTTATCACACAACACGTGATTTGTTTCAAATAACCCTGGTTTATTCACGCAAAAAAAAACCAGTAGGAGAACATCTCGGATGTTCCACTCCCGGTTTTACTCTAAAACTTAAATAGTTGTTGTTGCTCCGCGGTAAATAATTCCACGACGAGAATCAATAGTGATGACTTCATCATTTTGAATTAAAGTAGTTGCATCTTCAGCGCCTACGATAACTGGAATTCCTTGAGCGATTCCTACAACAGCTGCATGACTTGTTAAGCCTCCAGTTTCAACTACTACTGCACTTGCTTTTTCAATTGCTGGCATGTAATCTTTATCTGAATTTTTTAGTACAAGAATACAATCTTCTGTTGCATTTTTGTTTGCTTCTTCAGCAGTTAACGCAACAATTGCTCTTCCGATAACTGATTTCTTACCAATACCGTGACCACTTGTTAGTTTAGAACCAATTAACTGAATCTTCATCAAGTTTGTTGTTCCACGTTCTCCAACTGGTACTCCTGCAGTAATGATAATCAAATCGCCTTCTTTAGCAAACCCTTCGTTTTTCGCAACGATAGTAGCTAGGTCCATCATTTCATCTGTTGAACCAGGTTTTTCTGTTACGTAAGGATATACTCCCCATGAAAGTGCCAATCCACGACTTTGACGTTCTGTAAATGTAACTGCAACGATATGTGCTTTTGGACGATATTTAGAAATCATACGAGCAGTATGTCCAGATTCTGTTGCTGCAACGATTGTTCCAATATCTAAGTTACGAGCCGTATGTCCAACTGCTTGACCAATTGCTTCAGCCATATCTGTATTCGAATATGCTTTCAATGCAAATGCATCTTGTCCAATAAGTGCTTCTTCTGTACGCAATGCAATAGTAGCCATCATTTGAACAGACTCTACAGGGTAATCTCCTGCTGCTGTTTCTCCAGACAACATAACTGCATCTGATCCGTCAAAAATTGCATTTGCTACGTCTCCTGCTTCTGCGCGGGTAGGACGAGGATTTCTTTGCATAGAATCAAGCATTTGTGTTGCAGTGATAACTGGCTTACCTAATTTGTTACATTTTTCAATCAATAGTTTTTGTGCAATAGGAACTTCTTCCGTTGGGATTTCAACTCCCAAGTCTCCACGAGCAACCATCAACCCTTGAGAAACTGTTAAAATTTCATCAATATTGTCTAGGCCTTCTTGGTTTTCAATTTTTGGAATGATTTGGATATGAACCGCATCATGATTTTCAAGAATTTCTGCAATTTCTAAAACATCACTTGCGCGACGAATAAAACTTGGAGCGATGAAATCTACGTCATTTTTGATTCCAAAGATAATATCATCTGCATCTTTTTGAGTGATTCCTGGCAAGTTTGTTGCAACTCCAGGGACGTTAACACCCTTTTTGTTTTTCAAGATTCCAGAGTTTTTTACAACTGTAACGATATCATCGTTTGCTTTATCAATTTCAGTTACTTCTAAATCAATGATTCCATCATCTAACAAGATGTGATCACCAATAACAACATCATCAATCAATCCTGGGTATGTAATAGAAAAACGTTCTTTTGTACCTTCAACTTCGGTCATTGCAACTCGTACAATATCTCCAGTTGTTAAAGAAACAATTCCGTCTTTCATATTGTTTGTACGGATTTCTGGTCCTTTTGTATCTAAAAGGATTCCAACCATTTTCCCTGTCATTTCGGAAGCTTTGCGAATGTTTTTAATTCGAGCAAGGTGTTCCTCGTGATCTCCGTGTGAGAAATTCAAGCGAGCAACGTTCATTCCTGATTCAATTAATTGAACAAGTGTTTCAATTGACTCACTTGCTGGTCCAATCGTACAAACAATTTTCGTTTTCTTCATGTGTAAAAAACCCCTTTTCATTTATATGTTTTTTTAATGAGATTTTAAAATGAAATCTCTTTATTAATTTGATAAAGTGAAAGATATGGAATATGTTTTTTATTTTTTAATGTATCAACGATATCATTAAAAATGATTTCATTTCCCATCATCCCAACACAAATTCCACCTTTTCCTTCTTCTAACAATTGTACAGCATGGTAGCCAAATACACTACCTAGTACACGGTCTCTTGCTGAAGGGGATCCTCCACGTTGTACGTGTCCTAAAACACTAACTCGTGTGTGGAAATTTTGATATTGTTCTAATTTCTCTGCGAATTCAGTTCCTTTCATGACACCTTCAGCTAATACAATAATCGTATGCTTTTTGCCACGTTTTCTTCCGTCTTCAATTTCTTTCACAATTTCTTCCATTGAGAAATCCATCTCAGGAATGACAATGCTTTCTGCCCCTCCTGCAAGACCTGTCCACAGAGCGATATCTCCAGCATTTCGTCCCATCACTTCAATAATAAAGGTACGAACATGACTGGTAGCAGTATCTCTTATTTTGTCTATAGAATCTAAAACGGTATTAATAGCTGTATCAAAACCTAGAGTAAATTCTGTACCCGGGATATCATTATCAATGGTTCCAGGTATTCCAATTGTTGGGAATCCTAGTTCCGTCAAAGCAGCTCCACCTCTATAAGAACCGTCTCCTCCGATTACAATCAAACCGTCAATTCCAAATTTTCGTAATTGTTCAATCCCTTTTTGTTGCCCTTCCAATTCTGAAAACTCTGGATAACGTGCGGAATATAACAAAGTTCCACCCCGACTGATCATATCTCCAACATCATCAATACTAAGTCTACGAATATCTCCGGCTACCATTCCTGCGTAACCATAGTTAATTCCGTAAACTTCTAGTCCATCATAAACACCTTTTCGAACAATTGCTCGGATAGCGGCATTCATTCCCGGGGCATCTCCCCCACTAGTTAAAACTGCAATTCGTTTCAATTCTTTCACCTCATCAAAGATTAGCTATTTAAAATCAATTGATTTTAATTTAGTAGCGATTAATTATTCAACTATTCTATCTTAACATTAAATCTTCAGAAAGTCTTATGTTTTCTGTAACTGGTATCTATTTCTATATTCTCTTTTTATAGAATTGCTTGTGAAAATGTTATTTAAATATTATGTTTTTATTACCAAATAATTCTATTAATTTTTGGATGACTATTTCGGATGAATCCACCCAATATTTTTTATCGAGTAGTATTTTTTTGGAACGAATTTTATCATACACGATAACAGGATGTTCTCCTGGTGATCCTAACAAGATTTTTTGCATTTTATCGAATTGATCACTTGGATTATTTTCTCCTGTAATACGTATATAGTATGTTTTCTTTTTCTCTTCTTTTATTTTTATATATTGTTCTACACTGGTCATTTTTTGTAAAATAAAAGTTGGTCGATCGTACTGCTTACTATTTTCCATTTTTCCAGAGATTGTTAGTAAGGTTCCTTCTTTCAACAATTTCATAAATTTTAGATATTGTTCCGGAAAAATAGTTACATTTAAAAGTCCAGTAGAATCCGTTAGAAGTAAAAAGGCCATCGGTTCACCTTTTTTAGTCTGTATTTTTTTTATTTCCTTCAAAAGTCCCATTGTTGTTAGGTTTCTTCCGGTGGTAAGTTCACCTATATATTTAATCTCATCTTCTTTATATAAAAAACTGTACGCATCAATCGGGTGTCCCGTTAAAGAATAGCCTAAATATTCTTCCTCAGATTCCATCAAGTCATTGGAAGATAATTCATCTCGAAAAATATATTTCGGTTCCAATACATCAAATAAATCGATATTATTACCACTATATTGGATGCTACTTACGATTCCGGGTAAGGATTGAAGTAAGGTAGCTCGATTATAGCCAAATTTATCAAAAACACCAGAAAGAATAAGTGGGGTAATCATTTCTAATTTTACCCATTTTTCTGGAATACGACGAAGAAATTGAACAAAATCTTTGTAAGGACCACTATTTTTTCTTTCTGATAAAATATCTTGGATAAAATCTCTACGTAACCCTTTGATTGCATTTAATCCAAATTGAATATTTTGATTGATTAATGAAAAATTCCAACTACTTGTATTAATATCAGGGTAATCAAAAGAAAGATTTCGTTTTCGAATATCCATGCTATATTCTTTCATTTTATCAGAGTGAGGATTTACTGAATTTAATAAGGCTGCGAAAAAGGCTGCTGGATAATGAGTTTTCATATATGCCATTTGATAAGCAATATAGGAATACGCTACCGAATGAGAACGGTTGAACCCATAATTTGCGAAGCGTTCAATATAATCATATACTTCTTTCGATTTTTCTAAGGTATATCCTTTTTGAACCGCTCCTTCAATAAAATGGGCTCGTTCTTTATCCATTGCTTCTTTTTGTTTCTTACCAATTGCTCGGCGAAGGATATCTGCTTCACCTAAAGTAAATCCTGCCATTCGTGAAGCAACTTGCATGACTTGTTCTTGATAGACCATTACCCCATAAGTAACACTCAAAATATCTTCAAGATCTGGATGTAAATATTCAATTTTCAGTTTTCCTTTTTTCCGATCAATAAAGGTATTAATTTGTTCCATCGGACCCGGTCGATACAATGCGTTAACGGCAGCGATATCTTCCATGGATTCCGGACCTAATTTTCGCAATACATTTTTAATTCCTGGTGATTCAAATTGAAAAATTCCATTCGTATCTGCTCTTTGGAATAATTGCATCGTTTTTTCATCATTCATTGAAAAAGAAAAAACATCTATTTTTTGTTGGCTTTCTTTTTCAGCAAGCTGAACGGCATTATTTAGAATTGTTAGGTTTTTTAGTCCTAGGAAGTCCATCTTTAGTAATCCAATTTCTTCAATATTCCCCATTGGATATTGGGTGAGAGATAAATCATTTTTTCTTTCCTGAAGAGGAACCAATTCAATTAACGATCGATCGCTAATGACGACTCCTGCTGCATGGGTAGAAGTATGACGTGGAACTCCTTCTATTTTCTTTGCCGTTTCAAATAACAACTTGTTTTCGGGCGACGAATCAGCTAACTTTCGAAAGGCCGATGAGAGCTCGTAAGCTTCAGTTAACCGTATACCGAGTTGGTTTGGAACGGCGCTAGACCATTTTGCTGCTTCAGCTGGTGAATATCCAAAAACTCTAGCTGTATCTCGTAAAGACATTTTAGTCGCTAAAGTACCAAATGTGACAATTTGGGCGACATGATCAGCACCGTATTTTTTTGACATATCGGAGTACTTCATCACGACGATTATCAGGGAAATCTAAATCAATATCAGGCATATTATAGCGTTCCTTATTGAGAAAACGTTCAAAAAGTAAATGATATTCAATTGGATCCACATGCGTGATTTGTAAGACGTAGGCAACTAATGAGCCTGCTGCCGAACCTCGACCTGCTCCTGGTAAAATTCCCGCTTGTTTGGCAAAGTGCATCACATCCCAAACAATTAAAAAGTAATCATCAAAACCCATTTCATGGATAACAGATAACTCATGGTTTAGCCTTTCTTGGTATCTTGAATCAGCTTGATTCACTCGTTGTTGAAGACCTTCTTCACATAAGGTTTGCAAGTAAGTCCGGGAATCTATTCCTGATGGTGTAGGATATTTGGGAAGTAACGATTGGTTTAACGGTAATTCAATCGCAATTTTTTCAGAAATTTTTATGGTTTCCTCTACTTCAGAAGACAAACCAAATTTCTGGAATTGTTCTTCTATCTCTTTCAAAGGAGGAAGGTAGTGCTCTCCTTTTTTTCTTCTTGTTCTGTATCGATTTGCTCACTGTTGCCAATGGCTTGTAAGACTCTACAACTAAATCGATCGTCTGGTTCTAGATATTGTACGTCATGCATTGCCGTTAAGGGAACCTCTACTACTGTTCCTAACCTTCTTAAAGAGTCGATAATCGGTTGCATCTTTTGATGAACTTGAACTCCTAAATAAAACTGTTCTTCTGAAAATATCTCTTTCCAGTGTCGAGTGATCGCTTCTGCCTCTTCCTGTTCTCCTGACAAAAGCAATCGTTCGATTTCGCCCTTCTCACCTGGAGTAATGGCTATAATATCTTCTAATCCGTCTTTTAAACCTGAAAGCAGCGCTTCATCATTTTTATCACTTGTATACAATGTGGAGAGTGCCATCAGTTTTTGGTAACCTCTATAATTTTTAGCAATCATTACGAGTGGAAATTTCTGATTTTTGTAAAAAACTCCGGGGATCTCTAATTGCAATCCGATAATTGGTTTAATTCCTTCTTGTAAACACAGCTTGTAAAAATCTACTTGTCCATGAAGGTAATTGTAGTCGGTCAATGCTATGGCTTGATAGCCTTTTTGTTTTGCATTCTGGACTAATTTTTCTAATTGTGTAGTGCTTTGGAGCAAAGAATAGACACTAATGGTCTGAAGATGTACAAATGACATCAATTTCCCTCCTTTTTATCTTTCTCTATTATATCTCACTTTCCACTGTACTTGTAGGTATAAACAAAGAAATAACAAGAGACAAAGAAATTAAATCGCTATCCCTTGAGTTATTCGTCATTCGTGTTAAAATTAAGGACGAGAAGAGGTGCGAGTAAATGAGATTTGTGGTAACTCTTGTATGGGGATTTATTCTGGGACATGTTGCTTTTTATATTGGTAGTGCTTTAGAAGGAAATGCATACAATTTTGTTCAAGCTTCTATTTTAGGAATCGTCCTAGCATTAGCCGTGTTCGTGTTAACCGGTTTATTTCCAAAAACAGAACAAAACGTTTGATTAAAATGAAATCAAATTTAGAAAAAGAAAGAGAGTGGAGAAAAATCTCCACTCTCTTTCTTTTTCTGTTTTTTTATTTAATAAACATAGCATCTCCAAAACTAAAGAAACGATATCTTTCTTCTACAGCATGAGCATAGGCTTGAAGAACATTTTCTCTTCCAGCAAAGGCACTCACTAGCATTACTAGTGTTGACTTTGGTAAATGGAAATTTGTTATGAAAGCATCCACGACTGTAAACGAATATCCTGGAGAAATAAAAATATTAGTCCAACCACTATCTGCTTTTATTTCTCCCTTAAATTTAGTTCCAATCGTTTCTAATGTTCGAATGGAAGTCGTTCCAACCGCAACTACTTTGCCACCATTGCCACGAATTCTTCTTAGTGTTTCTGCTGATTCTTCTGATAGGTGGTAAAATTCAGAATGCATTTCGTGTTCATCCACGTCGTCTACTGAAATAGGTCTGAATGTTCCTAAACCGACATGAAGGGTAAGGTAAACAATTTCTACACCTTTGTCTTCTGCTTGTTTTAAAAGATCTTGCGTAAAATGTAAGCCTGCAGTAGGTGCTGCCGCAGAACCATTTTCTTTTGCATAGACCGTTTGATATCGATCTGGATCGTGTAATCGTTCTTTGATATAAGGAGGAAGAGGCATCTCGCCTAGTTTTTCAAGAACTTCTAAAAAGATTCCTTCATATTCAAATTCTACAATTCTTCCACCATGGGATAATTCTTTTGTTACAACCGCCGTTAAATCTCCTTCACCAAACATAATCTTCGTGCCTACTTTTGCTCGTTTGGCTGGTTTGATTAAGGTTTCCCACTGGTCTTTCTCTTGATTATTTAATAAAAGAACTTCCAAGTGACCACCCGTTTCCGGTTTTACTCCATGCAAACGCGCGGGTAATACACGGGTATTATTTAAAACTAAAGCATCACCGGAATCTAATTCCTCTAAAACAGCTGGGAAATGTTCATCTTGCACTTTTCCTGTTTCAGAGTTCAAGATTAAAAGTTTGGATGCTGCCCTATTTTCTAAAGGGGTCTGGGCTATTAATTCTTCTGGAAGTTCAAAATCAAAATCACTTGTTTTCACTACGATTCCTCAATTCTAGTTATGGGTTTATTCTATTATTTATTTTTTGGTTGATATTCAATTCCTAGATGTTCATAGGCTATATGAGTAACGACTCTTCCTCGCTGGGTTCTTTGTAAAAAACCGATTTGTAAGAGGTACGGCTCATACATATCCTCAATGGTTTCGGTATCTTCACCAATACTAGCTGCAATTGCTGACAACCCTACTGGTCCCCCACCATAAAAATCAATCATCGTTGATAAAATCCGACGATCAATCTCATCCAATCCCTTTTGATCTACTCGAAGAACAGATAGGGCTTGATTTGCTAACGGACTGGTAATTCCACCATCTCCATATATTTGGGCAAAATCACGAACTCTGCGCAGTAATCTATTCGCAATCCGAGGTGTTCCTCGCGATCTTCTGGCAATTTCTAATGCTCCGTCTTGCTCAATATTTGTTTGAAGGACGCCAGAGGAACGCTCCACAATATTTTTCAAATCAGGAACGTTGTAATATTCCATACGAGAAACAATCCCAAATCGTGCTCGTAACGGAGAAGATAGACTACCTGCTTTTGTTGTGGCTCCAATCAAAGTGAATGGCGGTAAGGTGAAATGTACTGGACGTGCTGTTGCATCTTGTCCAATAATAATATCCACATAGTAGTCTTCCATCGCAGAGTATAAAACTTCTTCGACCACACGGGGCAATCGATGGATCTCATCAATAAATAATACATCTCCTGCACTCAGCTCATTTAGTAAAACCATTAGATCGCCTGGTTTTTCAATAGCAGGTCCACTAGTCGTATGAATATCAACATCCATTTCATTGGCAATAATTCTCGCTAACGTAGTTTTTCCAAGTCCTGGTGGCCCGTATAAAAGTACATGATCAAGCGATTCTTTTCTATAAGTAGCTGCTTGAATATATATATTTAGTTCTTCTACAACTTTATCTTGACCTACATATTGCTTAAGACTTTGAGGTCGAAGGGTTTCTTCTACGCCATCTTCACTTCCATCTTCCAATTCAGCAGATAAAATACGATCCTCTTCATCCATTCTATTTCACCTCTACTTATTTCTTTAACAAAAGCTTGAACGCTGCTCGAAGTACTTCTTCTGTACTTGCATACGTCTCCTTATTTAATTTTGGTACAATTTTATCAATTTCTTTAACAGAATAGCCTAAACCTTTCAAAGCTTCCTCGGCTTCTTTCACAAAAGAAGAGGTGTTTCCAGTACTGGTTTCTTCTGTATCTAATGCGAAATTCTTATCTTCTGGATTCAATAGTTCATTTAATTTGCCTTTTAAATCTAAAATAATTTGAGATGCGGTCTTTTTACCCACACCAGGAAATTTGGTTAGATATTTTACGTCTTCCCCTTCAATGGCACCAACTAACCCTGCATGGTCTCCGTTTGCTAAAATAGATAACCCACTTTTCGGTCCAATTCCAGAAACACTAATCAATTTAAGGTATAGTTGTTTTTCTGCTGCATCTTTGAATCCATAAAGAGTAATATTATCATCTCTCACAGCCTGATGGATATATACTTTTACTTCTTCATCAAGAACAGAAGAAAAACGGAAAGGATTTGCAATATAAATCTGATATCCAATTCCTTGTATATCTAAAACCACGTAGAGAGGACCGACGTATACTAATTTCCCTGTCATATATTCATACACGTTTGCTTTTCCTCCTTGCTTTCCAGATTTTCTTTATTAAAAGTCAGTTTTCCTGTCTTCCATATTACCATAGAGTAACCAATAAGACAGTGTCTTTAACAAATAAAAAGAGGCCGTAGCCTCTTTTTATTCAAACATTTTTAATTTTAGTTTTCAAAAAGGGATTGGTAATCACCGTAGCCTTCTTTTTCCAAATCTTGATAAGGAACAAAGCGCATTGCTGCTGAATTAATACAGTAGCGTAACCCACCCATTTCTGCTGGACCATCATCAAATACATGGCCTAGATGTGAATCTGCATCCGTACTTCTTACTTCTGTTCTGGTACGGAACAACTTGCTATCTTTCTTTTCGGTTAATTTTGAAATAGGTTTAGAGAAGGAAGGCCAGCCACAACCTGCATCGTATTTATCAGTTGAACTAAAGAGTGGTTCTCCACTTACTACATCTACAAAAATTCCTTCTTCATAGAAATCATCATATTCACCTGAGAAAGGACGTTCCGTTGCTTCATTTTGCGTAACATCATATTGTATGGGGGTCAATTTTGTTTTCAATTCTTCTTTTGATTCTTTCATTCTTTTCCACTCCTTGCTTTTTTATCTAGTTCTATTTTAACTTATTTTAGCAAGATGCAATAATAAAACAACTTACTATTAGTGTGAATCTTGAATTCGCTTAAACATTTTCTCCATATCATTGTTAGCAAAATGGATTAAGACAGGTCTTCCATGCGGACAATTATATGGATTTTTTGTGTTTGCTAAGTCTGTTAAAAGCTGTCTTGCTTCTGCATCATTTATATAATGATTAGCTTTGATGGATCGTTTACAACTCATCATAATCGCAGCAGCTTCTCTTAGTTTTTTTAAGGAGATATTTTTTTCTTTCAATAGCATTTGAAGGATATCATTTAAAATTTCCTCTTCTTGCCCGGAAGTGAACCATACAGGATGATTGTCTAAAAGAAAAGTTTGCTTTCCAAACGATTCTAAAAATATCCCAATCTCTTCTAACTTTTCACGATTTTCATTGATTTCCATATACTCATCTAATGGCAATTCTACGGTAATCGGAACAAGAAGACCTTGGCTATCCGTGGAGACATTTGCTATTTCATCTCGATAATATTCATACTTAATCCGTTCCTGAGCTGCATGCTGATCAATGATGTATAAGCCATTCTCATTTTGAGCAAACAGATAGGTTCCATGCATTTGACCGAAATAATATAATTGTGGAAACGTCTTTTCAGTAACTGTTTCCTTTTCTATTTTTTGGACAGTTGTAAGAATAGGCTCATCATGTTCAGCAGGTGTAGAAAAGATTGTTTCAGATTCTTGTGGTACTTCTTCTTTTGAAAAGTCGGTTGATTGATTTTTGATTCCAGCAGGTTCCTCCTGAAGGAAAGTCCCACTTAAATCATTTTCATCCAATGAAATTTTTTCTTGATACTCTTCTCGATCGGGAGTGGTCGCAGAAGGGAATGATTCATTTTCTAGTTCTACTTGCAACTGTTTGCTGGGAGTAACCGGAGTACCCTCTTGTCTGTTAAAACGTACATTATCAAAACCACTTGGGATAAACGTTACGTTGCTCATCGCTTTTTGAATTCCTTCGATAATGAGTGCACTCAATTCTTTTTCTTTACTAATGCGCACCTCTCTTTTCGAAGGATGTACGTTTACATCTAATAACAAGGCATCTGTTTCTACATTGATAATGGCAATTGGATACCTGCCCACCATTAAGCGGGAACCATACCCATCAATAATCGCTCTTTGTAAATTGTAGTTTCGGATATAGCGTCCATTCAAAATCACCGTTAGATAATTTTTACTAGCACGAGTTACTTCTGGCATACTAACGAGCCCTGTTATTTGAAAGTCTAAATCTTCTGCCTCAATGGCTAACATTTTTCTGGCTGTCTTCGTTCCATAAACTCCCGCAACCGCTTGTTGTAAGTCGCCATTGCCACTGGTTCGCAGCAGTTGATTGCCATCATGAACCAGTCGAAATGCAATTCCAGGATGACTCAAAGAAATACGATTGATAATATCAGTAATACTGGATAGTTCTGTTTGTAATGTTTTTACGTATTTTAAACGAGCAGGAGTATTAAAAAAAGATTCTCTACAGTAATGGTAGTTCCTTTTCTCGTTCCAAAAGGTTTCTCGTCCTCTATGGTTCCTCCCATCATTACTACATACTTTCCAGGGAGATCTTTGGTCGCTGTTTCTATAGTAACTTTAGAAACAGATGCGATACTCGGGAGTGCCTCTCCTCTAAAACCTAAGGAGTGAATTCGGAAAAGGTCTTCCCGTGTATAAATCTTACTAGTCGCATGGCGTTCAAAAGCAAGATGTACTTCATCCGGATGAATACCATCTCCATTGTCAGTTACTTTAATCTTTTTTAAGCCGGCTTCTTCCACGAATATTTCAATTTGAGTACTATTCGCATCAATTGAATTCTCTATTAACTCTTTCACAACCGAAGCAGGTCGCTCAATTACTTCCCCGGCTGCAATTTGATTGGTTAAATGTTCAGATAACGCTCGAATCGTCCTCATTTTCTTCACCTTCATTCTTCTGAGGAAAGTAGTTGTTTCCAATTATGAACTGCATTCATTAATTCTAAAGGAGTCGATTGCTCTAAAATGAGTTGTTTCATTTCTTTCAATACTTGTTTTTCATTCATTCCGATTTCTGGTTCATTAAAAAGAGCAAGTTGTTGTGTTTCTTCCAATTGATGAACCGTTTTTTTCTTCTCGCCTTTTTCAAGCTCTTGTAAAATAACTTTGGCTTCCTTAATTAAAGTAGCAGGCATTCCAGCTAATTTAGCGACATGCAATCCATAACTCTTGTCAGCAGGGCCATTCATGATTTTATGTAGGAAAACAAGTTCTCCATTTTTTTCAATTGCACCAACATGGACATTTCGTAGTCTTTCTAATTCTTTATCCAAAATAGTTAGCTCATGATAGTGTGTTGAAAAAAGCACAGTTCCTTTTTTATTTTCATGAAGATGACGAAGAATGGCTTCTGCTAATGCCATCCCATCAAACGTTGCTGTTCCTCTTCCAATTTCATCGAAAAGAATCAAACTGCGTTCTGTTGCAAATCGAAGAGCTTGGTTTGTCTCAACCATTTCCACCATGAAGGTACTTTGTCCAGAATATAGATCATCGGCTGCACCAATTCGTGTAAAAATTTGATCAAAGATAGGCAATTCTGCTTCTTCAGCTGGCACGTAGCATCCCATTTGCGCCAGAATAACAATTAAGGCTATCTGACGCATATAGGTACTCTTTCCTGACATATTGGGTCCTGTAATCAACAACATGGATGTATCCTCATCCATTTGCAACCCATTGGATATATACTTTTCTTTTCCTAGTACATCTTCTACAACGGGATGCCGTCCTTCTACTATTTTAATGGTTTTCGAGTGATTGGTTACAACGGGACGTACATAATGATACGTTTCACTCACTTCGGCAAAGCTCTGCAGCACATCAATTTCAGATATGTGCTTGGCTACTAATTGTAACTGACTACTGTATTTTTTTATTTTTTCTCTAATAGCAATAAACAGTTCGTATTCCAAAGCAGAAGATTTTTCTTCTGCATCCAAGATGATGCTTTCTTTTTCCTTCAACTCTGGCGTAATAAATCGTTCTGCATTTGTTAAGGTTTGCTTGCGATCGTATAAACCTTCTGGTAGATTTCGTACATTCGCTTTAGAAACCTCTATGTAATAACCAAAGACACGATTGTATCCAATTTTGAGAGACTTGATCCCTGTTCTTTCTCGTTCTTGTTGTTGCAAAGCAGCAATCCACTTTTTCCCATTGCTCATTGCGTCTCGATATTGGTCTAACGTAGCATTAAATCCACTCTTAATGATATTCCCATCCTTAATTTGCAAGGGTGGGTCTTCTACAATGGATGTAGCAATCAATGCCGCTAATTCAGGCATTTCTTTAATATTTTCCAACGTATCATTCCAAGCAGGATGATCGATCATTTCAATAGCAGCAGAAAGTACTGGGAGTTGTTCCAGAGAAGTCTTTAGTTGAATTAAATCTCTTCCGTTTATACTTCCAAAAGATATCTTAGCCACCAAGCGTTCCAGGTCGTACACGGATGACAAGGCATCGATGATATCCATTCTTTCAAAATAATGATCTAAAAATGACTGAACTTTATCTTGTCGTTCCACAATTTCAGTTTGATTAATAAGTGGTTTTTCTAACCATTGCTTTAATTTTCTGCCACCCATCGCTGTCTTCGTCTTATCTAATAACCATAAAAGACTTCCTACTTTTTGATGATCGCGCAAAGATGCTGTTAATTCAAGATTCCGGCGGGCATAGGTATCCATTTTGAGAGATTGATTGGATTCGTAGCGAACCGCCTTTTGGATATGCGGGAGACTCTGCATCTGAGTATGAGAAATATAATCCAATAACAAAGAAAGAACATCCCGATTACTTTCTTCATCAATTTCTGATAGGATTTCTGCAAAATCAGTTTGCTCTTTTTTCTTTTTTGGAAAGAAAGAATGGCTCCAGTTCGTTCTGCTAATTGGTTTGCAACAGGAAGAGTTTGGCCTTCTGTCAGTACAATTTCTTTCGATTGAAGAGACTGGACTTCATTCAATACAGACTCCTCGTTATCAAGGATGGTTACCCGTAATTCTCCCGTACCAATATCAGCATAGGCTAAGGGAAAACGACCATTTTTTTGAGTGATTGCTACAAGATAATTATTACTCTTCTTTTCACTTCCCTTTTCATCCAAGTAGGTTCCTGGAGTCAACACTCGAACGACTTCTCTTTTTACCATTCCTTTAGTGAGTTTTGGGTCTTCCATTTGTTCGCAAATTGCTACTTTATATCCACCGTTTACAAGCGTTCGAATATAATCTGCTGCTGCATGATGAGGGACTCCACACATTGGGATTGGATCATCCGCATTTTTATTCCTACTTGTCAAAGTGATTTCAAGCAGTTTTGCAGCAGCTAAAGCATCTTCATTAAATAACTCATAAAAGTCACCTAACCGATAAAATAGGAATGAATCTGGATACTGCTTCTTAATATTTAAATACTGTTCCATCATTGGAGTGTTTTTTGTTTTTTGTGGCATCTTTCCACCTCCTTCAGCTATTCTTTTCTCGCTCTACAACAGCATCCTGAATTTGTTCAAAAAGCATTTGAACAAGTTCATTAGCTTCCCATAGAGATTCTTTGTAAGCTTGTACTGAAATATTTTCATCTAGTAATTCATTGAGAGTAGTTAGTTGTTTTAATGTTTTTTGATAGGCCATTGGTTTTTCAAAATATTCAAAATGAACTAATTCCTTTTGTTTCTCTTTAATTTGTTCAATTACATTATGAATCATTTCATTTTTTTCTATTTGTTCTTCAATTTTTCGATAACGGGCAATTTCTTCTTTTTTTGCAGCAATTCAATCAGAACATCTACCTCTTGATCCACTGTTTCTTCTATTTTTATTTCATTTACTTTGCTATTCATCTATTGGTCACTCCCGTAAAGGACGTTCGTCATTGACAACAATATTTTCAATTCGTTTTGCTTTTCCTGTTTTATCATCAATTTCAATAAAGCAACCCGACAGGATTTTTCTTCCTTCTTCAGGAACTTCATGACGTACCGGTAATTGGGTTAAGAATTTTTGGATGATAATCGATCGTTCTACTCCTAGAATACTATCATAAGCCCCTGTCATACCAGCATCAGTTAAGTATGCCGTTCCTTGAGGGAGAATTCTTGCGTCATTCGTTTGCACATGGGTATGTGTTCCAACCATTGCCGAAACTTTCCCATCCAAATACCAGCCCATTGCTTGTTTTTCACTCGTTGCTTCTGCATGGAAATCAACAAATATATTTGATGTTTCTTTAGATAATGTAGCAAGTAAACGGTCCATGGTTCGAAAAGGATCGTCTAAGGCATTTAGAAAAACTCTTCCTTGGATATTAATAATCGCCAATCTACTTTGGTTGACTTTAACAATTTTATAACCAATCCCTGGTGTGCCTTCAGGAAAGTTTTCTGGTCTGATAATTTTAGCCTGCTCATCATCGATAAATTCATAAATATCACGATTATCCCATGTGTGATTTCCCATGGTAATAAGATCAACACCTAATTGGAGAATCCCTTTGTACATTTTTTCAGTAATTCCTCTACCACCTGCAGCATTCTCACCATTCACAATGGTAACTTGTGGTCGATACTTTCTTTTTAACCCTGGTAACGTTTCTTCTAGCATTTTTATGCCGATAGAACCAACGACATCCCCAACAAACAAAATTTTCATATTTATTTCCTCTTCTCTTCCCAATCATTCATTCCTTTATCTTATCAATAATTCCCTTCTTTGCATAGAAGGGACTACGAATGATTTTCAAATAAAGTAGACGTAAAAACATACAATAAAAAAAAGACGGGGCAAATGCCCCATCTTGTTATTTCGCATATTCTATTGCTCTTATTTCGCGTATAACCGTAACCTTGATGTGTCCCGGATAGTCTAATTCTTCTTCGATTTTCTTTCTGATTTCACGTGACATCAGGACAGCAAGTGAATCATCGACTTGCTCTGGTTTTACCATAACCCTGATTTCTCGGCCAGCTTGGATTGCAAAACTGCTCGCAACACCTTCAAATTCATTTGCAATTCCTTCTAATTTTTCCAGTCTACGAATATAATTTTCTAGAGATTCGCTTCTTGCTCCTGGACGCGCAGCGGATAAAGCATCTGCTGCAGCAACTAAAACAGAAATAACATTTGTTGCTTCTACATCACCATGATGGGATGCGATTGCATTAATGACAACAGCATTCTCTTTATATCGTTGAGCAATTTCTGCACCAATTTCTACGTGCGATCCCTCAATTTCATGATCAAGAGCTTTACCAATGTCATGTAGAAGGCCTGCTCTTTTAGCAAGAGTAATGTCTTCGCCCAATTCTCCAGCCATAACCCCTGCCAGTTTAGCAACTTCAATACTATGGTTTAGTACATTTTGTCCATAACTTGTACGGAAATGCATGCGACCTAATATTTTGATTAAGTCAGGATGAATAGAGTGGATTCCTACCTCAAAGGTAGCTTGTTCCCCAATTTCTCTAATTCGTTCATCCATTTCTTTGCGAGCTTTATCAACCGCTTCTTCAATTCTTGCTGGGTGAATCCGTCCATCTTGAATTAATTTTTCTAGAGCCATTCGAGCAACTTCACGTCGAATAGGATCAAAACCACTAAGTACAACTGCCTCTGGTGTGTCATCGATAATTAAATCAATTCCTGTTAAAGTTTCCAAAGTGCGAATATTACGTCCTTCTCTTCCGATGATTCGGCCTTTCATATCATCGTTTGGTAAGGTAACAACGGAAACAGTAGCTTCTGATACTAAGTCTGCAGCACTTCTTTGAATGGCTTGCAGAATAACATTTTTAGCGCGACGTTCTGATTCATCTTTAGCCGCTCTCTCAGAATCTTTTACCATTACCGCACGTTCATGCGTTAATTGGCTCTCCGTTTCGTCCATAATGATTCCTTTTGCTTCTTCTCTTGTTAAGGTTGCAACACGTTCCAATTCTTTCTGTTGTTCTTCTATAATGGATTGGATTCGTTCCTCTTCTGTGACTAAAGATTGCGTCCTCTTTTGAAGATTTTCCTCTTTTTGCTCAATGGTCTTTTCACGTTTAGATAATGTATTATCTTTACGATCTAAATTTTCCTCTTTTTGGATTATTCGGTTTTCTTGTTTAAGAACCTCGTTTCGTCTCTCACGAACTTCATCTTCGATTTGAGATCGATAATTGTGGCTCTCTTCCCTTGATTCCAACAACATCTCTTTTTTTAGTGTTTCTGCATCTTTCTTTGCATCTTCTAAAATAAGATCAGCTGTATTCCTTGCGCTAACTAGTTCTTTTTCATGATTCGATTTCCGATAATAGTATCCGATAATGACACCAATAATTAAAGCTATGACAGCGAAGGCTAAGTAAATAAAGTCCATTGTTTCACCTCCGTATCTATTTAATTTGGTCGTTAAAAATTTTAAAAAAATATATTTTTGTATGTATGTGTAGATATGGGACTTACACATAGTTCAATTTTAAACTTAACCGCGTACACTGTCAATCAAATATTGTAATATCTAAGATAAAACACTCTTATAGCCCTGATTTTCTCTTAAAAAACTAAAAGTAGGGAAAGGGCTGGAACCCTTGTCCCAGTCCTTTCCCTACTTCTTATCAATTTTTCAAACGTGGAATAAAGGAAATTCTTTTTTGTTCCGCGTTTTTGTACTAATCTTTTAACGGTTTTTTTCTTCTTCAACTTTTTCTGGTTGTTCCGTCTCTACAAATGGTTCACCTACACCATATTCAGCGCGAACTCGTTTCTCGATTTCATCTCGCATTTCTGGATTATCCAACAGATATTTTTTAGCGTTCTCTCTACCTTGACCAATACGTGTTTCTTTATAAGAGTACCATGCACCACTCTTGTTAATAATGTCTCGGTCAGAACCCATATCTACGAGTTCTCCAACTTGTGAAATACCCAATCCGTACATAATATCTACTTCCGCAACCTTAAACGGAGGAGCTACTTTATTTTTTACTACTTTTATTTTTGTGCGATTTCCCATTACGTCCGTGCCTGATTTGATTTGTTCTGCTCTACGTACTTCTAATCGTACCGTTGAATAGAATTTCAATGCACGTCCACCTGGTGTTGTTTCTGGATTTCCAAACATTACACCAATTTTTTCTCTGACTTGGTTAATGAAGACAGCGGTAGTCTTTGTTTTATTAATAGAACCAGATAATTTACGCAAAGCTTGGGACATTAATCGTGCTTGTAGTCCCATATGGGAATCTCCCATTTCTCCTTCAATTTCAGCACGAGGAACGAGCGCTGCTACTGAGTCAATGACTACAATATCAATTGCACCTGAAGAAATTAAAGCATCCGCGATTTCCAAAGCTTGTTCTCCTGTATCTGGTTGAGAAAGTAACATTTCATCAATATCTACACCAATTGCAGCCGCATATTTAGGGTCTAAAGCATGCTCCGCATCAATAAATGCAGCAATTCCACCATTTTTTTGTGCTTCAGCAATTGCATGAAGTGCTACAGTTGTTTTTCCTGATGATTCTGGTCCGTATACTTCAATAATTCTTCCTCTTGGATATCCGCCTACTCCTAGAGCAACATCCAAAGCAAGAGATCCACTTGGTACTGTTTTTATTTGGGTATCAACTTTTTCTCCCATTTTCATGACAGAACCTTTACCGTAATTCCGTTCAATCTTCTTTAAAGCTTCATCTAATGCCTTTTGTCTATTATCTTTATCATTATTTGCCATTTATATAGCCCTCCATAAAGGTTACTTTCAATTCGTCTTTGCTATTATATTTTAGCCTTTATCTAATATAATAGCAAGCGAAAAGCGAACATCCGTTCACTTTTTTTATTATTGAAGAGTTTTTCGTAATAAATCCAGACCTTGCATTACACTTTGTCTTCGATTTCCTTCTCGTGTTCTCATAAATCGATATTTTTTAGCAAATGATTTTTTGTTTTTTTGACTGATTCCAATCCAGACTGTACCGGGTGGATTCCCTTCCAAGGAATCTGGACCTGCTACACCGGTAAAAGAAATAGCAATGTCAGAATGAAATATTTCCAAACAACGTTCTGCCATGGAGATAGCACATTCTTCACTAACCATTCCTTTTTCTTTTAAGATAGACTCTGGCACACCTAAGACTTCTTGTTTTACTTTTTCTGCATAAGCGACCATTCCTCCAAGGAATACCTCACTACTTTTAGGTACACTTACTAACTGAGACTGAAATAATCCAGCTGTTAAACTTTCAGCGGCACTCAATACTATGTTTTTTTCTCTTAACAGATCTGATACTACCTGCTCTAAAGAAGTATCCTCGCCTTCTCCATAAATATATTCTCCCACTTCATCCATCACTTGTTGTGACGTTTTTTCAATTAATTTAGAACAGGTTTCTTGATCTGGACCACTTGCAGTAATTCGCAAAGAAACTTCCAATTCCCCTGCGTAAGGTGCTATCGTAGGATTGGTCTGATGGTCGATGAGCGATTGTAACTTATTGACTAGTGTCGATTCACCTATTCCAAAAAAACGTAGCGTTTTAGAAACAATAAACTGTCTTTCACCAGTGAGTAATGTTTTTAAATAGGGAGTAACTTCTGAATGAAACATTTTTTTCAATTCATGTGGAGGTCCTGGGAGTAAAAGATAAGACGTTCCATTTTTTTTGATAAAAGATCCAATTGCCATCCCATTGATATTTTTAAACATTCTTCCATTCTGGAAATAAAGAGCCTGTTTTTTATTATTACTTGTCATTTCTCTGTTTGATCCACTAAACCAAAGACGAATACGCTCCATTGCACCCGCTTCGATCATTAAAGGTTCATCAAGATGTTCTGAAAGTGTTTGTTTGGTGATATCATCTTGCGTTGGCCCTAATCCGCCAATCAATATTAATAAGTCACTCCTTTCTTCTGCAATTTCAATCGTTTTTTTCATTTTTTCTTGGTTATCTCCAACTACTGATTGGTGGTACGTATTGATTCCAAGATCAGATAATTCTTTCGCTACAAAAGAAGCATCTGTATTAACAATCTGACCTAGTAATAGCTCTGTTCCCACTGAAATAATTTCTGCAATCACTCCAAACACTCCCTTTATATAGTCCGCTAAAAAAGCTTTTTTCAGTTAATCAAAATAAAAAAACAGCATCCTAACAAGATGTAAGAAACTAAATCAATCATCTTGTGTGTGCTGTTCCATTCAAACGAAAACAAATGACTCGATTCTATCCTTTAAATAGATCCTTTAAATATACTTTTATTTTTAACAAAGTAATCCACACCAGAATAAATGGTGAAGACGAGACAGATGTACAAAAGAATATCTGCTACAGGGACACCTGTATTTTGAAAGGGAAAGTTATTTAATAAAAGCAAGGTAATGGCGGACATTTGAGAAGCCGTTTTAATTTTACCAGGCCATGCCGCTGCCAAGACTTCTCCTTCTTTTACTAAGAGAAGTCGTAGACCTGTTATTGCTAATTCACGCGCAATAACGATACTCACGACCCAAGCTGGAGCTAGTCCTTTTTCTACCAATACAATAAATGCAGTAGCCACTAACATTTTATCAGCTAAAGGATCAGCAAATTTTCCGAAATTTGTAACTAACCCCTCTTTTCTAGCGATATATCCATCCAACCAATCTGTAAAACTTGCAACTACAAATACAATTGTTGCGACTAACTGGGAAATCATGATGGATGAGCCCAGCCATTCTACAGTTCCCCAATTAAAAGGAACGACTGCTAATATAAGAAAAAGAGGTATCATTACGATTCTTAATAAAGTAAGTTTGTTAGGTACGTTCACGTGTGTTTCTCCTATCCTGTTGTTTCATCATTTTTTTATTCAAACATAAAATAGAGATTTTGAGTTTGAATGATTTCTTGATTTTCTGGTTTAGGAACCATTAAATCGTCCCCAAATTTAATCGTAGTAGAAGGTAAATAACCAATTCGCACGGAGAGTGTTTCTAAATCAGCAGGAAGTTCTACCGTTTGAATCGTACTTGCTTCTAATGTTGCTTCAAAGACTACTTCATCATTTATCGTAATATTCATCCAAGACCTTCCTGAAGGATCTGTTTCTAATGTTAACGTAGAAGGCAGCTCCAACGATTGAATCCTATAATTTACTTCAAAATCAGTTTTCTCTTCAACAGAAATACTTGGCTTTTCATCTGAAATAGAACTACTTTCACTTGAAGAAGGAATTGAAGTAGTCATTTGTGATTGATTGGTATCAGAAGTAGTGGTAGTGAAATCAGGTTTCTCACTCATATAATAGAAATACCACCAAATCATTCCTACAATTAAAAAAATAAATAATACCATTAAAAATGTAGGAAGGCGATTAGGAGTCCGTATCTGGTAAGCAAATCTTTTTCGCTTTGAAATTTTTTTCATTTCTACCCTACTGAGAGTCCCCACATCTTCTTGATTTCCATTCGTTAGAGATTCAACAGAGTCATTCGATAAAATATGATCTACTTTCATATTTAAAACTTCAGCGTACTGACGAATAAGAGTCTTTGTAAAAAAATCACTGGGAAGATCTTCCAGTCTATTTTCTTCGATAGCAATCAAATAACGCTTTTGGATTTTAGTCAATTGTTGAACATCTTCGAGAGTATATCCCTTTTCAATTCGAGCTTGTTTTAACTTTTTTCCGAGTTGATTGATTTCATCCATTCGCTCCACCTGCCTTCTTCCTTTTCACAACAATTATACCATAACGAAAGGGGCATAGATAAAAACTGAGTGATGTCATTATCAAAAAGAAAAGGGCTCAAAGCAAGAGCTCTTCCCCACTTTTCCATTTGTCGGTACAGATGATTTACTTGAGCCAGCCACCGCTGACCGTTAAGATTTGTCCCGTCATATAGGCACTATCATCCTTTAAAATTTGTTCTACCCAAAAACTGATTTCTGAAGGTTTTCCCATTCTTCCCAACGGAATGTCTTCCATTAGGTCCCTACGTTCAGAGTCTGAAAAGTGTTGATTCATATGAGTGTCAATCGCACCTGGAGCTACAGCATTCACTGTAATCCCCCACGAGGCCACCTCTTTACTATAAGCTTTTACAAACGCTATTTGTGCTCCTTTTACAGTACTATAAAAGACTTCATTACTACTTCCCATTTCTCCATAAACAGAACTGATAAAGACAATTCGAGCTTGTCCACTCGTATGCAGTTTATGTTGCAATGCTTGTGTAATGAGCACCGGACTCTTTACATGGATTTTCCATAAAAGGTCCATTTTTTCTACCGTCATCGTTTCTAACAATCCATAATCCGTCATCCCATGTGCAAAAACAATAGCATTTAACGAATAGATATTATTTATAATCTGTTCTGTCGAATCATCTTGTTGTAAATCTACTTTAAGAGGGAAAAATTCTTGTTTTGGATACTGCTCATTAAACTCTTTCAGGATTTTATCGATGCGTGTCTGATTTGAAAAGTAATGAAGATAGAGAGACCACCCTTTTTTTGCTAAATCTCTAGCAATGTTGATTCCAATATCACCACTTGCTCCAGTAATTAAGGCAATTTTCATGAGTTTTTCTTCTTTTTAGGTCGGATGACAAACGCACTCATCAACTGCTCATTTAGATATTGTTCAGCAAATTGTTTGATATCCTCTAATAGTAAGGATTCAATATGCTTAATTCTATCAAACATTTCAATTCCATTAAACCGTAAATATCCGTATTGGTTAGCTACATACTCTAGAGAATTGAATGCTTGAAGTTGTTCTCCAATTAGGGCACGTTTTAGTAACTCAAAGTTTTCTTGATTCATTCCTGCATCCGTATTCCAATTCAATAAGATTCTCTTCCACTCATCTTGTAATGTTTCAGGATGATCTGTATCGGATTCCAAGGAAAGAAAATGGAAAGTTCGATCTGTGCTGAATGAATAGTTGAAACTGTCATCAACAAGTCCTTCATCATACAAATCAATATAATTTTCAGATCCTCTTCCGAATAACAATTCCATCAAGAGTGAGCCTTTTAGATAATATAAATCAGATTCTTTTCCTTCTGTTACAGGAGTCAATCCTTTCACTCCCATAGCTAGTTTTGGACGCTTTACATCCATTTCTATTTCGCTATATGCAGTGAACTCTGCCATATCCTCATGTGGAAGCAAACGTAAGATATGTTCTGCTTTCGGAAATAGTTTTTCATTTTGATTTTCACGAATAACTTCTATCATTTCATCTGGTTCAAAATTCCCTATTAACAATAGATTCATATTGTTTGGATGATAAAATGTATCATAACAAACTTGTAACAATTCCGGAGTGATTTCTTGAATACTATCTACCGTACCTGCTATATCAATAGAAATCGGGTGTTGCGGATACATATTTTTTAATAATCCATAAAATAACTGCCAATCTGGTTTATCTTCATACATATTAATTTCTTGAGCAATAATTCCTTTTTCTTTCTCGGTTCCTTCTTTTGTAAAATGAGGTTTTTGAACAAAATTTAATAAAGTTTCCACATTTTCTTTAACTTTACTAGTTGCTGAAAATAAATAACTAGTTCGTGTAAATGATGTAAAGGCATTAGCAGAAGCCCCCAACTGAGAAAATTCATCAAAAGCGTCTCTTTCTTCTCCCTCAAACAATTTATGTTCCAAGAAGTGAGCAATTCCATCTGGGATCAGAATGGATTCATCTGATTGGATTGGAACAAAATGATTATCGATAGAACCAAAATTTGTAGTCATAATTCCATATGTTTTAGAAAAATTGTTTTTAGGAATTAGTATTACTTGTAAGCCATTGGAAAGTGTCTCTGAAAAAACTACTTCACCTAGCTGTGGATAATCTAGTTTAAGCATCTACTTGTTCCCCTTTCAAAAAGAATGTCGCTTGTAATTTCATTTGATTTGCAACTTCAATTATTTCAGCTTTTGTAACACTTTGAAGAGATGAAATCCATTCTTCGTCTTTGATATCTCTACCCGTAGTCAAACGATTCATATATACTTTTGAAAGAGATGCAGATTGATGATCATCATTCTGCATAAATTGATTGATCAACATATCTTTTGTTTGAACAATTAATTCATCTATAAAGTCGCCCGCACGCATATCCTCCAACTGTTTCAGTACAATTTCTTCTACTTCTTGCTTTTTCGTTGATTCAATTCCTGTGTAAACAACCATCGTTCCTCTTAGAAAATCTATAAAGCTAGAGGTTGAATAGGCTAAACTTGCTTTTTCACGCACATTTTGAAAAAGTTTTGAATGTGGAAATCCACCAAAAAGCCCGTTGAAAACCATACTAGCAAAATATTCTTTTTCCATATAGTAGGCAGGTGAAGAAAAACCTAGCATCAAGGTAGCTTGGTTTACAACTGAAATTTCTTCTTTTTCATTTACTAGTTCTTTTGTAGTAGAGGAAACAAAGACTCCTTCTGTTTTTTTCTCACGTTCTTTTAATTGCAATTGTTCTAGTGAGTCCTTTACTCGATTAGAGTCCACATCTCCAGAAACAAGAATATCAATTTGGTTTTTCTCAATCATTTCTGTGTAATCAACAAATAATGATGCAGGAGTCATTTCATCTAAGAACTTTTCATCCCCCATACCCAAATAAGCTTGATCAGTTCCTTCAAAAAGCATTTCATTTAGCTTTACACTAGCGTATCTTGTTTTATTATCTTCTAATGATTGAAATTGATTTTTTAAATTTTGTTTTTCACGAGAAAAAGTGGAACTATGGAACTGACCATCTTCTATATTAGGAGAAAAAACAACTTCGTTAAGAAAAGCAAAAGCTTGTTCTAAAAGAGAGTCATCCCCACCAATAAATTTATCATTTACAATTTTTAAACTAACGGTAACAATATGCTGTTTGCCAATTCGTTGAGAATTAGAGCTTAAAGAGGCTCCATATAACCAGGACATTTGTTGATCCATTTCTTTTTGTGTAGAATGTTTTTTGGTGTTGGTTATTAAAACATTTCGTAATAACGTCCTTGCAGTAGCTTTTTTTGGATCATATAATGAACGGAATTTATACTCTATAATTACAGTTTTAAACTTTTCAGTAGGATTAATAAAGGCATTTACGCCTGTTGCTAATTTGACTTCCATTCTGTCACTTCCTTCTTTTGATATTTTTCTAATTGCTTCGTCTTTCAGTACATAAAAACTATACTCTACTCTCTTAATTTTTACAAACCTAAAAAACACACCCAGCCATTTTAATAGGCAAGGTGTGTTGTTGATTACTTTTTTATTTGGTCTTAATATAAGTAGTTCCATTCGCTGCTGGAGCTTTTGATTTCCCAATAAATCCAACAAGCACAATAATGGTGAGTACATATGGCAAAATATTTAAATACACAGTAGGAATATCTTGAATAACTGGAATATAGCTTCCTATTACACCTAGACTTTGAGCAAAACCAAAGAATAAGGCTGCCCCCATTACTGTGATTGGATTCCACTTCCCAAAAATCATTGCCGCCATAGCAATAAACCCTTGACCAGCGATAGTAGAACCAGAGAAGTTTAGAGAAATTGATTGAGATAAGACTGCTCCCCCGATTCCTCCAAGAAACCCAGAAATCATAACTCCAGAATAACGCATTAGATAAACATTAATTCCTAAGGTGTCTGCTGCTTGTGGATGTTCTCCAACCGAACGCAGACGTAACCCAAAAGTAGTCTTAAAAATAATAAAGTAACAAAGGATAGCTAGAAGGATTCCTACATAAGCTGGAATCGTAATATTAGTAAAGAAAATCTTACCTATTACTGGAATATCTTTCAAAAAAGGAATACTTTCCTTTCCAAAGTTTTTTACGATAAAGTCTGATTGCCCTCTACCATCGTATAATACTTTAGTTAAGAAAATAGCCAATGCGGGTGCCAACATATTTAACACTGTACCAGAAACAATATGATTCGCACGTAAGTTTATAGTAGCTACCGCATGAATAATAGAGAACGCTACTCCAATTATTCCACCGACTAATAAGCCAATCCAAGGAGTAGCATCTCCAAACTGAGAACCTAACGACAGATTAAAGACGATGGAAGAAAAAGCCCCCATAACCATAATCCCTTCTAGTCCCACGTTTACAATTCCACTTCGTTCTGAAAAAGTTCCTCCCAGAGCGGTAAAGATCAGAGGAGCTGAATAAATAAGTGTATTGGAAACAACAATCGTTAGAAGTGTAATAATATCCATTTACAGCACCTCTTCCTTCGCGGATTTATTCATTTTAGCAAAAACTAAACGGATAATATAATTTGCTCCTACAAAAAAGATAATGGAAGCAATCACAATATCTACAATTTCATTGGGAGCCCCCGAAATAAGTGGCATACTTGTTCCACCTGTTTTTAAGACACTAAACAAAAAGGCAGAGAATAAAATACCAATCGGGCTACTCGATCCAAGTAAAGCAACACCTAAACCATCAAAACCAATGGTCGGTACAACTCCTTGTACAAAAATATTTTGAAAGTTTCCTAATCCTTCCATTGTCCCACCCAAACCAGCTAATGCTCCACTTACAAGCATAGCCAAAATAATATTCTTTTTAGCGTTCATTCCAGCATAATCTGCTGCACTTGAGTTTAGACCAACCGCACGAAATTCAAATCCATACGTTGTTTTATTCAGCAAAAACCAAACAACGACTACCATAATTATAGAAATGAAAATTCCACCATGAAGGGTTGAATTATTCGTGATGCTCGATAAGAAAGGAATACGTAAACTTGCATTTATAGGAATTCTCGGAGTTGCATCACTTCCGTTTGTTAGTACATCTCGAATAAAATAGTTGGTTATATAAAAAGCAATGTGATTCAACATAATCGTTACAATCACTTCACTTGTATTGAAATAAGCTCGTAGATATCCAGCTATTCCAGCCCAAACTGCTCCGGCAGTCATCCCTGCTAAGATAGATAATGGCAAAAGAATAACTTTAGGTAAACTTGGGAATGCATTTGCTACGATAACAGAAAGAAGCCATCCCATTAATACTTGTCCTGCTACTCCAATGTTAAAGAATCCAGCAACGTTTGCTACCGCAAATCCTAAAGCAATTACAACTAAAGGAGCCATCAATCGAAGTGTTTGTCCTATATAAAAAGGTGTAAAAAGAGATCCTTTTATCATAGCAGTATACCCTTTAACCGGATCATATCCGAATACAAACATGATGATAGCGCCAATCAAAATCCCTAATAACACGGATAATAATGGAACAGCAATATTTTGAAAACGGGTGCGATTATACCATTTAGTCACGTTTTTCTCCCCCATTCGCTCCAACCGCTCTTAACTCTTCACGAGCTTTATCTAAAGGGGTACCGGTCATTAACAAACCAAGTTCTTGTTCAGAAGTTTCTTTTTGTGTTACTTCTGCTACAACATTTCCCTCATACATAACGAGAATACGGTCTGATACATTTAATATTTCTTCTAATTCAAAACTCATTAATAAAACAGCATTCCCTTGGTCTCTGTGCTCAATCAAGCGTTTATGGATAAACTCTATTGCGCCTACGTCCAAACCTCGTGTAGGCTGAGCAGCAATTAATAATGAGGGATTACGGTCTAGTTCACGAGCAATAATTGCTTTTTGTTGGTTTCCTCCCGATAAAGATCCAGCAGTAGATTGTTCGCTTTGTGTACGGACATCAAACTCTTGAATCAACCGAATGGCATATTCATCTATTTCTTTTTCATCTAAAATATGATTACGACTAAAAGGTTTTTTATAATAGCTTTGTAAAGAAATATTCTCAGATAAAGTCATCGGTAAAATCAACCCAAAACGCTGACGGTCTTCAGGGATATGTCCCATACCTGATTCAGTGATTGTTCGAGGAGGTAATCCAGTAATATCTTTCCCAGAAAGAGTAATTGTTCCACTTTCACTTTTTCGTAATCCAGTAATCGCTTGAATTAATTCTGATTGACCATTTCCGTCTATCCCAGCAATTCCAACAATTTCACCTGCATGAACAGTCATGTTTAATCCTCGAACAGCCTCTAGTCCACGACTCTCTTTTACAACGAGATTAGACACTTCAAGAATCGGTTCTGCTGGGGTGGATGGTTTTTTTGTTGTTTTGAAAAGAACAGATCTTCCTACCATCATGTCAGCCATTTGTTGTTTTGACGTATCAGCAACATCTACAGTTCCAATGCTTTTTCCTTTTCGAATAACTGTGCAGCGATCAGCTACTTGCTTAATCTCATCCAATTTATGTGTAATTAAGATAATCGATTTTCCTTCTTTGATGAGCCCTTTCATAATAACCATTAATTCATCAATCTCTTGAGGGGTCAATACTGCCGTTGGCTCATCAAAAATAAGAATATCAGCTCCACGATACAACGTTTTTAATATTTCTACACGTTGTTCCATTCCAACAGTGATATCTTCTACTTTTGCAGAAGGATCTACATATAATTGGTATTGATCCGATAGATCTTTAATTTGTTTTTGAGCTTTTTTTGATTCAGCATCCCATATTTACTTGTTTCATTACCCAAAATGATATTCTCTGTAACAGTAAAATCTTTTACTAGCATAAAATGTTGATGAACCATGCCGATACCTAGAGTATTTGCAACGCTTGCTGAAGAAATGCTTACTTCCTTGCCATTAACTTTTATAATTCCCTCCGTTGGTTGTAAAAGTCCTGATAAAATATTCATTAATGTTGATTTTCCAGCACCATTCTCACCAAGAAGTGCATGAATTTCGCCTTTTTTTACTTGTAAATTAATATCATCATTGGCTTTAAAATTTCCAAACGCTTTGGTGACACCAAGCATTTCAATGACATTACTTCCTTCAGTCATGCTTCTTCCTCCTTTTACATATTTTTTGAGAAGATTATCTTAATTATACTGTAAAGTACGATATACGACTAGCTATTATTAAAAAAAGACTTTCAAAAAAGATTCTATTAAATAAACCATAAAAAAGCAGCTTAATCACTTTACGAAAGTAGATTAAGCTGCCAGTGACTAACTTCCAGTCAAGCGAAATTATTCTTTTTCAGGAGTTTCACTTACAACGATATCTCCATTGATGATTTGTTCTTCTGCTTCACGAACAGCTTTTAAAGCTTCAGCTTCTAATAGTCCATCTGTTAAGCTCACACCACCATCTTTCAAAGAAAGACGTAATACTTCACCCGCTGGAAATTCACCCTTCATTGCTAAGTTAGCAATATCATGTGCAGCAGTTCCTACTCCTTTAAGAGTTGAAGTTAATGTTAATTCACGAATAGATCCATCTTTTAACTCAACTTTTCCTTCTTCCGTTTGGTCACGGTCTACACCGATTACCCAAATTTCTTTTTCAGAATCAGAAGTCACAACATCACGTGCTTCAGAGAATACTCCGTTACCAGAATCTCCTGCTGCTTGATAAATGATGTCGATCCCACTTGAATACATACCGTTAGCGATTGTTTTTGCTTTAGAAGCATCTCCAAAACTACCAACATATTCTACTTTAAGATCAATATCTGGATTAACAGACATTACGCCTTCCACAAAACCTGCTTCAAAACGATCAATAACAGCTCCTTCTGCTCCACCTACAAATCCAATTTTGTTTGTTTTAGTAGTATGAGCTGCTGCTACACCAGCTAAGAATGCTGCTTCATTATCTGCGAACAAAACAGAAACAGTATTTTCTCCTTCGATTACATCATCAATGATAGCAAAGTGAGAATCTGGATTATTTGTTGCTGCGTCTTGCATTGCTGATTGTAGTTTATAACCAATCCCAAATACTACATCGAAATTATTATTGATACCTGTATTGATGTTGGTAACAAACTCAGAATCATCGTTGGATTGAATATAGTTAAATCCTTCGAGTCCTTCTTCTTTGTTATTTTCACTTCCCCATTCTTTAAGTCCTTCCCAAGCACTCTGGTTAAATGACTTATCATCTACCCCACCAATGTCGGTAACCATAACTACTGAGAAATCATCACCGGTTGCTACTTCTTCACTACTAGTAACGTCTGATGGCTGACTTCCGCTATCAGTATCTGCAGTATCTGCTCCGCCACACGCCGCTAATAACAGACTTGCTCCTAAACTCAATGTCAAAAATGGTGCAAATTTTTGCTTTTTCACATTAAACCCTCCATTTGAGTTTTACAACTCATCGTTTGCAAGTACAAGCCTCGCTTAAAAAAAGAATATCACATTTCTTTCGAATAAGGAATGTTTACAGACAAATTTTCATTCGTTTTTCATTTTATGAGTGAAACATCTGAATTGTAACCCTTTCCTTTTAAGGACTATCTTCTAATTCCGTACTTTGTGGGTAAATTTCATCACTGATATTCACTTTTCGCGGTTTACTACCGTCGGGTGGACCTACAATTCCTCTTGCTTCCATATCGTCTATCATTCGTGCTGCACGATTATAACCAATACGGAATCTTCTTTGTAGTTTTGAGATACTCGCTGTATCATCATTTCGGATAAATTCTATGGCATCATGGAATAGTTCATCTTCCGGTTCTTCTTTAATCGGTGCCGTACTATCTAATTGCATCATTTCTTCTGAATAATTAGCTTCCTGTTGATCTTTTACAAAAGAAACAACACGTTCTACTTCAGCATCTGATATAAAGGCTCCTTGAATTCGAATCGGCTTATTTTCTCCCATTGGACGGAATAACATATCACCACGTCCTAATAGTTTTTCAGCCCCACCTCCATCAATAATGGTTCGAGAATCAGTTGAACTAGAAACGGCAAACGCAACACGTGAAGGAACATTTGCTTTAATGATTCCTGTAATAACATCCACACTTGGTCTTTGAGTGGCTAAGATCATATGTATTCCAGCTGCACGCGCCATTTGAGCTAAACGAGTAATGGCATCTTCCACTTCATTGCTAGCAACCATCATCAAATCAGCTAATTCATCTACAATCACTACAATGTAAGGTAGTCGTGGATTATCTTCTCCTTTTTCAAGGTTGTGTTCCGTGATGAGATCATTGTAGCCATCAATATTCCTCATACCCGTTCCCGCAAATAATTCATATCTTCTTTCCATCTCAGCTACTACCTTGTGTAATGCCTGTGCTGCTTTTCTAGGATTGGTCACTACTGGAGTAAGTAGATGGGGAATGCCATTGTATACATTTAATTCTACTTTTTTAGGATCAATCATCATCATTTTTACTTCGTTCGGTTTTGCCTTCATCAAAATACTTGTGATGATTCCATTGATACAAACTGACTTACCACTTCCAGTTGCACCGGCTATAAGTAAGTGAGGCATCTTCGTTAAATCAGCCGTTTGAACAATCCCTGAAATATCTCTTCCTAAAGGAACTTCAAGAAGTTTTTCTGTATATTTTTGACCTTCCATAACATTTCGAAAGGACACAGTACTAACCTCACTATTAGGAACTTCAATTCCAATAAAGGATTTCCCAGGAATTGGTGCTTCCAGACGAATATCTTTCGCAGCGAGTGCTAGAGCAATATCATCTGCAAGACTCACAATTTTACTGACTTTTACACCTACAGCAGGTTGAATCTCATATTTCGTAACCGCTGGACCCAAGTTTGCTTTTCGGACTTTCGCATCCACTCCAAAGCTTTTAAATGTTTCTTCTAATTTTTTAACATTTTTTTCAATAATGCCATATTCTTGAGATTGGTCGGTTGGTTTTACGTCATTTAAAAGATGATTTTCCGGTAAAATATAATCTCGATTTTCCGTTTCTTCTTTTATTTCAAATTCAAGGTCCGTTTCATTTTCTTCCCCTCCCTGTTCGTCTCCTGTTTTTTGTCTAGAAGCGATCGTTGGATCAGAAGGAGGTACTTTTTCAAAAAGCTTTTCCTCATTTTCTTGCTGTCTTTGATAACTATCAATGGTCAATTGAACTGATGCAGGAATGTCAGATCCGTCTGTAGACTGCTGATTTTCTCCTGCTTCGTTTGTCTCTGCACCTTTTGTTATTTTATTTCTTGCTTTTGACAACCAATTATCCTCTTGTACAGAATCTTCTCCAGATTCTTCAATAGAGGAGGGAGTTGTTGTTTTATTTTGGTTGGTTTTATTTATAAAACGTTCTTTTAAACTTGTCCATTGTCGTGAAAGCCTATTTGAAATCCATCCATATCCTATTTTCAAAAGGTTCCCTACTTGGAACAAAACTTTTCGTACCATTTGCATAACATCGTGGGTACTCATTCCTAATATCGTACAGATTCCTAAAAAGATTAGGAGTCCAATAATCACAAAAGTTCCCCATTGTGCCACCAGAAAATGAGTCGTCATGTATAAGATGGCACCAATCATTCCTCCGCCCATGGTTCCAGTAATCGTGCTGGCTCGTGTATCAGATAAAAATCGCACCAGTGTAACTTGAAAAACGGAACCTCCTGCAGAAGCGATGGTCTGAAAAGAAGCAGCATGCAAATAAAGCATAGATGCTAACAATAGCAAGATGCCAGAAAGAATGTACTTCTTCCGCAATCGTGGCTCGTTCCCCATAATCAATAAATATAATCCATATATTCCAAATAATCCCAAAGGAACTATAAATATTTCACCAAAAAAGAAACGGAAAAAATTAGCAGTTAAAATGCCAGCAAAGCCTAATTGACTTATCCCTAAAACTGCTGCAAATAAATATAGAATTCCAGTTAGTTCATGAGAGATACGATTTGTTTTTTTGTTTTTCGAAGTAGATTTCCGACTTTTTTTCGGAGATTGTTTCGCCATGTTCTTCACTCCTTCCCTCTTTACAACGATTAATATTTTTACTGAACATACATATTAAAAATATCCTCTGTTGTCTATTATACAACATATTGTAACAAAAAAGATAATCAACAAAAAATCCCTTACAGAGATTTATGTAAGGGAAGTTTATGAAATACGCTGTCCATCTTTTAAAAGCATGACACCATGATAAATTTGAATGTCATCATCACAAGATTCACAGAAAACTTTTTCTTCATCACACCAAAAAGCGGTCAAAAAAGATTTCTTTGTTTTTTGATAGGGATACGTATTAGAATGTTTAAAAAATTCACTATTATATTCTTCAATAGCTTCTTCAAGATTTTTAAACGTTTTTTCTTCTATAATTAATGTTTTCCAATCATCAAAAAACCACCAAGGTTCATACTCGCCTTCAGTCAAATAAACCTGATACATATTAAAACCTCTTTTCATTTTTAGGGGTGACTCAAAATAGTTGTTTCATTGACTATAGCAACTGTATTCAGTACACTAAAAATATATCAGAATAGATGATTGAATGGAAATATTTGGTACTAAAAAGGAGGTTTATTATGATAAAGAATGCTTTACTTTTAGTAGAAGGACGCGTACAAGGGGTCGGATTTCGCTATACAACTAAACAAATTGCAGATGAAATAGGAATTAAAGGAACAGTTCGTAATAATGAGGACGGAACAGTTTCTATTGAAGCGGTTGGCGAAGCAAAACAGCTAGAAAACTTCATTGAAAAAATCAAAAATAATCCCACTCCTTTTTCGAAAGTCGATCATGTTTCAATCGAAGAAAAAGAATCTATTGAAAATTTCATAAGTTTCCATATTACCAATTGAAATAGATGCTTTACTCCTGTATAGTTATCAACGAATGAATAAAGTAAAGGAATGTTGATATGAAGCTAAAGAAAAAGTTAATGTTCTCAGCTGAAATGCTTGCTCTCCTGACATTTTTATCAGGTTGTATGAAGTATGATGAAAACCGCAATCCGACAGGTTTCATTTATGAAAACCTAGTTGTACCAACCAGTAAGTTTATTATCTGGATGGCAGAGTTATTTGATGGGAATTATGGCTTAGCCATTATCGTAATTACCATCATTGTTCGAATTATTATCATGCCTCTTAATTTTAGTCAGATTAAGAAATCCATGATTCAGCAAGAAAAAATGCGTTATATCAAGCCTGACTTAGATGATATTCAGCGGCGTCAGAAACAGGCGGTTACTCCTGAAGAGAAGCAAACCGTTTCTCAAGAGATGATGTCTCTATATAAAGATAACAATATTAGCATGACGGGTGGAGTTGGTTGTTTACCCATTCTAATCCAAATGCCCATTTTCACTGCAATGTATCAGGCCGTTAACTTAACGCCAGAGATTGCAGCAAGTACATTTTTAGGAATTAATTTAGGAGATTCAAGTGCCCTCCTTGCGATTTTAGCTGGACTAGCTTATGTTGTCCAAGGTTACGTTTCAATGATTGGTGTTCCGGAAGAATCAAAAAAACAAATGAAATCAATGATGATGTTGAATCCAGTAATGATTCTATTCTTCTCATGGTCTTCCCCTGCTGGACTAGCTCTTTATTGGCTAGCTGGTGGAATTTTTGCTGCAGCTCAGACGTTTACACAAAATAAACTGATTAAGCCAAAAGTTCAAGCTCAGGTTGAAGAAGAAATAAAGAAAAATCCGATTAAAAAACCAATGAAACAAGCAAAACCTGTTTCAGAAAAACCAAAAGAAAAACCTGTCAAAACCTTATCAGCTTCACAAAGATATGCTGATAAAGCTTCAGGTAGAAATGCTGGCAAACAAAAACGCAAGTAACTTTCACAATAAAAAAGACCTTTCCCAACAAATAAATTGGGAAAGGTCTTTTTATTTTTCTTCCGTCATTTCCTTTTCAATATAGGGAAGTTGGATTCGGAAAATAGTTCCATGCCCTAACACACTTTCCACAGAAATATCTCCTTTGTATCCTTCTAACAATTCTTTGGCAATCGCCAAACCAAGTCCATGTCCACCACTTTCTCGTGTTCTGGCCTTGTCTATGCGATAGAAACGATTAAATATTTTTTGCTGATCTTTTTGGGACATTCCTTCACCAAAATCTTGTATGGCAATTTGTACCTTAGAAAGAGTTTCAGATAAAGAAATATGAATTTCTTTTCGATCTAAAGAATATTTCACTGCATTATCCAATAAAATCACTAAAACTTGCTCTAAATGATTGCGATATACATTTACATATCTTTCTTCATCGATATCTTGATCTAGATAAATATGAAATTCAGGATAAAGCATTTCAAAGTTGTGGAAAATTTGCGTTACGACACTAATAATAGGTGTTTCTTCATTTTGGTAATGAATCTGAACTTGTTCTGCTCTAGATAAATCTAACATTTCTTGTACTAATGTTTTCATTCTTGTAATTTCATTTAAAGAGGCGGCCAGAGATTCATCCAGTACTTGTGGATCATCTTTTCCCCAACGATTCAATAACTTTAAGTGCCCTTCTACAATCGCTGTGGGTGTTCGAAGTTCATGAGAAACATCTTCCACAAATTGTTTTTGTTGGGTTACATAATGAGCCATTTTATCCATCAAGTTATTAATTTGTATAGATAAATCAGTTAGTTCATCTGTATTCCGTCCTTCTTTAATTTTAATCCTAGTTTGGGAAAGAGTGTCTTCTGTAATTTCATTCATCGTATCCGCCATATGCTTAATTGGCTTAAAGAATAAAAGTGCACTTCCATAGCCAAAGATAACAGAAAGAACGACTCCTACTAATTGTAAGAGAAAGAAATATTTATTATTATAGGCAATGATTTCATGGTATTCGGTCAGACGGAAAGTAACTTGCACATATCCCAACAATAATGACCTAGTTTCACCTAAAATGGTACTGCCACCGATAAACGCATCACGATTATTTATTTGTTGTGTTTGAAAATAGTACCCTGAAGTTTTTTGGAAGGTCGTATTGCTTTTTTGGGATTCATATAGAAGATCCCCTTCCACGTCAAAGACACGGAGCGTGATTCCCTTACTCTTCAAGTCTTCTAGGTAAGGAATATTATCTACTTTCTTTAATCCTTTTGTTGTTGTAGAAACAGAGATTTTATCAATCAAACTTTCCACATTGCTTTTTGTTAATCGAGTATCCACCTGTCTAAAGGTCTCAATAACAGATTGAAGCATTTCTTTTGCGTTTTCTTCTTCTTTTTGATATAAATTTTGATGAATCTCACTCATTAAAATGGCAGAAGAAAAAAGAAAAAAAAGGAAAAAAGTAATCGTTAAACGAAACCCCCACTTCCAACGAATGGATTGGGGATTTCCTTTTCTTTTATTTGCCATAAAATCAATCCTATCCAACATTTTGGGAACGCATCACATAACCAGTTCCACGAACAGTTTGAATATAACTATCTTTTCCAGTTACATCTATCTTATTTCTTAAGTAACGGATATATACATCCACTACGTTTGTTTCAACTTCTGATTTATAGCCCCAAACTTTGTTTAAAAGAACTTCTCTTGATAAAACAACGTTAATATTTTCCATTAAGATTAATAGAAGTTCATATTCACGTTTAGTCAATTCAATTTGTTCGTCTCCTCTACGTACCACTCTGTTTTCTTTTTCAATTACTAGGTCGCGGTAAGTAACGGTTGTTTGTTTTACTTTACGTTGTTCTTCTTCAATTTCAATACGACGCAGTAATGCCCGGATACGTGCCAATAATTCTTCAATTGCAAAAGGTTTTACAATATAATCATCTGCTCCATGATCTAATCCTGAAACTCTATCGATGACAGAATCACGAGCAGTCATAATGATGATAGGAGTATTTTTCATTGGGCGGAGACGACGACACACTTCAATTCCATTTAATTCTGGAAGCATCAAATCTAATAGGATTAAATCCCAATCTGAATTTAAGGCTGCTTCCAAACCAGTGCGACCGTTATAACAAATCTCAGTCTCATATCCTTCATGCTTTAATTCCAATTCAATAAAACGAGAAAGGTTTTTTTCGTCTTCAATAATCAATATACGTTGGTTTTCTATTTTTTCCATAAGTTTCTCCCTTTTTCTGTCCATTATCCAGCTATTTTGAGTTGCCATTATTCTCTCATCTTATTTTAGCATATTTATAATGAAAAGCGCATCTGATTCTGTAAATAAATAGGAAAACAACTTAATAGCGGTATTCTTTTTCTATTATATGAATCTATCATGCTTTTAATATCAAAGAAAAACCCCCTCCCATTAAGGACTTCCTACTCACGTAAACATGCTTAGAAGTTTTTAAAGGTGGGGGAAATTCTATTCAATTCAATCGTTTGTTAGTCTTCTTTTGTTTCTACTCCCTCTTCCCATTCAAAATGGTACGAGCCAGTTTTATCAGTACGCTCATATGTATGTGCTCCAAAGAAGTCACGTTGAGCTTGGATAATGTTTGCTGGTAATGTTTCTGCACGATAAGAATCAAAGTATGCAATAGCAGAAGAGAATGTTGGTACTGGAACTCCTGCTAGTACTGCTGTTGAGACAACTTTACGAACGGATTGATTGTATTCTTTAGTAATGGCAACAAAATAATCATCTAATAAAAGATTTGCTAATTCTGGTTTTTTATCATAAGCATCTGTTATATTTTGTAAGAAGGCTGCTCGGATGATACATCCCGCACGCCAAATTTTTGCAATTTCACCATACTGAAGATCCCATTCATTTTCTTCACTTGCAAAACGTAATTGGGAGAACCCTTGTGCGTAGCTCATAATTTTACTGAAATACAAAGCTTTACGAATATTTTCTAAAAATTCAGCTCGATCTACTTCAGGTAACTCACCTTCTACTTTTGGAAGGATTTTACTTGCTTCTACACGTTCTGTTTTTAAAGCAGAAATAAATCGTGCAAAAACTGATTCTGTGATTAACGGTAGCGGAACACCTAAGTCCAAAGCACTTTGGGACGTCCATTTACCCGTTCCTTTATTTCCAGCACGGTCTAGAATAATATCTACCATTGGTTTTCCAGTTTCTGGATCATATTTAGTAAGAATGTCTGCTGTAATCTCAATGAGGAAACTATCTAATTCGCCTTCATTCCACTCTTTAAATACACCAGCAATTTCTTCCACACTCATGTTTAAGAAGTTTCTCATTAAATCGTAGGACTCTGCAATCAATTGCATATCGCCATACTCAATTCCATTATGTACCATCTTCACATAATGACCTGCACCATCGCTACCCATATAAGTAACACATGGTTCGCCATCTTCAGCTTTTGCTGCAATTTCTTTCAAAATAGGAGCTACTAAATCGTATGCTTCTTTTTGTCCACCCGGCATAATAGAAGGACCCTTCAATGCGCCCTCTTCTCCGCCAGAAACACCTGTACCTATAAAGTTGATTCCTGAATTTTCTAATTCTTTTGTTCGACGAATTGTTTCTTTATAGAACGTATTTCCTCCATCAATCAGTACATCGCCTTTATCAAGGTGTGGAAGTAAAGATTGAATCGTTTTATCAGTTGCGTCCCCTGCTTTAACCATTAACAAAATTCTTCTTGGTTTTTCTAAGGAATTTACAAACTCCTCTATAGTAAATGTAGCAACTAAATTTTTATCAGGATTTTCTTCTACTACTGCTTCAGTTTTTGAACCTGTTCGATTATAGATGGAAACCGTATAACCTCTGCTTTCAATATTAAGTGCAAGGTTTTTACCCATTACGGCCATTCCAACAACTCCGATTTGTTGTTTAGACATATTTAATACTCCCTTCATAATAAACACATTCTCTCATAAGGTTAATCCTAACAAAAAAGCTTCTAAATAGGAAGCATCTCGTACTATTTTTGCCGCATAATCTAGTAAAAACTTTCTGATTTTATACGACTTAAAATATATTCATTTTACTTCTAGTCAAATTTATTGTAAACTTATCCATGAAATCTAATAAAGGTGGTAAAATTTGTGAGCAAAAACAAAAAATCAACTACATCCAAATTTAATAAAATGTCAAAAGTCGTTATTTGGATCATGCTATTCGCCATGGTCGGTAGTGGCGTTCTTACTGCTCTTTACTCTTTATTTATTAATAAGTAAGGATCACCATATAAAAATTCTATTGTAATTCTTAAAAAAAACTGCCCTTTTTTTAGGCAGTTTTTTTTATTATGAACCTTTTTTTATTTTTCCATCCCAATTATCGTAGCCGCCCTTAAGAATGTAAATTTGCGTATATCCATTCTTTTTTAAATGAGCAGCAGCTCGTCCACTAAGAGATGTTCTTTGGTCATAAAGATAAACAGGCTGATCTTTACGAATTTCTGGAAAACGTTCTTTGAACGCTGTAAAAGCAATGTTTCTAGCTCCTAAAATATGACCTGCTTCGAATCTCGGTCTCTCACGTACATCAATAACTTGTACTTTCCGAATATCTTTGCGGAATTCTTCAGAAGTAAGAAATGTTGCGGCATTTCTTCTTTGAAAATAACGAAAAAGTTGATAAATACCAATCCCAGCTATTATTACCCACAATAAAATTGTGATGATTTGAAGAGCGTTCATATTTAAACATTCATCCTTTCTACTTCTACCATCTATATTACACAATTTCCTCAATCTTTTCTACTACTTTTAAGAAATATAAAGTCAGAATGGCAAAAAAGAGGTAAGAACAATCACTAGATCGCTCTCACCCTTTTCTACTTTTATGCGGAATGTGTTTGGTTTTGTTTTACTAAATATCCTGCACCGATCACACCTGCATCATTTCCTAGTTCTGCACGACGAATTTTTGTTGTCTTTCGTACATTTGGAAAAGAATGTTCCTCAAAATAATGGCGTACTTGTTCTATTAAAAATTCACCCGCATTTGATACGCCGCCTCCAATAACAATGTATTGAGGATTCAGCATATTTCCAATATGGCTACAAGCAAGCCCCAAGAAATAAGCAAAGCGATCTACTACCATCTTTGCAAATTCATCTTCTTCTTTGGCTTGATCAAAAACAACTTTTGCACTAATTTGTCTTCCATCATCAATCATATTTTTTAAAGTAGAATCTCCAGCAAATTCATCTGAGTGTTTTCGCGCTAAATTAAGGATTCCTGTAGCACTTGCTACTGTTTCCAAACAGCCTCTTTTACCGCAAGAACATTCAAATCCGCCTGGATCGATTGTGATATGTCCAATCTCTCCACCTGAGTCAGCAACACCATGAACCAAACCTCCATTAGCAATGATTCCACCACCAACTCCTGTACCTAGTGTAATAAACACAACGTCTTTATTATCAGCACCGGCACCTTTCCACTTTTCACCTAATGCTGCTACATTTGCATCATTATCAATAAAAAAAGGAATCTGCAAAGCGTTCTCAATCGTTTTCTTTACTTCTTGTTTCTTTTTCCAGTTCAGATTGAATGCTCCGGTAACGGTACCTTTTATTCGATCAACTGCACCTGGAGAACCCATTCCAATCCCTACAAAATCAGTAGCATCCATTTGATACAAATCCAAATGATGATGAACAGATTCAATAATATCGGGCACAATTTGTTTCCCACCATCTAGAGTGTTTGTCTCAATACTCCATTTTTGTTGAACTTCTCCTTCTTCTGTCAAAATTGCGAGCTTAACAGAAGTCCCACCTAAGTCAATTCCTAAAATTTTCTTTGACAAATAGAACGCCTCCAAAATAAAATGTTGTTTGTATTAGTATAGCAAACGTAAGCGTGTATAGCCTATAAAAATTAAAAGAATAATGATTCCTACATAAGCTGCTCCCGCACCTATCCTTTTTTTATTTAATGGTCCAGCATAACGTGGAACGGATATAAATAGTGCGGAGAGTGCACCACCTATAGCCCCACCTAAATGACCCCAATTATCAATAGAAGACGAGGTAAGTCCCGTAATGAAATTTAATACGATTAAAATCGTAAATCCTTGTGCCATATGACGAATCGCATAATTATCTGGATACATTCTTCCTAATACAATCGCTGCTGCAAAAAGACCAAATAACGAAGTACTTGCTCCTGCAGAAAGAGAATTTGAAAAAGCAAAGCTCATCACATTCCCCATGATCCCGCCTAAAAGATAGATGATTAGAAAACGAAAGCTTCCATAAATCCTTTCAATTTCTGCTCCTAGAAAATACAAAGTAATACTATTCATTAGAATATGTGTGAATCCTATATGTAAGAACATAGGAGTAATAAATCTCCAATATTGACCTGCTACAATGGCAGGATTAAATTTTGCTCCAAAAAAGATCAAGGTGTACGAATTTGTACTTCCACCGGAAAAAGTCATCAAAATAAAAACAATAATTTGAATGGCCAAAAGAAGATACGTCATGTTTGGGTTTTTACTGGAAAATTTACTTCTTACATTTAATTGTTTCATAGAAGCACCTCCAAATTTTAATGATTTTCACAAATGGTTATTCAAAAGCTATCAGTAGTTTTTGTACAGGAATATCAAATGATTCTGTTAAGGAACTCGTTTCTTGTTCTAATTGGAAAGGATACAAGATAGAAATAGTTTTACCCGTGTAAGAAGCTAAATAACGATCATAGTATCCGCCACCAAATCCAACCCGATATCCCTTGTCAGAATAAGCAAGTCCAGGTACGATAATTAAATCGATTCGTTCTTTTTTTATCTCATCTTCACGATTTTCTGGTTCCCATAATCCAAAACGACTCTGTTTTATTTTTGTTTGAGGACTATACACATAGAAAGATAATTTTCGGTTCTTCCCACTATAGGGAATGACTAACTGTTTTCCATCATCCCAAGCTGCTTGAACAAGCAACTCTGTGTCTACTTCAGGAAAGCGAGATAACGTAACTGCAATCGTCTGTGCTTGCTTCCATTCATTGGTTTCTTTTAATTGTTTTAACAAGCTTTTATTAAAGTTTTCCCTAGTTTCTATCGGAAGCTCTTTTAACTGTTTGAGAATAATAGCTCGTAATTCTTTTTTATCCAAGTAAGGATTCCTCCTTCATTATAGGGGTTTTGAGATAAAAAAAAACAACAGGAAGGACCTGTTGTTATTTTACTTCACGGTGTAAAGTGACACGTCTTTCACGTGGACAATATTTTTTCTCTTCCAAACGATCTGGATTATTGCGTTTGTTTTTCTGAGTCAGATAATTACGCTCTTTACATTCTGTGCATTCTAAAGTAATGTTTACTCGCATTATTTATACCTCCAAACATAAAAAAATTGAAGATTAACTTCCATCTTCTGCATTTTGAATTGTATCATTAATAAGGATGATAATCCAGCTTTAATTTACAACTGTTTCTAGTATACACGCTTTTAGAGAGAAAAAAAGAGAAAAGTTGCTGTTGCACAAATTTTGTCAATTCATTAGAATGTAGAGAGACAGAAAAAGAAAGGAATTGAGGTGAATAAAATGGAATTATGGATGATTGTAATCATTCTTTTAGCGATTGCCATTATACTCTTGTTTATATCTTTCTTCTCAAAAAATAAAGATAGTGCAATGACTGCCGAAATAACAGATTTTACGCTCCAAATGACGAAAGACCTACGTTCCTTGAAAAAAAGAGTTGTTGAATTAGAAGAGGCTTCTGGAATTACGGTTCCTCAAGAAGAAGTCACGGGGCCTAAGAAAATAAATGAATTAACAAAGCAACAAACGATTAGACTTTATGAACAGGGAAATACTTTTGATGAAATTGCAGAAAAACTAGAAATACCTGAAACAACCGTACAATTGATTGTCGATAATCATTTAGAAAATTTACAATAAACAATCCCCCCATCTGTTTTAGAAAGGAGAAGCAATGAATAAAGATAAACTGCGTTTCCTAGCCCTTGGATTTTTCGTAGCTGCGCTCATTTTGGCTAGTTTCCAATTCATACAAGGTTCGTTATTTGTTACAGAGTCTGACAAAGTCGACTACAAGCAAAAATATGAATCTCTTTCTACTGAAAATGAACAATTACAACAAGATGTTAAGACCCTTGAATCTAATTCCGTACAATCTACTGAAAGTACTGATTCTGAAGATCCTTCAGAATCAACCAATGGTACATCAGAATCGATTATTTTCATTATAAAAGAAGGAGAACCTTCTTCGGTTGTTCTAGAAAACCTCATACAAGAAGGACTGATTACCGATTATGAACTGGCTCAAACCTACTTAATCGAGAACCAAAAACTCACAAGTATTCAATACGGATCCTATACTCTTTCCAAAGATATGGGTTATCAAAAAGTACTCGATATTATTACGGCTCATTAACTAATTCTATTTATTTTTATAGTAAAAAAACTTCCTAATTTTTTAGGAAGTCTTTTTTTGTACTTATTTATTTTCAAAATAAACATCAATTACTTCTTTTGTAATTCGAGTTGCAGGTGCGTTGTTTTCTTTTAAATAAGGAATAATTACAGCTACCGCAATTTCTGGATCGTCAAATGGTGCATATCCTACAAAAGCAGAGTTAGTTGTAGTTTGATTTTTAAGTTCGGGTACTTCTCCTTGATACACGGATTCTCCTGTTCCTGTTTTACCGGCAATCCCAATACTGTCATTTACACCAAAAACACTAGTAGAAAAAGCAGTTGGGCTATGAGTAACTTGCCACATGCCTTGTTGTACTCTCTTAATAGCCTCTTGTGAGACATTCAATTGATTCATGACCTTTGGATCTATTGTTGATTCAATAGCCCCGAGAGACCCATTTTCATCGGTTCCACGAATCTCTTTCACGAGCCGTGGAGCATACCTTGTTCCATTATTTGCAATGGTTGCTATATATTGGGCAAGTTGTATAGGCGTATAATTATCAAATTGACCATACGCTTCATCTAAAACTACACCTGCTTCAGGAGGAACTCCTAAATATCCTTGCGACTCACTAGGTAAATCAATTCCCGTTTTTACACCTAAACCAAATTGAGAATAATAGGAACGTAACTTAGCCAATGTTTCATCTTTATCAATCATGATAGGCCCTTTATATTCGTATGTATTTTGTCCCCCCATCAACATAGCAATCTTTACCATATAGATATTGGAAGATTTTTCCAAGGCGATAATATCGTTGACAGGAATTTGATTATTTGTAACTTGATTGAATAAAGAAGATTTTTCCTCCGTACCTTGAAAAGTCAAAGGTTCATCAATCAAGGTGTTGTCTGTCAGAGTAATAACTCCATCCATGTAACCCGCAAGGACCGTTGCCCCTTTTATGGTCGACCCCATAATAAAGTTTTCATTTAGTACGCCATGGACACTATCGACTACTTCTCCTGTTTTATAATCAATCTTTTTACCAGTCATCCCTAAAACATCACCATTTTTAGGGTTAAGAGTTACAATATAGATTCGGTCATTCCATTCATCTTCTTCACTAGTTAAAAAATCAGTAGCAATTTGCTCTATTTTTTGCTGATAAGGAATATCAACGGTCAAAATTAAGTTGTCGCCTTTCTTTCCCTCGTATGTTTGGGAAGTAGCCACTGTTTCACCATTCTGATTTGTCGTCATTTCATATTGAGCTTTTGTGCCACGTAGAACTGTTTCGTATTGTTGTTCTAAATAGGCATTTCCTACGCGATCGTTCCGTGCGTATCCTTTAGCTAGATAGGAAGCTATCTCCCCACTTGGTAATCCTGATTTTTCAGATGTCACTCCACCTAAAATCGTACTTAATAGATCACCATATGGATAAATACGTTGCCAATCTTTCGAAACTTCTACACCGTTTAATTTAGAAAGGTTTTCACTAACAATCGCAAGTTCAGATTCACTTACCTCTATATTTTTTATATTGATCGTCGTTAAGGCAGCTGCACCATTCATACTTTTAAAGATAGCAGCTGCTTGTTTTTCAGCATCAGTTAAATCAATATCCTCATCTGTAATTTTCTCGAGTTCAACCGTATATAATTCAGAACCGGGAAGTAATTTCTCTTCATCCGATAGTCGTTCGCGTAATGCTTCTAAATGAGTAGCCGCCCAAAAATCTTTTAAATCTCTTTCTGTTAGACTACTCGTACTCACTTTAATCATACTTGATAAGGTCTCAGCAGTCTTTGCCATTGTTTCAGCAGAGTCATTCGCTCCTCTAGTATATGTAATAGAGTGTTGGGCTTGATTTCCTACCAGTATATTTCCATTCCGGTCATAGATAAGGCCACGTGGAACGGTTTGTGATACAGCCGTTGTCTCCGTTCTTCTAACAATTGCTTCAAATTCTTCTCCGCGAATGATTTGCAAGTAACCTAACCGGGCAACAATAGTTGAAAAGAGTAAAAAAACAATAAAAAATAATAGATTCAGACGGAAAGGGATGTGAGAATTATTTTTTCTACTTTGTTGTTTAAAATTTCCCAATGTCTACACTCCTATGTTATAAAATTCAATACCTCATTATATCAAAATAAGATTGATTTACAATGAGGCTGGAAAGGATTAGACCACTGAGAGCTCCACAAAAAAATGCATTTTAAATTTAAATATGTTACTTTTGTATATATATTCTTTCAAACCAACCATTTATAGATGTAGGAGGATCCTGTTTATGTTTCCATCATTCTCAAAACCATTTTCTCGTAAAATGTTACTATTTGTTTCGTTCTTGTTACCATTTGTCATCATTTCTATCATATATGCATCAATTGGTGTCTATCCATTTGGTAAACAAACATTACTAACTGTCGATTTAGGACAACAATACGTTGATTTTTTTAGCTATTATAGACATACCTTGCTTCATGAACCTAGTGCCCTCCTCTACTCATTTACAAAGGGAATCGGCGGTGAAATGGTTGGTCTCTGGTCTTATTATTTAACAAGTCCTTTTAATTTAATTCTTTTATTTACTCCTCAAAGATATCTTCCGGTTGGTGTAACGTTACTAATGATTTTAAAAATATCTTCTGCAAGCTTATCCTTCGCTTACTTATTAATTAAAAAATTTGAAGGAAAAGGTCTTCTGGTTCCTACTTTTTCTCTGGCTTATGCCATGATGGGATTTGTAATTGCCAATCAGTTAAACGTCATGTGGTTAGACGGTTTAGTATTTTTACCTCTCATTATATTGGGAGTGGAAAAATTAGTAGATGGAGAAAGTGGTTTATTTTATAGTATCATGCTTGCAATCATGCTTTTTTCTCACTACTATATCGGATACATGATTTGTCTTTTTGTAGTCTTATATTTTATTTTTGCACTCATAAAGCAAGAAAAAACAAGCGAATGGACTGTATCGAAAAAAATCTACCATTTCTTTTCTACTAGTCTTCGTTTTGCATTTTTTTCTATATTAAGTGCAACTCTTTCTGCTTTCATCCTGTTACCTAACTTTTTCTCATTAATGGGAGGAAAAGCCAGTTATATTAATGAAACTGTTGATTGGAGTCTAGATTATCCTTTTTTAGAAGTTCTATCTAAATTCTATATTGGTTCTTTTAATTTTGATCAGATGCCATCCGGTCATCCGAATCTTTTCATCGGAACACTTGCACTCGTTACATTTCTTTTTTACTTTTTTAACCAGAATTTTTCTAAAAAAGAACGGATTGTCTCTTTCTTCATCACCGTTTTCTTTTTTGCCTCTATGAATATTAAGTTTCTTAATAAAGTTTGGCATGCCTTTCAATATCCAATCTGGTATCCATATCGTTTCTCTTTCGTTGTGTGTTTCTTTTTAATACTTAATGGGTTTCGAAGTGCTCAAAAAACGAAGAGCTTTCCATTATGGTTTGCTTGTACCTTACTCGTCCTTCAAACGGGAAGTGCCTTATATGTGTTAGAAAAAGATTTTGATTTTGTTATTCCCATACAAGTTCTTGCAACGGGTATACTGTTGATCCTTACTTTAGTTTTATTATTACTAAGAGAAAATTCTTATAAATGGATGCCTTACGTCCTCCTATTAATTACAGCCGTAGAGATGAGTGCCAATGCAACCATTGACTTAACTCGTTTGAGCTATGTAAAAATGAAACCTTTTAATGATTATCAGCTTGTCTTGGATGATATGTTACGAGACATCAGGCCGGATGACAATGAGTTCTACCGGATTGAAAAAGTCTTTCAACGGTCAAAGAATGATAGTTTTCAAGCTAATTATCCTAGTGCTTCTCACTTTAGTTCCACTTTTGAAAGGGAAGTTCCTCAGTTATATGGCTTACTAGGCTTTCCGGATGGCAATGGTTTTGTATCCTACTCAACCGGTACACTTTTTACAGATTCTCTTTTTGGAATTCGTTATTTTGGAGTTAATAATCCTTTATCGGATGAACTCAAAAAAAATTATGATTTATATCATTTATATGCTAATTCTACTCGTCCTGATATGCAGCAGTATCAATTAGAGTCAGAGTCCTTACGAACGAATATTTATGAAAATGAGTATGCTCTTCCACTAGTATTTGGTGTTTCAGAGGATCTTGCATCTGTTGAACTAGAAAAAAATAATCCAATTAAAAATCAAGAAGATATTTTAACAGCTATGACAAATCTACCTGAATCTTCTTTTTATATAGAAGAATCTTTTGATTCTATTGTTACTGAAAATATATCTGATTATTTGGGTAATTCTAAATCTGTTAACAGAACGTATAACAAATCTGACACCAATGAAGACGCCATGATTGAACTTCAAATAACTCCTAAAACAGATGATCCCTATTATCTGGTTCTGGACTCCCGTCTAAAAGATGAAGAAGTAGAATTATCCTTAAATGATGAAACATTTAGATATTATACGACGTTTCGAAATGATCAAGTACTTAATGTGGCTAGTCATCAAAAAAATGAGCTTCTCAATTTCCAATTTTCTTTATTAAAAGATTCTATAACTATACGTGACCTAAAGTTATACAGGTTTGATCTTTCAAAATTCCGAGAAGTAATCACAGAAGCAAAAGAAGAAGGAATAACTCTTTCTTCCTTTAGTCAAACTAAAATAGAAGGAGATGTGAAGATTAAAAATGATCACTCTCTGCTAATGACTTCTATCCCCTATTCTGAGGGTTGGAAACTATCGATTGATGGCGAAAAGGTTGAAACCATTTCTGCTTTAGATGGATTTTTAGCGGCTCCGATAAAAAAAGGGATTCATAAAATCCAACTAAACTATCACGTTCCTTATTTACAAGAAGGAATTCTGATTAGTATCGCTGCTTTATTTGTTACAACTCTAATTATTTTCTATCATAGAAAAAGTTTTAAAAAGCATAAAAAATAAGAGTAGGATTGCCCCACTCTTTATTTTTTTATGTAATTATTTAGTTGCTTCTATACGTTTATTTACTTCATCCCAATTTACAAGGTTCCAAAATGATTGAACATAGTCTGGACGAACATTTTTATAGTCTAGGTAGTAAGCATGTTCCCATACATCTAAACCTAGAACAGGTGTCTTACCATTCATTAAAGGACTATCTTGGTTTGGAGTAGAAGTAACTTCTAGTTTTCCATCAGATAATACTAGCCATGCCCATCCTGATCCAAAACGACCAGTTGCAGCAGCGCTAAATTTTTCTTTAAAGTCATTGAAACTACCAAACGCTTCATCAATTGCATCCTTGACAGCTCCCGTTGGTTCTCCTCCACCATTTAGTGATAGAATCGTCCAGAATAAGGAATGGTTTGCATGTCCTCCGCCATTGTTTCTAAATGCAGTTCGGATATCTTCTGGTACAGAATCAATATCTTTCAGAAGTTCTTCAACAGTTTTTTCTGCTAATTCTGGATATTTCTCCAATGCAGCATTCGCATTTTTTACATAGGCAGCGTGGTGCTTGCCATGATGGGTACGCATTGTATCTTCGCCAATATTAGGCTCCAACGCCGTGTAATCATATGGTAAATCAGGTAAGGTAAAAGCCATTTCAATTTCCTCCTAGTTAATATTTTCAATCTATAATAAGATTACCACGTTCTAGTCTATTTATCAAAAGAACTGTTTGTGTTTATCTTTACATTGCCTTTTTCCTTTTTTTTCGCTAAGCTATTATTATCTTATTTTAAATAGAAGAAAAGAGTGATCATTATTTCGTTGTATACATTACTATTTAATTCTTTTCTAGATCCTTCTCATTTATGGAAGGCAACTGAATTAAAAAGAAAAAAAACTGTTTATTTATTTTTATTAACTTCTCTTATCGTTGGTATTCCATTTTTTATTAGTAACATGAATGCCGTAGCTACTATTGAAAAAGATATCAGTAGAGTAACCACTAAAATTCCAGCTTTTGTGATTGAAGATGGAACAGTAAACGTGAAAGATCCTTTAGAAAAGGCTTTAGTAGTGCGAACAGATTCTTTAAATTTCATTTTTGATATCCATAATCAATATGATGAACTAGAAAAAGAAAAAGATGTGGAAAATACGATACTGAATCTACTCTTTACAGAGGATTCATTCACTCTCTTAACCAATCAAGTTCCAATCAATATTCCTTATGAAAATGCTGATGGATTTACAGACGAATTTTTCACTTCTCTTCTTTCACGTTTTAGTACGAAGAATACTATAACCGTCATCACAATGATTGTATTGAGCTTCCTTTCTGGTATGTTTGAAGCGGCTATTCGTCTTCTTCTCTTCACTATAATTGGAAACCTTGTGTCTGCTCTCTTTCGAATTCGGCTTCCGTTTTCTGTTAATTGGAAAATTATGATGGTAGCAAGTTTTGTCCCTACAATCTTGTTTTCTTTACTAAATTCAGTATTGATTTTCCCATACGGACAAACAGGAATCATCGGAGTAATCTCCGCTTTCCTTTATTATAAAGGTATAAAAATATTTATTGAAAAACAAATCAAGTAAAAAGAAGTGGCTGGGACAAAAGTCCCAGCCACTTCTTTTTTAGTCTCATTTAGTAGGAATGATTCCTACTAATTTTGCTACGCGTGTAGCTGCTCTTTCTAAATTTCCATCAGCATTTTCAAGAGCCTCTTTTAAAGTCGAAACACGATCTACAATAGGAACGATTACCGATAATCCTTCTTCCGTTGCTCTTTCTAAATTTCCCTTTTCACTTCCTACAAAAGCAATTACGGGAATTTCATATTTCTGAGCAATCCTTGAGATACTGACCGGTACTTTTCCTAATAAACTTTGTTCATCTATTTGACCTTCACCGGTAATTACTAAATCTACTTTTTTTATCTGGTCTTCTAGTTTAAAATCTGAAGAAAGTTGTGTAAAGCCGTTCACAATTTTTCCATTTAAACCATGTCTAATTGCAAATCCAACTCCTCCCGCTGCTCCGTCTCCAGAATGGGACACATTGGTTCCAGATACTGCTTTCAGATATTGTTTCATACGTTGTTCATACTCATCCAACTCTTCTGCTAAGATGCCCTTTTGTTTGCCAAACACCTTCACAGCTCCATCGGGACCCGTCAGTTTAGAAACAACATCTGCTGCAGCTATAAATTCTACTTCAGCAACGAAAGGGTGGATATTTTCAAAATCTAGATACCTTACTTGCCCCAAATCTTTCCCAGTTCCACTTAATTCCTGGTCAGCTGAATTATAAAAAGTAACTCCCAATGCTCGTAAAAGTCCCATACCGCCATCAACAGTGCCTGTACCACCTAGGCCAATGATAATCTTTTTAGCTCCATTTTCCATAGCAGCCTTCACTACTAGTCCGGTTCCATAAGACGATAGATCATTTGGATGAAGATTTTTTTCTTCATTAAATTGAATACCAGAGGCCAAGGCAATCTCAACGATCGCCTTTTTCTCTTCCTTAAAATATATATAGCCTGCTTTCATTGGCTTTCCATAAGAAGTGAACGTATCTACTTCAATATATTCACTTTGATACACATCGTTTGCAAGGTATGCGGAAACAAATCCTTCCCCACCATCAGAGATAGCAAATGTTTCGACTGCATGTCCAAAGGTTCCAAAGGTATCTGCTACGATCTGATTTGCTGTTTGACTAGTAAGGGAGCTTTTGAAAGAATCTATTGCTACAAGAACTTTCAATTTTTCACCTTCCTTTTTTTAGTTAACTTTATTTTTTATTCAGACCAATGGTAACGACTTGATTTGGTTTAATTGTTACATTTTTATTTTCATCAGCCTGAAACTCTTCATTTAAATTCAATGAACTGAACGTATAATCTTCTAAGTTCGTCAACTGAATAGTTGATGGTTCTGAAGTAGGATTAAAGTATCTTAATACGAGCATATCTGAATTCTCAGCTTTTTTCAATGTACTCAACACACTATCATCCGCTTCTACTTGTAATAAACTGAATGAAGAAGGTACCACAAAAGAAACTGGATTTAATTTCATCGCATTATGTTCCATTTTGTTGTAACTAACAATTGGTGTTAGCCATTCTTTCGTCATTTTTCCAATCGCTACCGATTGAAGCTCGCTGTTATCAATTCTAAAGGCAAATTCTAGTTCAAGTTCCCCAATCATTTGAGAATCAGGAGTTGGAAGTTTAATTCCAGAAGGTCTGCCTGGGCGACGAACTAAGTTTTCTTTTCCAAGAACTCCAATCCCTCTGAATAGAGTAATTGCAATTGTATCAAATGTATCACCAATAATTTCATACTCACGAGAACTATTAGTCATTACAGTAACTGAATCTATTTCAGATGACAAAGATACATGATTTAAGAATGGGTAAATTGGGTCTGGTCTTTCATTCCAGCCTTCTTCTTCCCAAACAGCCATCCCACGGTCTACTACAGAACGTTTCATCATACCAAATTGGTTGTCTGCATATGAAAAACTAGCTTTGATCCCGGTTGGTATCAACATTCTTAATCGTTGATCATCCGCTTGGTTATTCAATTGAACGGTTAAACCTATTGTTCGTTTATTGTAAGGAACTTCTAGTTTGAACGTAACATCGATATAACTATCATTTTTCATTGATCTTCTAGATTCAAGGCTTTTAGGTACTTCAAATTGATAGCTAATCTCAACTACTGCTTCTTTTTCACCTTTTAAAATTTTTGTGCTTGCATTTTTAATACACTCACTAGAATAAATAGGTGTATCTCCTAGTAATGGTGAAAAATCATACTCATCACCATCATCGGCTACATTCTCAAGCTGAAGAACATGTTCATAGGTTTTATCAGTTTCTTTGTCTTTCATTGTTAATGTACCATTTGCTTGAGGAGTAATAGTAAAGTAATCTGTTTCTAAAGTACTACTTTCTTCTCGTACTTTTTCTTTTGATGCTACTACTTCTTTAATAAATAATGTTTCATACCCCATTGCTGGCAACGGATGGTTCAACTGAATCGTATATTCGAAAAATGGATCGTAGTTACCATAATGAACAATTTGTCGATCAATCAATCCTGCATCAATAATTTCTTTTGACAATAGCTCATAAGGAACTTCAACACCATCTTTATCAACTAGTACAAAGGAATCAAACTTAGTAATAACGGTTGAAGTAGATATTTCAGTGCGTTCATAAGGAACTAAATTAAATAAAGTTAGTCGATCTAAATCATTATCTGCTTCAACTGCATCTACTATTCTTCGTTTGTAAAAATCAATGAGACGATCTGTTCGCTCTTCTGCATTCCAAAAACGTGCCATAATTTCTCTGTGAACTTTGTCAGAACAACAAGCACCAATACTATCGTGCGCATGGTTTTTCATAATTTCTTTCCAAATTTCTTCAATTAATCCATGATGATAGTCAAATCCTAATGAATATGCAATAGATGCAAGTGGCTCTAGGATCGAAGTGATTTTATTTTCAATTCTTGTGTTTGCTGCTTTAATATCCATTCTTGTAGAGAAAATACTACGATGAACTCTACTATATTTACCATCAATAAATTCACCTTTAATTGTATCTAAACCTTTTTCTTTTTCTATTTCTTCAAAGATATTTTCATAACGACTCAAGAAAAATTCTCTATCTGGATAAACTTTTTCAAGTTTTTCTATTACTTCAAAAATATCTTTTTGAATCGGCATTTGGTCATGACCATTCGGTAATAGTAAATGTTTGGTTGTTGCTCTTTTGTCTAGGACACCAAAGTATTTATCCATTCTCGTTTTAAGAGCTTCTTCATCTTGTGGAAGATATTTTCCAATCGCGTAACCTAGAGGCATCAATTGAACTAATACTTTTGACCCATCATCACTTTCCCAGTAAAATTCAGTCTTATCTGTACCATGATGTTCAGAAATTCCTCTCCAAAAAATGGAGTACTTGATATCAAATCCATTTAAAATTTGAGGCATTTGAGAGGTTTGTCCAAAAGAGTCCGGAAGATAACCAATTTTCATTGGACTACCAAATTTTGCCGAATCTTTTAATCCGTATAATAGATTTCGAACAATTGATTCTCCACCAATCACCATTTCGTCTGTTTGACTATACCAAGGTCCAACAATCAGTCTTCCTTCTTGAACAAGTTTAGTAACACGGTCTCTATTTTCAGGGCATACTTCAAAATAATCTTCCAAGATAGCCGTTTGACCATCTAAAACATAATTGGGATAGTCAGGATTTGTTTCTAACATCTCCATAATTTCTTCCATATTGTTTACTAATAGAATCCGAGACTCTTCCGTTGTAAAGTACCACTCGCGATCCCAATGCATGTGGGGAACTATATGAACCTTTTTCATTATTAATTTCCTCCTAATTTATGTTTTCTTACTTAACTTCAGATAGTTTTGATAACTTATTTTTTCTCGTTAGAATTAATAGAACAGTTGAAATAGCAGCTCCTAATAGAGCAGATCCTAGCCAAACACCAATTCCCATTAAAGAAGAAACATTCTCTAATAAGAATAGAGAAAAAATACCGGCTCCAGGAACACTTAGACCTACACCTGCTGTAGTAACGATTGCACCTGTTATTGCAGAACCTACACTAAGTGAAGCAATAACTCTTATCAGATCATTCATCATGAAAGGAATAGCCCCTTCGGTAATCCCCGCTAAACCAAGTAACCATGTTTGTTGTCCAATTTCTTTTTCTTGCTCTGTATATAAATCTTTTCCAAATACGACTGCTCCTGTAATTGCGAATGCAGAAACCATTTTTACAGAGGCAAAAGCAGCGTACGGTACATAGTTGCCACTTGCCATCGCTGCAATACAGAATGCATATGCTGCTTTGTTGACAGGTCCACCTAAATCAAAGGAAACCATAATTCCTAATACAGCTCCAAGTGCAAGTGCACTACCGCCTTGTAGAGTATCTAACCATGAAACAAGCTGTTCATTTAACCAAGTAACTGGAGTACCTAGAACAAATAACATAATCGTTCCAACTAATAATGTACCTAATACTGGATAAACCCAGAAGCTTACAAAACCTGCAAAAACACCTTTTGGTTTAATATAAATTTTCATGTACTTCATAATATAACCAGCAACTAGACCACCAAGCATACCACCAAGAAAACCAGAGCCAATCATATTAGCAGCAAAACCGGCTGCAAGTCCAGGTGTCAAACCAGGTTTATCGGCAATGGAATAAGACATATAACCCGCTAAAATCGGCACCATTAGAGTTCCTAGCAATCCACCACTTAATTGACGATACATATTCAACCAACTACCTGGTGTATTATACAGTTCCTGTAATCCAAACCCTTGAGTTACTAAGGTAGCAAAGGTAAGCAACATTCCACCGGCAATAATTATCGGGATAATGTAAGAAATACCTGTTAAAACTGAGTTTTTAACTTCATTTTTAAAGGATAATTTTGTTTCCTCTACTTCTTCAAAGTCATTATTTACTACTTGACCATCATAACTTTTTCCTTTTTCAATAATTTGTTCCATTAAAGTAGAAGCATTTCTCAATGGATCAGCAACATTTGTTTTAATTGAAGGAAGATGTGCATATCTTTCTGGATCTTTGACAATTACATCAACAGCAAATATGATTCCCTTGGCTTCTCTTAATTGTTTTGCTGTATGCTTGTCTTCAATTCCATTTGCTCCTTGTTTTTCAACAAAGATATTTACTCCTGCTGCTTTTGCTGCTTTTTGCAAAGCTTCTGCTGCCATGTACGTGTGTGCGATTCCAGCAGGACAAGCGGTAACTCCTAAATATACTTCTGCATCTTGAATGACTTCTTTTTCTTCTTTTTCTTGTTCGCCAAGCAATTCATAAACTTCATTAGAGGTACTTGCTGTCAGAAACTGATTAAAGTAATTTTCGTCAGAAAGTCTCGTTGCTAATTCAGCGAGTAACGTTAAGTGTGTGCTTCCTGCTTCTTCTTCAGGTATTGCTAGCATGAATAGTAATTTTACTTTGTTATTAGGATCAAGACTTTCATAATCAGTAAGCTCATTTTTTAAACGAAAAACTGCTACCGAAGCTTCTTTAACTGTTTTGGATTTCCCGTGAGGAATAGCTAAACCATTTTCAAAGCCAGTTGCAGAGAGTGCCTCTCTTTCGTAAATCGCTTTCATAAACTCTTTATCGGAATGAATTTTCCCATTTTCGTATAGGGACTGTACCATTAGTTCTAAAACTTCTTCTTTTGAATTTACGTCTACGTCCAAGTGAATTAATTCTGGTGATGTTATTTTTTTGAGATCCATCTTGTTTTCCCTCCTCTTTCTTATGAACTAAGAATAGCACGAAAAAAAGGAGTTTCTAGGAAACCCCTTTCTATTCCACACTATTCATTTTTTTTCTTATAAACCTGTGTATATTTACACATACTGTTGATATTTTTCAAACAGAGAGTTTAATGTAACTAATAAAGGTG